>JAPPKD010000355.1 GCA_028820215.1 Spirochaetaceae bacterium | reverse complement strand
AGCACCAGCCGGCGGATGTCGCCCGCCTGCGCCCCCACCGCCATGCGCACGGCGAACTCACGCCGCCGCCGGGTCACCATGTAGGCGATGACTCCGTAGAGGCCGACGACCGTCAGCAGGAGGGCGAACGCGGCGGCCGCCATGAGCAGGACCATGACGAACGCCCGCTGCGCGCGCGCGCCGGCGACCAGGGTCTCGAGGGTGGCGACGCCCGTGATCGGGAGGCCGGGTTCGAGATCGTTCACGACCTCGCGGACCCCGCCGGTCAGCGCGGCCGCGTTCGGGGCGCGGATCACGTAGCGCATGGCCGGCTGGACGGCGGTCATGTCTCCGTCCAGGCGGCCTGTGAACGCCATCGGGTAGTAGCTCATCGCCGGCGGATCCTCGTGGAGCGCGGTCTCGTGCACGTCCTCCACCACCCCGACGACCCGGAACAACCCGTCGCCGGGCGGTATCGGCAGTCCGCCCGGTCGGAGGCCCTTGCCCACCGCCGGTTCTCCCGGCCAGTACGTCTCCGCCAGCGACCGCGACACGATGGCGACCGGCGCCCTCTCGGCATCCAGGCGGTCGAACTCGCGACCCGCGAGCAGCGCTATGCCCATCGTCTTGAAGTAGCCGGGCGACACCTGCTTCCACGGGAGCACGGGCCGCCCGCCGTCCGCGTCGAGCCACCCTTCGAAGTGCATGTCCGATGTCCGCCAGGAGCCGGACAGGGGCATGTGGGTCGCCGCCGCCGCGCCGGAGACACCGGGCAGACCGTTCAGGCCCTCGAGCATCCGGCCGTGGAAGGCCAGCCGCGATTCGGGGGTCGGGTAGCCGCGGTCCGGAAGCGTCAGTTCGAACGTGAGCGCGCCGGTCGGCTCGAAGCCCGGCTCGATCGCGGCCAGCCGCTGGAACGAGTGCACCGCCAGTCCCGCCCCGGCGAGCAGGGTGAGCGCGAGGGAGATCTGCGCCACCACCAGGCCCCGGCGGGCAAGCTGCTGGTCCCGGCCGTCGGTGGAGCCGCGCGCGCCCGCCGTCAGGTTGATCGCCGCCCCCACCGCGCTCGCGCGCCACGCCGGCAGCAGGCCGAGGAGCAGGCCCGCCGCCACCGAGACGACCAGCCCGAAGAGCAGCACCGAGCCGTCGACCGAGACCTCGTGGAGCCGCGGCAGGTCCCCGGGGGCGGCAAGCACGAGCGTCCGAACCGCCAGCTGGGCGAGCGGCAGCGCCGCCGCGCCGCCGGCCAAGCCGAGCAGCAGGCTCTCGAGGATGACCGAGCCCGCGAGCCCCCGGCGGCGGGCGCCCAGGGCGAAGCGGATCGCGAGCTCGCCGGTGCGCGCCTCGGAGCGCACGAGGAACAGGTTGGCGACGTTCATGCAAGCGACCAGCAGCAGGATGCCGACCGCGCTCAGCAGGATCCACAGCGTCGCCCGGATGTCGCCCACGACGGTCTCGAGGAGCGGGACGATCAGGGGCCGGAAGCCGCGCTCGGCGAGATAGGGCGCGGCATACTGGTCCGGAAAGACGTCGAGCAGATTCGACACCAGCGTCTGCAGCTCGGCCTGCCCCTGTGCCGGCGTGACGCCGTCCGCAAGGCGCGCCACGCCCCGATAGAAGAAGTTGCCCAGTTGCGTGGTCTCCCGGTCGATGCGTAGCGGCCGCCAGAGCGCCGTCTCCGGCCCGGGAAACGCGAATGCCGGCGGCATCACCCCGACCACCTCGGTGCGCGTCATGTCAATGTCGATGATCCGGCCCACCGCGCCCGGGTCGGCGCCGAACCGCGCGCGCCACAGCGCATCGCTGAGCACCGCCACCGGCGGCGCGTCCGGTTGCGCGTCGGCGGCGGTGAGGACCCGGCCGAAGCGCGGCGGCGTTCGCAACACGTCGAAGAACGCCGGCGTGACGTGCGCCGCCGTCACGCGTTGTGGATCGTCGGGGTCGGTGAGGTTCGCCGACTGTTCCTCGTATGCCGACACGGCGTCGAGGGTGCGGCTCTCGTCGGCATAGCGGAAGTAGAGGGGGCCGGAGAGCCCGAGGCTGCGGCCGCCGCTCCCGCCACTGCGGCCACTGTCCCCGGACCAGGCGAGCGTCACCAGCCGTTCCGCGTCGGGAAACGGCAGCGGCCGCAGCAGCACCGTGTTGACGATGGTGAAGATGGCGATGGTCGCGCTGATCGCGAGCATCAGGGTCAGGACCGTCGTGGCGGTGAAGCCCGGGTTCCGGCGAAGCACCCGCAGGACGTAGCGGAGGTCGCGCAGCACGTGCTCGAGCGCGGCCCCGAACCGCGCCTCGCGAACATGGTTGCGGGCCGACTCGAAACCCCCGATGGTCGCCAGCGCCTGCCGGCGCGCTTCGGCCGGTGGCACCCCCTGCGCCCGCCGCGACTCGGTCTCGAGCGCGACGTGGTGACGCAGCTCGTCGTCCAACTCGCGGTCGACGCGGTCCCGGTTGAGGAGCATTCGCAACCGGACCCGCCACGCGTACCACCATCGCTCAAGGGACATGGACATGACCCGGCCTCCGTCAGTCAACCACCCAGTGCATCACCTTCGACGGTCCAGTCATCTGGAGGGTTGCCGGTGGCAGCGCGACGACGGCCTCGACCCGCCTCGCGAAAGCCCGAGCGCCATTGACCCGCGCCGCGACCAGTCGATGTTCCCCGCACGATGTTCCCCTCGGTTACCGCACCATTCTGGCATGATTCCTCTCGGCAAAGACCCTGCTCGCGTAGCTCGCCCTGCGGCCCGACGTCACCTGTAAGAGCGTCACCGGCTTGACGCCGAGTTCGCGGTACGGCGCGATCCGCGAACGCACCTTGCCCTCAAGGCCGCACCACGAGGCGGCCGGCCGCGGTCGTGGTGTCGATCTGCGCCCCGTCGCCGGCGAGCCGAGCCCGGCTGTGGGAACGAAACGGCCCCTGGGTCCTCGCCGGCTATACTGGCGGACCGTCGGCAAGCGCGGTCGTTCGGGGCAGTGGACCGGACCTCGCCGCCGTCCCCTTGGATCGGATAGCGATCTCGGCGGCGTCACGGCCTGGGCTTGCCTTCGGGGCACGAGCATCGCGAGCCGGCGGCGCGTATCGGTGTCGCGCGTTCGGGACCTGTGCGCGCGCCGTCGGGCTCGCGCGTGAGGCGGCGGAGGAGGTCGAGATGCACCTCGACCTCCTCACCAAGTCCCGGGGAGTTGCTGAGGGACCAGGCGGGTTTCCCGATGCTCGAATCGATCCTCCACGACGCGCGGAACGCCGTCCGGTCGCTGGTGCGGCAGCCGGGGACGGCCGCGCTGGCCATCGGCATCCTGGCCCTGGGCCTCGGCGTCAACACTGCGGTGCTCGCCGTCGCCTGGGGCGTGCTCTGGCGGCCGCTGCCGTACCCTGACGCCGACCGGCTGGTCACGATCGTCCAGGTGTACGCGGAGAACGGTCTGGAGTCGGACGTACGGCTCAACCGCATCGACGAGTGGAACCGCCGTCTCGGCACGATGCGGCTGGCCGGCCACCAGACGCGGGAACGCGTGGTGCGCGGCGCCGGTCCGGTCCGCGTGACGGAGGTGGCCAGCGTCACCGGCGACTTCTTCGGGCTGCTCGGGGTGCCGGCCGCGCGGGGCGTCGCGCCCCGGTTCGCGGCCGGCGACAGCCGGGCCGTGATCAGCGCGTCGCTGGCCCGGGCAATCGAGGACGAGAGCGGCGGGTCCGCCCTCGGCGGGGCGGTGACGGTGGGGGAGGGCCGCTACGACGTCGCCGCCGTCATGCCTGCCGGGTTCGGGTTTCCATCGGCCGAGGTCGACGTCTGGCTCGGTGCGCCGGCCGTCGCACCGGCGGGATGGGCGAGCTACCGCCTCGTGGGCCGGCTGCGGAACGGTTCCACCCTCGCGCAGGCCCGGGACGACGCGACCCGGGTCGTTCGCGAGACCCTGGAATACCGGGCCGACATGTACAGCGCGGCGGTTCGCTCGGTGGACGAGACGTTGCGCGGCGAGCTCCGGCCCGTCCTGCGGCTGTCGATCGCGGCGGCGCTGCTCGTGTTGGTGGTGGCGTGCGCGAACGCGGCGACGCTCCTCATCGGACGCTCGGTGGTCCGGAGCCGCGAGTTCGCCGTCCGCATCGCCCTCGGCTCGGGCCTGGCGCGGCTGGTCCGGGCCGCGCTCGTCGAGGGTCTGGCGATGGCCGCCAGCGGGCTGGTCCTGGGCCTCGCGGCGGCCTGGGCGGGCCTGCGGCTGTTCGCGGCGATGGCCGCCGGCGCGATGCCGCGGGTGGACGCCGTCACCTTCGATCCGCCGGTGGTGCTGGCCGGTCTCGTCCTGACCCTGCTGGCCGGCGCGGCCTGCGGCGGCGCTTCCGCGGCCGGCGCGGTGCGGGTCGAAGGCGTCCTGCGCGGGGGCACGGCGGCCACCGGCTCGCGGACCACGAGGCGCCTGCGGGCGGGGCTGGTGGCGGGCCAGATAGCGCTGTCCATCGTGCTGCTGACCGGCGCCGGACTGCTGGTCAGGACCGTCGACCGGCTGCTCGACGAGGACGCCGGCTTCGAGCCGCGGCAGGCCCTGACGGCGCGGCTGATGCTTGCCGACAGGCCTCTCGTCGAGGGCGACGACCACAAAGCCTTCGTGGACACCCTGCTCGAAAGGGTGCGCGCCCTGCCGGGCGTGCAGGCGGCCGGGGTCGGCAGCCTGCTGCCTCCCGACGATGAGCCCATTTCGATTCACTTCGCCTATGAGGACGACAGGGGCGAGTCGTCGAGGCGCGAGATCGTCCTGTCGTTCGGCGCGGTCACCCGCGGCTACTTCGCGGCGCTGGGGGCTCGGCTGCGGGACGGGCGCCGGTTCGAGGCCGCCGACGACTTCGCCGACCCGGGTCCCGTCATGCTGAGCGAGACGGCCGCCCGCTTCGTCTACCCGGACGAGGAGGCGGTCGGCCGTCAGCTGTACTACGGCGACATTCCTGCCCTCGGCATCGTGGGGCACCCGCCCATCGTCGCCGTCGTCGACGACATGAAGCACCAGGGGCTCGCGGCGCCGCGGGCGGGCTCGTTCTACGTCCCGTGGGCGCGGGCGCCCACCGGCGTGGCGCACCTCGTGGTGCGGACCACCGGCGATCCGATGGCCCTGGCCCCGGCGATTCGCGACCTTATCCGGACCCTGAACCCGTCGCTGCCGGTCCCCGAGGTACGGACCCTGGAGGACCATGTCGCCGGCTCCATCGTCGACCGGCGGCTTCGCGTCCTGCCGGCGGCCGGCTTCGCGGTCCTCGCTCTGGCCGTGGCGATGGTCGGCCTCTTCGGCGCCCTCGCCCGGGCCGTCGCCGAGCGACGCCAGGAGCTGGCCATCCGCGCGGCTGTCGGCGCGTCGCCCGGCCGGCTCGTCCGGCTCGTCCTGCGGAGCGCCCTCGCCGTCACCGGGGTCGGGCTCACGGCGGGGCTGCTGGCCGCCGCCGCGACCGGCCGCGGCCTCGCCTCCCTGCTCTATGGCGTCGGTCCCTCCGATCCGGTCACGTTTGCGGCGGCCGGAGCCGCCGTCGTTCTCGCCGCGCTGGCTGCCACGGCGATTCCGGCGCGCCGGGCCGCCCGGCTCGATCCGATGGCTGTCTTGCGGGCGGACTAGTGGGGGTGTTTGCGGGAGGGGGCGAGATCCTACGCTAAGCCGACCCGGGGGTGCCGACCGGATTCGTGCGGAAATACACGGTAACCCCAGTGCGGGCGCTGGGGCCGCCCCTCCGCACCAGCCGAAGAGAGCGAGGAGCGCGAGCAGCCCTGCGCCGGCCAGGATCTTCACAAGGGTCTCGCTTGCCCGCGGTCGTGGCGGGAAGCGCACGTCGGTCGCTGCGACCCCGCCGCACGTCCCCGCGGTCCCGCCGGCCTCCGGGGAGGCTATCCCATAATCCCCTTTATGGGTTCCTCACACCGCACCGACCCGGATCTTGCG
>JAPPKD010000021.1 GCA_028820215.1 Spirochaetaceae bacterium | reverse complement strand
GCCAACCCGCCGCCCAGCGACCCGAGCGACGCCGGGATGCCGACGACCAGGAAGTAGAGAATGCCGAGGTTGAGCCGGTCGGCGCTCGGCGTGAGGTTGAAGTAGTAGACGCTGTTGGCGCTGGTGGAGCCGGCGGCGCCGAAGGTGGCGAAGAAGAACACCACGCCCAGGTACACCCACACCGCGGTGACGCTGTCGAGCGGCGGCGCCACGGCCAGCATGACCGTGGTCACGGCGAGGGTCGCGGTGAACAGCGTAATCAGCGGCTTGGCGCCTACCCGGTCGATCACGAATGCGCTCACCAGCGCCATGGCGATGGCGCCGGCCCCACCCACCGCCCCGAGCAGCATGGCGGTGTTGTCGCCGAGGCCGTGCACGCGCTTGGCATAGACCACCAGGAACGGAATCACCATGGAGACGGCGAAGCTGTGCAACGCCAGCAGGACCAGGAAGCGTGGCACGCCGGTCCGCCGCAGCGTGCGTCCGAGCGATGCGAAGAAGCCGCCGGCGCGGTCGGGAGCGGGCGGCTCCGGGAAGCGGAACACCAGCCGCGTCGAGGACAGGCCGATCACGATGCCGGCTCCCATCAACAGGGAATACAACCACAGCGGGGACTGCTCCTGCAGCAGCAGCCCGATTGCCAGGCCGGCGCCGATGCCCGCGGCATGGATCACGAGCTGATTGCGAGACAGGAACGACCCGCGCTCGGTTTCGGTGGTGATGGCGCCGACGATGGCGTTGTGACCGGTGATGGCGACGCCGCGCGCCAGGTTGAAGCCGACCGCGGCCGCCACGATCAGCCAGATGCTGACCGGGGCGGCGCTGTTCGCGAACAGGGGCGCCAGCAGGATCGGCGACATCAGCGCATAGCGGGCAACCCAGAAGATGCCCATCGTGCGCACCGTGCCGAGCCGGCGCACGATGAGGCGCCCGAGCAGCGGCACCAGTTGGCCGAGTGGAAAGAACGAGTACAGCACGCCGACCAGCAGGTCGCCGGCGCCGAGGCGCAGCGCGTAGAGTGCGATCAGGTTGCCGGTCAGCAGGTGGAACGACACCACGTTCAGGAACGAGAACAACGTGAAGTTGCGCTGCGCGGCGCGCATCTGACGCGGCGTCAGGCCATCGTCGCCGGCGGCAACTGCGGCGGTCATCCTCCGGTGCCGTCCCACGGCGAGCAGCTATTCACGGCGCCGAAAGTTACTCGCCCCCAGCGCGCCCCGGCAAGCGGCACCCGGGGGTGTGCACGCGTGCTCCTGGCCACGGCGCCGCCGGGCACCGCAGGCACCGCATGGCGTCCTTGCCGCGACCGGCGCGGGTCACTATGATGCCGCCCGAGCACAATTCTGGGAGTACCATCTTGAAAGTAGTTCAGACGACCGATGACCGGCAGGTGAACCTGGCAGACGTTCCCGATCCGCAGGCGCAGGGCGAGTGGGTGGTGGTGAAGATCCTCAGCGCGCCCATGTGCACCGAGTACAAGGCGTACAAAGCGGGGCGCGGACTTCCCTCCATGGGCCACGAGGCGGCCGGCGAGGTGGTGGACGTGGACCAGTCCAGTCTGATCAAGGTGGGCGACCGGGTGGCGGTCATGCCGCAGACGAGTTGCGGCGTGTGCGACCTGTGCCTGGCCGGCGAGTACATCCACTGCGAGAACCAGCCCAGCCCCGAGAAGCTCGGCGTGTACGAGCACGGCACCGGCACCTACGCACAGTACGTGATCAAGCAGGACCGGTTCCTGGTTCCTATTCCCGACTCGATGTCGTACGACCACGGCAGCATGGCGTGCTGCGGTCTCGGCCCCACGTTCGGCGCCATGCAGCGCATGAACGTGGGCAGCGGCGAGACGGTGATGGTAACCGGCATCGGACCCGTGGGCCTGGGGGCGATCGTCAACGTCCTGCACCGGCGCGCGCGGGCGATCGCGGTGGAGACGATTCCCTATCGGCGCAAGCTGGCCGAGAAGCTCGGCGCCGTGGCGATCGATCCGGCCGCCGACGGCGCCGTCGAGCAGGTGTGGGAGTTGACCGGCGGCCGCGGCGTGGACGCCGCCGTGGATTGCTCCGGCGTCGGCGCGGCGCAGCGCTTCGCGCTCGACTGCCTGCGCCGCCGCGGGCGCCTGGCATTCGTCGGCCAGGGCGGCGAGGTGCCGCTGTACACCAGCCGCGACATGATCAGCCGCGGCCTCGCCCTGTACGGGGCGTGGCACTATAACCGCGCCGACGCCTCCAAGCTGCTCGGCGTGATCGCCGACTCCGGTGATCTGCTCGACAAGCAGATCACCCACCGCATGCCGATGAAGGACGCCCGGAAGGCGTTCGACCTGCAGCTCACCGGCGAGACCGGCAAGGTAATCCTCCACCCCTGGGAGGAGTAACCGACCCCGCCGCTACTGCCAGAGCCGTTCCGAGTCTTCACCTGCCGCCCGCGGCGGCCACTGTCTACGGCGCCGAAGAACATCGCGAAGCCGCGGACGTGGTCACCGCGCGCGATCTCGGGATCGCGCCTCGCAGCGATGCCGGCAAACACCAAGAGCCGAGCTGCCCTCGCCGCCGTCGGCCGGCTCAGTGCGCGGCAGCGCGCCGCACCAGGAACCGCGCCTGCCGGCCAAATCGCCCCTCCGAAATCAGTACCGCCTGGCTGAACTGAATCCGTCACAAGATGGGCCGCACGCCGCCCCTGCGTCCAAGGCCATATCCTACTCTGAATACATCCGGAATATTCACTCGGCCGTCCAGTAACCTCAAGAAGACACCTAGCAACTCGAGGTCGGAACGAACGCCGTCGGCCCCCAGTTCAATGTGACGGGGGGGCAGTTTCACCGCATCATTTTCCGTATCGTACTCCAGCCTCTCCACTACACCCTCGCCGATCCAGCGATCGGCAATCTCCTCGAATTCACAAGGAACAACCATCCCTGCGAGCGGCTTCAGTACCTGATCCACCCATGGATAGTCCTCGCACAACTCGCTTACGCGTATCTTGGAGGCTGCTTGCACGCCACGCTTAATGCTGTCATAGTGCAATGCATACCGGTGCTCCGAGTGCTCGTCGGCAGTAACCTCAGCGGCTTTCTGCAAAGCGGCAAGAAATGAACGGGGACTGACGCGTCCCTCAGTATCGCCCAGGTGGTTCGGAATCCAAGTATACGGGAACCCGCGCTTCGGTCCAAGTCCCATCCATGGTCCGGCAACCAAGTGGAACTTGTCACGTTGACTATCCTCCGTGACGATGCTTCGTGGAACGGGATAGGCCAGCGATTCGCCCATGTCCGCCGAAGACCAACGGCCGCCGGCAAACTCTCGGAACTGCTCGCCGTTTGGTCCGTTTGCCAAGTGGTGCCACAGTAGCCCGTACAACTCGCGGCGCGGCCAGCTCAATTCCACTGCCGAAGAGATGACTTTCGATGCATCGGGAAAGTCGGCAATCGCGCCTTCGTCCATCTGATCTGATCGCAGAAAGACCTTGGCTCGCAATCTCCGGTAAGAACGTAAGTCCAGCACGGTTTGGAGGAGGCCACGAATTGCAGGGTACATATTCTGCCATCCGTCCGCACAGCGATCAAGGGCGTCAAAGAGAATGATGAAGTAGACTCCCCGCTCCTCGAATTCTCGATCCCGCTCCATGAACATTCGTTCGATCGGCTCCGGATTGTCGCGAACATATGACCCGCGCTCTTGCCAAGTTCTGAGTTGGCGCAGTGGGTCGCCGGTACGAGCAAGTTGCCATGCCTCTACGGTGCGCCAAACGATCCTGGGCTCCAAGCCACTCGTAATGAGTTGCCGTAGTACGTCCTTGCTCGGATAGTCGTCGAGCGCAGCGACCACGCCAAAACCCGGATGCACCTCGTCCTTCTCGCTCAGCCGAAACCGATCCGTGTGCGCACCCAGCAAGCGGCGCACCGAAGCCTCTTGAAGCGCACTCCACCAGAACGTCTTGCCGGCACCGCGCATACCTGTTACTACCAGCGTGTCGGGGTGCATCGCCCTGAGATGTGACATGGGAAGATAGACATGCTCCGGAGCGGGGCTCTCGCCATGACTTGTCCCGGTCGGCAGACTTGCGAGCGCCTCACGAGTCAGTTGGACGTCGACATCGCTACTCAATTCGAGCCTCGGCCGCCATCATCGTCGATCATCTGCTTTATCACCGACAGGAAATCCAGATACGCAAGGGGGAGGCCTACGTTGCGTAGCGACGCGCCTGCGGCCAGACCTCGAGTCCAGTAGATTGGGATAGGACTGTGCGGTGCGTCATTGTCGCCAAGATCAAACGAGAATGGATCCCCGGAATGCTTCGGTCTCACCTCGTCGTACAGGTGGTCGCGGAACAAACTCCAGGAACGCTCCTGAAAGCCTCTCAGGTACTGCTTCGCCTCTTGTTCGGGCGTAAGTGCGGAGACAATCGACAGACGATCTCTGATCTCGGTCGCGAGCCCTTGCTTCTGCCAGTGCCGGAACAGAACGCTGTAGTCAGACCAGTGGCTATCCGCGTCGACGGCGAACAGCAGGACCTGTGCATTGAGGTCGGTTACGGTGGCGGCCGCGATATCGTGCAGCCCGCTACGGCTCTCCAACAAGACGATTGACGGTCTGTGCCGCTCTTCGAGCTTTTCCAGCAAACAGCGAAGACGCGCCGTCCAGGGGATATCGGTGTCCAAGTACACCCGGCCCAACTTGGCGAGGTATTCGCCCGGATCTGCGCCGTGAGCCGGCACTATGAGCACATCTCCATCGAAGTCGTTGTCCCAAGCTAAACCCGCCATCGCTTCGACAACATGATCACCCTGCCCTACCAGATCCTCTACGAACCAATCGACTATCCCGTATCGTGGCTGCTTGCGCGGATC
Source organism: Spirochaetaceae bacterium (assembly GCA_028820215.1). The sequence goes on along the minus strand of JAPPKD010000021.1, from coordinate 1,073 downwards.
CAACAGACCGACTGACAAACCCGGTGATTCCAGATCCAGATCAAGGACCATCACATGCTCTCCCTGATCTGCAAGGTAGTATGCAAGAGCCGCTGCACTCGTACTGCGTCCCACACCCCCCTTGACCGCATAGAGGGTATAGCGCCTCACACCACGCTCGGATGGCGTTTTTCCGACTGTCCACCAATCGTTCCCCGTCACCAGTCGGTCTACCCAATAGACGCCGGGAATCTCAGAATCCACATCCCGGGCGGAACCGTGGAGGTCTTCGAGCATGTCGGAATCCACAAACAGGACTGCATCTTCCGCCCCATAGGACCGAGTCCCCAGCGTCTCATGCAAGCGATCGGCAAGTTGAGCAAGCGTCGCACGACACGGTTCACTACTCTCGACGGCTTCCGACACCGTTAGGCGAACCCTACCCATTAGATCGCGTACCACGTAGAGTTGACCAATCTGCTTAAGGGAACCGCTGAAACTGCGCAACAGAGCGGTGACTCGGCTCCGTATGTCATCAAAGGGTACCATCGGATCAGTCATATCACACCGTCTATCCTCGCCTGCAGAACCATGTCGCGAACTCCTCGAGCCGCGATTTGATGCTGTTCCGTGCTCGCTCGACTAAAGTGCTGGCTATGCGCGTATCGGTTGTGTACCGACCAGTTGGCAAACGGAGTCCGCCTCGGAAGAAGTCTCACAAATCGTGCACTTACTCTTCCCCGTGCGCTGGCAGCAAACTGAGCAAAGCCGGGCCAAATCACATTGACGTGTTTCCACTCAACCGGCATGCTCAGCGCCGGCATCAACGCTTTCAGGCCGCACTCCGCGCTGATTCCGTACAACTGGTCCGCGTTCAACCACCGAGCGCTTGCGAACAGCAACTCAGCGTCAGTCCAGTGTTGGCGATGCGAATCTACGTAGTCCTCTGAATACGGCATCCGGCGGTGATACTATCGCCGCCACTCAAGGAAACCGCAAGCGGGCAGCTCCGAGGACGACACAGCTGGACGCTCTTCAAGCGGCGGAGAACCAGCCGAAGGCGTCGGCGAACACGACCCAGTAGTAGATCAGGT
>JAPPKD010000357.1 GCA_028820215.1 Spirochaetaceae bacterium | reverse complement strand
TCGCCGATTCGGGCGCCAACTTCAGGCTCGTGTACGACACCTTCCATCACTACCTGGGGCCGGACGACGCACGCGCGATCGAGCGCTACCTCGACATCTCGTTGGTTGGCATGGTGCATGCCTCCGGGGTGCGCCGCGACCGGCTGCAGCCGGACCTCCGGGACGAGGACCGGGGCTTGGTCGATCCCGACGACGCGATCGGCAACCGCGAGCAGATTGCCCGGCTGCGGCAGCTCGGTTACGCCGGGCCGGTTTCCCTGGAGCCGTTCGCCCCGGACCTCGCCGAGCTCAGCCGCGCCGAACTGGTGCCGGAGCTGGAACGGAGCCTGCGCCTGCTCGAAGCGAACGAGGCAGCATCGTAGCGCTCGGGAGCATCGGGAGCCGGCGCGGCCCGCTCAGTGAGCCGCCTTGGCGTCCACGTGTCGCTCAGGCGCCGTGCGCTGGTTTCACGGCGATGCCGGCGATGTGGGAGGCGGCGCCGAGCAATGTTTCTTCCTGCTCCACTTGGCGGATCAGGTCGAGCAGTTGGGCGCGGCGGACAGGGTCCGCCATGCGCGCGTCGAGGTCCGGGGCGAACTGGGCCGGACCCTGCACCGTGAACAGGCCGCGCTGCCGAAATCCCGACTCGCGGATCTCGGCGGCGAGTTCGTCCGGGCGGTGGAAAAACGCGGTAGTGAAATACCGCGTGGTGCCGGGTACGCCGCGGTGCTGTCCTTCCGCAAGGTCGCGGCGGATGATGTCCACGAACTCCGGATCGTCCATGAAGCCGCGGCAGATCCCGTCCAGCAGCGAGGCAAACCGGTTGATCGCCTTGGCGACCACGATACCGCCCGGCTTCAGTACCCGGTGCGCCTCGCGCAGCGCCGCCAGCCGCTGCCCGCGCTCGGGGAGGTGGTAGAGCGGCCCCATCAGCAGCACGGCATCGGCGCTGCCGGGACCGTGAGGCAGCGAACGCGCATCGCCGACGGCGGCGCTCGCCAGCGGACACTCCGGCTGTGCCGCCGACGCCGCGCGCGCCTGCTCGACGAGCTTCGGCACCGCGTCGATGAGGTGAGCCTGGTATCCCTCCGCGGCGAGCCAGCACGCGTAGCGGCCGGGTCCGCCGCCGACATCCAGCACCACCCCCGGCGGCGGCGCCAGGAAGCGCTCGATCAGATCCTGCATGCGCGCGAACTCCAGCACCCCGAACCCGCGCCCGAGCCGCCCCTGTTCGTCGTAGCGCTCGTAATACGAGAGGACGTCGCGCTCAACCGGCACCGCACTCACTTCTATGTGCCGATCAGCGCCTCAAGAGGAACAGTCGGCCCCAGAAAAGCAGATGCCGCAATTCCACGATGCAGCTTAGTCCAAACAGGCTGTCCCGGTCTCGCCTTCACGACCTGCTTGTCCAGTCGTTGTTGAGCCCTTTCCCCGACCACCACGTAGCGGACGTCGACTGCCACCGGAGCGGCATCGTCGAAGTGGATGCAACACAGCGAGCGCAGGTACTCCAGGAACGGTAAAGACCGCCGCAGTTGTTCCAGTGGCTTGGGCGCCTCATCCAGGGTCTTCTTCAGCTCGATGAACGTGGCGCGGTAGGTGCCACCCCGGTCGATGACCATGAGGTAGTCGCATCTTTGGTTCCAATCACCCTGATCTAACCCGGCAAGGCCGCCAAGCCTGTCGATATGGATCGTTGTGGTGCGCCATTTCACACCAGTTACATCGATCGACATCTTCGCTTCGCGTTCGCGCAGAGTTACGCGGCTCGATGTGACTCGCCGCAGTCGATCGGCGCGGAGGATCTCCTCCAGTTGATCGTTCAGACCGGAGAACACTACCCGTCGATCTCTAAAACCCGTGATGAGATCTCGTTAGACACGCGATTGATATCGTCTATGGTGCTATCGAAGTTCGGCATCTCCATGCCGTACTTGTCTACGCTGCATGCGGCCAAGGTGCCGTTCTCGGCGATATAGGCACGAATCTGACCAGGATCGAGAGCATCTTCAGGGTCATACTTGAGTCTCTTGAGCAACCCCTCCTTGCCATCGAACTCGTGGCTGAGCATGATCAGGTTGTTGAGTTCCTTCACGAGGTAGTCACTGTGGGTCGTGATCAGGACCCTTAGCCCGGCATGCACACACCGAACCAACAAGCGGGCCATCAGGATCTGGTTGTGCGTATCGAGATGGCTCTCCGGCTCATCGATGATCAAGAGATGATTGGGCCCAGCAACGTGCTGCAGGAAGAAATACAGATCCGACAGCCCCCGCGCTGAGGATGATGCCAAATGCAACGGGACACTGAACCGTCGCGAACCACGCGCGGTCGACGTGAGTGAAATGCCGTCGCTCGAGCTCTTGTAGTAAGCACTAGTCAGCCGTCTCAATGTGGTCGGAAGTTTGTGCTCGAGCAATTCACTCTGTTGGCCCTGGAGATCAGGGATACTTCTCGTGTAATCAATGTTGTCCTTCACCGGTAATGCATACCTGTTAGTCGTCCTCTCAATCAAAAGGAACGGATCAGACTCTTCCCGCTTGGTCTGCTCATCCATTTTTTGGAGGAAATCAACCAAACTATTTTTCGTGAAGTCGAGCTCCCGATAGAACAACGAAATCCCGAATCGCTCCGACGTCAATACGACCGGATCAAGATCGATTTCCGGAAACAGAAATCTGAAATACATACTCCTCAATATAAACTTGGTACGGTGCACATTGATGGGTTGTCCTCCCGGTGTGTCGACGGACATGACGATCGTATCGTTCCGCAAGCTAACTCGAAAGTGCTCCCCGGAGGGCAATCGAATCTCGACAGGCTCCAAGTGTTCCTGCAGCCCTGATCCCAATTCGACCGAAGAGCCGTCAAATCTGCTCTGTTGAGAGCTGAACACTTGGGACAATCCAGACTCTGTGAACAAGCGGGCTGCGTTGACAGCAGAGTCCAATCTGTGCTGCTTGAGTTGGTCACGACTCACGGGCTTCTCCGCATGGCCATCTGAAGCGGCTGCCGAGATGACTGATGCGATGTCCACTGGTTGTTCTACTCGACGGCGGTCGTAGATCCTCGTCGACGACCGCTTCAAGTGCTTAATAAAGCCGTAGAGGGCGTAGGCGATGTAGGTTTTGCCGGTGTTGTTGCGTCCGGCGATGATGGTGAGATCGCCGAGTTCGAGGTCGGCCTGCGTGATCGGGCCGAGGTTCTTGAATCGAAACTTCATGGTGCCGTCCGCCTGCTCAAGGGTACCGCGACGTTGCCGTGAGCTGCTACCCGGACTGCCCTACCGGCCTGTTTCCCTTGTGGAGGATGACCTTGAAGTAGTCTTCGGTGGCGTCGAATTGGGGGTCGGTGCCGTTGTGGGCGCGGGTGAGGGGGATCACCTTGCGGCGGATTCCCATGCCGCGGTGCTCCATGAAGTCGTAGTCGCGCAGGATGTTGACGATGTTGGGGTTTCGCGGCACGCGCAGGCCTTCCTTGGCCTTCTCCACAGTAACACCGTTGGGCAGAGCACCGGGGCTGTGCACTTCGAGGCGGTCGGCGTATACCGTGAGCTGCACGTCACTGGGGCGGGTCCAGTCGCGGTGCGCGAACGCGTTCACCAGCAGCTCGCGGATCACTTCGGTGGGGTAGTCCCAGTGCCGCAGCCGCCGCATTCCTTCCAACCGCTCGTGGCTGATGTGTGGTTGCAGGTAGCTGAGTACGCGGTTGGGGAGGGACTGCTCGACGAATTGCCTCCCGCCGCGGCGCTCCTTCAGGCCGACGAAGGGGATGTCGAGCACCTCGTCCAGGTTGGCATCGTAGTCCATGTCGGTGCCGGGGAACACCAGCAGCCGTATCCCGGCCTGCGGCATGCGGCGGCGCGGCTCGCGCGCGAACAGCACAATCCCGGCATGGGAGCAGGTGCGGATCTCGGGACGCCACTCGTCCGCAACCAGCAGCTCGCGGTTGAGCAGTGTTCGCTGCCAGTCCGGCACCGCCTCCTCGCCCAGGACGCTCAGGAAATAGTCTTCCAGTCGGCGCATGTCCAGGTCGGCCAACGAACTGCCGTGCACGGGCATCTTCTCCACGGAAACCAGCCCGCCGGACTGGAACAGGCGCGCCATCTGCTCGCGGCCCGCGCGCTGTACGGTGTCGCCGAGGCGGATGTAGTAGTCGATCCGCTCCTGCTGCCGCACCGCATACGGCTTGGCGCTGCCGGCGGGTACGGTGACTATCGCGACCTGCTTGTCGTCCAGAACGAATTCATCGTAGTCGGGAACGATCTGCGGATCGATGAAGCGGCCGATCACGGTGTCCATCAGCCAGGCCTGCAGGTTGCGTCTGGTTACACCCGAGATGCGCCCGTCGTCTTCGACGCCGAGCACGATCACGCCGCCGTTCATGTTGGCGAATGCCGCGATCTCCCGGGCCAAGCGCTCCGGGCGCAGGTTGCGGTCGTCCCGTTTGAACTCGGTCTTGGCGTTCTCGCCGCCGGCGATGATGGCGCGTGGATCGAGGGGCACCGTGCCACTCCCCTGGTTCAGGCCGCCATGGCCATGAGGACGCCGGCGGCGACGGCGGAGCCGATCACGCCGGCGTAGTTGGGGCCGATGGCGTTCATCAGCAGGAAGTTGTTGGGGTTCTCGCGCTGCCCCATGCGCTGCACCACGCGCGCCGCCATCGGCACCGCGGACACCCCGGCGGCGCCGATCATCGGGTTCACCTTGCCGCCGGAGACCAGGTAGAGCAGCTTGCCGAGCAGCACCCCGGAGGCGGTGCCGACCGAGAACGCCGCCAGCCCGAGGACGATGATCCGAATCGTGTCGACGGTCAGGAACTCGGCCGCGGTGAGCTTGGCGCCGACCGCCAGGCCCAGGAAGATGGTGATGACGTTGGTCAGCTCGTTCTGGGCGGCCTTGGACAGCCGGTCCACCACCCCCGCCTCGCGCAGCAGGTTGCCGAACATCAGCATGCCGATCAGGGGCGTGGAGGGTGGCACCAGTAGCGCGGCGGTAAGAGTAATCGCTATCGGGAACATGATGCGGACCCAGCGCGGCACCGGGCGCACCTCCGACATCACCACCGAGCGCTCCTTCCTGGTGGTCAGCAGGCGGATGATCGGCGGCTGGATGATCGGCACCAGCGCCATGTAGGAGTAGGCGGCCACCGCCACCGCGCCGAGCAGGTGGTCGGCGAGCCGCGAGGTGAGGAAGATCGCGGTCGGGCCGTCGGCGCCGCCGATGATGGCGATCGAGGCTGCCTCGTTGAAGGTGAACCCCATCGCCTGCGCGGCCAGCAGGGTGCCGAAGATGCCGAACTGCGCCGCCGCGCCGAGCAGGAAGGTCTGCGGCTTGGCCAGCAGCGGGCTGAAGTCGGTCATCGCGCCCAGGCCGAGGAAGATCAGCGGCGGGAACACGCCGGTGGCGAGGCCGGTGAATATGTAGTCCAGCAGGCCGCGCTCGGCGCCGCCGAGAAGCTCCTCAGTGGTGTGGAACAGCTCGGTGAGCGGCAGGTTGACCAGGATGCAGGCGAACCCGATCGGGATCAGCAGCAGCGGCTCGTATTCCTTGGCGATGGCGAGGTAGATCAGCAGGCCGCCCACGGACAGCATCACCAGCGGGCGCCACCAGTCGCCTTGGAGCGCGATGAAGCCGGCGATGCCGGTGTTGGCGAGAAACTCGCCGATCAGGCCGAACAGCCCCACGCGAAAAGCCCGTCAGCCCGAGACGCGGGCGAGGATCTGCGCCTCTACCACGCTGTCGCCTGCGGACACGGCGATCTCGGACACCGTGCCGGCCACCGCCACCGGCACCTCCAGGTCCATCTTCATCGCCTCCATCACGAACAGCACCTGTCCCTCGGTCACCGCCGCGCCCACCGAGGTGCGGACCTCGCGGATGGTGCCGGTCATCGGCGCCACCACGTCGCCCGGTGCGGCGCTGCCGGCTGCCGGCACGGGCGCCGGCGAAGAGGCCGGGGCGGCAGCGGATGCGGCTGCCTGCCGTGGAGCGCTCGCGGC
>JAPPKD010000202.1 GCA_028820215.1 Spirochaetaceae bacterium | reverse complement strand
GCCTGCGCCCCGACATGGCCGAGCGCATCGACGAAGCCAACCGGCAGATCGGCACTACCGGTCAGGGCTGGTTCGTGTGGCACCACGCGCTGTTGTCGTTCCCGGAGAGCGCCGCCTTCGACCGCGTCTGCAACTCGGTCGACCGTACCTTGAAGAAGCCGGGCCGGTTCACGCCGCGCATCGACATGAACGTGCACGTCGAGCATCCCGACCACCCGGTCACCGCCGGCGTGGACGACTTCGCCATCTCCGGCGAAGGATTCTTGCTGCCGGCATGCGGCCCGGACAGCACCGTCCTGCTGACCCACGATCACGCCGGCAACATCCCCTCGCTGGCGTGGTGCCACAAGCTGGACCGCTCGCGCGTTCTGTGCTGGCAGTCGGGCCACGACGCCTCCGAGTGGACCAACCCCGGCTTCAAGCGCGTCTTCCAGCAGGGCATCGAATGGCTGGCCCGCCGCCGGTAGGATATTCCCGATGCAGTACTCGGTGATGCTCGATACGGTGGATGACCCTGCGTTTGAAGGATACTACTATGCCCACATTCCGGCGTTGGATCTTACCACTCACGGAAAAGGGATCGAAGGCGCGGTCGCCGCGGCAAGAGACTCGGCGCAACTGTGGGTAGCGGAGAAGATGGCGCGCGGAGAGCCGGTACCGCAAGAGTCCGACACCGTGATCGCCCGCATCGAGATCTCCGATGCCGTTCTCAGCTCGTGAGGTCCTCACCAAGCTGCGCCGGGCGGGATTCATGGAAGTTCGGCAGTCGGGATCACACAAGATCCTGCGTCACGCCGACGGACGCCAGACATAACAGGTGAAGGAGCGCATGAACCCCACCGCGGTGCGCGTCTACGCCTGCGAAGCCAACTTCGAGCGCCTGGAGCGGGTGGCGGCGCTGGCCAAGCGCAAGGGCGCCAGCATCGCCCAGGTCGCCCTGGCCTTCCTGCTCACCGGCCCCCTGAACGTGTTCGCCCTGACCGGCCCGCGCTCCCCCGCCGAGTTCGCCGATAACGCCGCCGCCCTGAACATCACCCTAACCGCCGCCGAACGCGCCTGGCTCGACCTGAAACCGATAGCACTCCAGTGTAAACTGCTGGTCAGTGAAACTACTCAGCATAGACGCCACGAACTACCGCAGTCTGCGTCATACGAGCGTCACCGTAGAAGACCTGACTCTCTTCATCGGAGCCAATGCTTCCGGAAAGAGTTCGATACTCGACGCACTTCGCTTCCTCAGCGAGGTGGTTAGGGCCCGTGATTTTGGTCCGCCAATCTACTCACGTGGCGGCTTCCTCAATCTCGCCTGGAAGGGCCAGGATGCCAGCTTCGTATCGCTTGCTGTTTCCTTCGATGAGGAGGACACTCGCTTCGACTGGTCCGTGATATTGGTGAGGCAGGATCACGATTTCTTTGTTGAAGAGCAAGTGTCTGAAGCGTCGAAGGGGCGTCCACCGGCAGAACTGCTCAAGGCCACAGACCCGATGAGGTCACCCGTCCGAAGGAGCACTTGAAGAACTTGCTCAGGCGTGGCAAGCTCGTATACAGCGCAAGATTGTCTGAAGAAATCGCTCAGCAGCTCAAACCACAAACGATATTTGCACGAAGCCCGAGCTTCCGTGAGTTCTGTTCCGCCGTACGCAACGGTCCCTTGGCCGATGACGCACAGTAACGCGACGTAAGGAATGAAGAACGTAGTTTCGTGACGTAGTAGAAAATGGAACAAAGTCGAGTGGCGCCGATCGGAGACAACCTTCGGTAAGCCAAGATCCCGGTACCGATTGGCGACTCACAGCAGCACACCGTCGCACGGAGTGTTCACGATGTGTCGACGCTCGTTGTGCCTCCTTGGACCTGTGACGTACACTGCCGGGCCATGAAACTGGAAGGAAGATGTGCGCTGGTGACCGGTGGGGGGTCGGGGATCGGCAAGGCGAGTTGCGATCTGTTCGCCCGCGAGGGGGCGAAGGTCGCGGTGGTGGACGTGAACGGCCCCGGGGCCGAGGAGACCGCGCACGGGATTGGCGTGGCGGGAGGCACGGCGCTGCCGTTCACGGCCGACGTGACGGACGAAGACCAAGTAGCGCGGGCGGTGGCCGGGGCGGTGGCGGAGTGGGGGCCGATCGGCGTGCTGCACAACCACGCCGGCCTGCTGCCGGCCAACGACGCCTCCATCTTCGACATCGACGTGGCCACCATCGACGAGGCGCTGTCGATCAACGTCAAGGGGATGATCCTGGTCGGCAAGCACGTGGCGCGGGTGATGCGCGACGCCGGCGGCGGGGCCATCGTCAACACCGCCTCCGACCTGTCCTACATTGCGCTCGGCGGCCTCACCACCTACGTCACCTCGAAGAGCGCCATCCCGGGCCTCACGCGGGTGATGGCGGCCGACCTCGCCGACCACGGGGTGCGCGTCAACGCCGTGGCGCCCGGCTTCACCTACACCGGCATGACCGCCGGCATGCTCGACCAGCCGGAGATCCTGGAACCGATGAAGGACACCTACCTGATCAGGGAACTGGGCCAGCCGATCGACGTGGCCAACTGCGTGCTGTTCCTGGCCTCCGACGATGCCCGCTTCGTCACCGGCGCCGTGCTGGTGGTGGACGGCGGCCACACGGTCCGGTAGCGAGCGATGGCGATGATCGATTCCCGACCCGACGGGCGTCCGCCGAAGCCGGCGCCGCTGCCACGATAGCGGGCTCGCGCATGCGTGCAGACTGGACGGCCGCGGACGAGCGGCGGGTGCGCGAACGCTACCCGGGCATGGTGGAGTGCCCGCCGCCGGCGATCCATGCCTCGATCGAGTTGCTCGGCAAGCGCTGCACGGTCACCGACCTGAGCCACGAGATCGCGCCGAGCAACCCCACCTTCAAGGGCCACCAGCGCACCGTGATGTGGCAGCACCTGTCGCACGAGGACGTGCAGCGGTTCGGGCTGACCGAGCCGCCCTACTCCTACGAGGTGGTGGCGTTCACCCTGTGCGGCCACACCTCCACCCACTGCGACTCGATCAGCCACATCGTACCCGAGCAGGGCGCCCGGCCGATCGACCGGAGCCCGCTGCAGTGGCACATCGCGCCGGGAATCTGGCTCGACTTCCGCGCCAAGGAGCCCAACTCCTACATCACCCGCGCCGACCTGGAAGAGCAGATAGCCGAGCATGGCCTGCAGATCAGGCAGGGCTCGGTGCTGCTGTACGCCACCGGGTGGAGCGACAAGTGGTCGGGCGACCCGTACGCCTACATCGCCGGCTACCCCGGCCTGGACGAGGAGGCGAGCCACTTCCTGGCCGACTCCGGCGTGGTGGCGTTCGGTGCCGACGCGCCGAGCGTCGACTCCCACCACGAGGTGGCGGTGCGCCGCGTGCAGCCGGCGCACATGATGTGCCGCGCGCGCGGCATCCTCAACATGGAGAACCTGGCCAACGTGCACCTTATCCCGAAGCGCACCTTCACCTTCATCGGACTGCCGCTGAAGATCAGGAACGGCGCCGGCTCGCCGATCAGGGCCGTCGCCATCACCGAGGACCGGGATTGAGCATGCAGGCGCTGGTGCTGACCGCTCCGAACCAGTTCTCGGTCGAGCAGGTGGCCGTTCCCGAAATCGGCGCGGACGACGTGCTGGTGCGCGTCGACACGACCTACATCTGCGGTACCGACCCGCACATCATCGCCGGCGAATTCCCCGGTTTCTGGCCCAAGTCGTACCCGTTCGTGCCCGGCCACGAGTGGTCCGGCACCGTGGTCGAGGCGGGACCGGTCGCCGCCGGCCTCGGGTGGGGTGCCGGCGACCGGGTGTGCGCCACCTCGCACTGCGGCTGTGGCTACTGCCGCATGTGCCTTACCGGGCGCTACAACCTGTGCCTGAACTACGGCAACGAGGCGGTCGGCCACCGCCAGTACGGCCACTACACCGCCGGCGGTTACGCCGACTTCGTGGCGGCCAGCGTCAAGAGCGTGTACCGCATCCCCGACCGGCTGTCGCTGGCGGACGCGGCGTTGATCGACCCGCTCTCCATCGCCCTGTACACGGTCAAACGCACCCGCCTGCAGCCGGGCGCCGACATCGTGATACTCGGCGCCGGTCCGCAAGGCCTGATGGCGATCCTGTGCGCGGCCGCGCTCGGTGCCGGGCGCATCATCGCCGCCGGCAGCGGCGAGCGGCTGGCGTGCGCCCGCGAGCTGGGCGCCATCGGCATCGACTACCGCACCGCCGACGTGGTGGAGGAGGTGCGCCGGCTGACCGGCGGCCTCGGCGCTCCGCACGTGGTGGAGTGCGCGGGCACCACGCAGGCGTTCCGGCAGGCGTGCGAACTGGCCGCCAAGGGCGGCGTCATCTCCGCCATCGGCCTGCCCGCCGAGGACGCCCCCGTGCCGGTGCGCCGCCTGGTGCTCGACGAAGTGGAGATCCGCGGCGGGCGCGCCAACCCCAACACCGCCGAGGAAGCCCTCTCCCTGGTCATCAATGGCCGCGTCGACATCGCCCCGCTGTTCACCCACCGCTTCCCGCTCGCCGAATTCGCCGGCGCGCTCGACACCTTCACCGGCCGCGTCGACGGCGCCATCAAGGTCGCCGTCTGCCCGTCCGCCGACGCGCTCTGAGATGACCGACCAGCCGGCGCAACCGGCGCAACCGGCGCACCAGGCAATCGACTCGCTGCCGGTGTGGGGCGTCCCGGTGGCAGGGGCGGTCGAGCAGATGCAGCGCTGCCTTCAGCGCGCCGACTACGCCGCCCTGATGGCGGACCATCACCTCGGCTACGCGGTGCCGGTGGGCGGCGTGATCGCTTGGGCCGACCATCTGAGCCCATCCGGGGTCGGCTTCGACATCTCCTGCGGCAACAAGGCGGTGCTCCTGGACGCCGACGCCGGGGAGGTACGCCGCCACATCGGCACGATCATGGACGACCTGTGGCGCACCCTGTCGTTCGGCATCGGGCGCAAGAACCCGGAGCCCGTGGAGCACGAGCTGTTCGACGACGACCCGGCCTGGGACCTCCCCGAAGCCGCCGAGCACCGCGACATGGCGCGCGCCCAGCTCGGCACCATCGGCTCCGGCAACCACTACGTCGACCTGTTCGCCGACGAGGCCGACCGCGTCTGGGTCGGCGTCCACTTCGGCTCGCGCGGCCTCGGCCACAAGATCGCCAGCCACTTCATCCGCGCCGGCGGCGGGCGTGACGGCATCCACGTCGACCCGGTGCTGCTCGCCGCCGGCAGCGACCTCGGGCAGCGCTACCTGGCGTGCATGCAGCTCGCCGGACGCTACGCCTACGCCGGCCGCGACTGGGTGTGCGCCCGCGTCGCCCGCCTGCTCGGCGCCAAGATCCTGGACGAGGTGCACAACCACCACAACTTCGCCTGGCGCGAGAACCACTTCGGCCGCGACCTGTGGGTGGTGCGCAAGGGCGCCACCCCGGCGTTTCCCGGTCAGCGCGGCTTCATCGGCGGCTCCATGGGCGACATCTCCGTGATCGTGGAGGGCGTCGATAGCGAAGAGAGCCGCCTCACCCTGCGCTCCACCGTGCACGGCGCCGGACGGGTAATGTCGCGCCGCCGCGCCGCCGGCAAGCGCCGCCGCCGGCGCGGGCGCGTCGAGCAGATCACCCAAGGTGAAGTGAGCCGCGAGATGATGCAGGAGTGGCTGCAGCGTACCGGCGTGGAGCTGCGCGGCGCGGGTACCGACGAATCACCGCACTGCTACAAGCGCATCGAAAAGGTGCTCGGCTTCCACGCCGCCAGCATCCGCATCCTGCACACCCTCACCTCGGCGTCGCCATGGCCGCCCCCGACGAATTCGACCCCTTCCGCGACTGAGTTCCAATCCGGTTGTCGAACGGCCGGCTCATGGACCTGAGGGTCGTTGCATTCCCGTCGTAACCGACCTCTTCGCACGTCGTCCTCTCGGGGATGACACCGAGCACCGTTCCGCGCCCTCGGTCCCAATCCTCGTCGATAGCTCGCTGCACATGTTGCCAGTCCTTGGATCCGTGCCT
>JAPPKD010000312.1 GCA_028820215.1 Spirochaetaceae bacterium | reverse complement strand
AGTCGGTGGCGGAGGCGCACGCGCGCGCGGAGGAGATCTTCGCCTAGGGGCGCGCGGGCGGCTACCTGGGCTGTGGCGCCCGGCGGCCCGGGGGCGCGCCGGCGCCACGCAGGGCGCGACGGGCGGGGCCATGGGGGCGGGGGCCCTTCGCACCACACCCTGCTGCGGGACGCGTTCGCGGACGACCGTTCGGTACGCTGAGGAGCGAGCATGAGCGCGGTGCGCCTGTCCGGGATCGTCAAGCGCTTCGGCGACGTCACCGCCGTCGCCGGGGTGGACCTGGAGATCGAGTCCGGCGAGTTCCTGGTGGTGCTCGGGCCGTCGGGGTGCGGCAAGACGACCCTGATGCGCACCGTGGCCGGGCTGGAGAAGCCCAACGCCGGGCGCGTGTACATCGGCGCGCGCGACGTCACGGCGCTACCGCCGCGCAAGCGCGGCATCGCCATGGTCTTCCAGTCCTACGCGCTCTACCCGCACATGACCGTGGCGAACAACATCGCCTTCCCGCTGAAGGCGCAGGGACGCACCAGGAGCAGGGCCGAGCGCTCCGAGCGCGTTCTGCAGGCGGCGCGCAAGGTCAGCATCGACCACCTGCTCGACCGCCGGCCGCGCCAGCTCTCCGGCGGCGAGCGGCAGCGGGTGGCGATCGCCCGCGCGATCGTCACCGAGCCGGACGTGCTGCTGCTCGATGAACCGCTCAGCAACCTGGACGCCAAGCTGCGCGCCTACGCCCGCGACGAGCTGAAGTTCTTTCAGCGCGAGCTGGGGATCACGACCATCTTCGTCACCCACGACCAGATCGAGGCGATGGGGCTCGGCGACCGGATCGTCGTGATGGAGCAGGGGCTGGTGCAGCAGGTCGGCCCGCCGCAGGCGATCTACGACCGGCCGGCCAACACCTTCGTCGCCACCTTCCTGGGCTCGCCGGGGATGAACCTGCTGCCGGTGGCCGAGGACGAGCTGCTCGGCTTTCGCCCCGAGCACCTGCAGCCGGCGGCGGCAGGAGACCGGCACGAGTTCGAGTTCCGCATCACGCGCATCGAGTACCTGGGGGCCGATCGCCTGCTCTACGGGCAGATCGACGACTTCCGCGGCGAGCCCCACCTGACCCTGGCGCGCCTGCCGAGCAACGTGACGATGCCGCTGCATGTGGGAGAGTCGTACTCCTTCGCCATCACCGATTCGCACCGTTTCGACCGCGGCAGCGGCGAGCGGCGGGACGGCGCGGGAGCGTATCGGTGACCGACGCCGGCGCCGAGCGCGGCAATGTGCTGGACAGCCGCCGCCTCATGGGCTTCGCCTTCCTGGCGCCGGCCGTGCTCTACATCGTCCTGCTGATCGGCGTGCCGTTCTTCACGGCGTTCGCGTTCAGCCTCAGCGACGCCACGGTAGGCAACACCGACTTCCGCTATGCCGGCCTGCGCAACTTCCGGATCGTCCTGAACGCGCCCGACTTCCACGCCGCGTTGCGCAACACCTTCGTCTTTACCCTCGTCGCCCAGGTGTTCGTGCTGATCCTGGCCAACATCCTGGCGCTGATCCTCACCGCGCCGCTGCCGGACAGCCGCCTGGTGCGGGGCGGGATGTGGACGGCGCGGTTGCTCTTGATCATGCCGTGGGCCACGCCGCTGTCGCTCTCCGTGATCGGCTGGCTGTGGATGTTCGACTCCAAGTTCAGCCCGATCGACCACGTGCTGGAGCAGCTCGGCCTGCTCGGGCCGGGCACGGTCTGGGGTCCCACCCGCAACCTGACCTGGCTGGGCAAGACGTACCTGGCCAAGGCCTCGGTGATCTTCGTGCACGTCTGGCGCATGACGCCGCTGGCGACGGTGATCCTGATGGCCGGCCTTTCGAGCATCCCGACCGACGTGGTGGACCAGGCCAAGGCGGACGGCGCCCGCTACTTCCGCTCGCTGTTCCAGGTGAAGCTGCCGCTGATCCTGCCGATCATGCTCAACTCGCTCCTGTTCGCCTTCATCTTCACCTTCGGCGACCTGACCGTCGTGTACGTGCTGACCCGCGGTGCGCCGATCAACCACACGCTGACGCTGCCCATGTACAGCTTCGCGGTCGGCATCGAGGGCGGCAACCTGTCGCAGGGCGCGGCGATCGCGCTGTTCATCTTCCCCGTGCTGCTGGCGGTGGCGATCGTGCTGCTGCGCACGGCCAGCCGCGCGCAGGTTCGCTAAAGGCCGCATCCGGATGGTCGATCTGAAGATACCGCCCGAGCTGATGGCGAGCCCGCCCGCGCGGGTCAGCCCCCGGCGCGTGATCAAGGGCACCCTCTACACGGTGTCCGTGCTCTGCTTCTGCCTCCTGGCCGCGGCGCCTTTCCTGGTGATGGGCATCACCACCTTCCAGACCGACGGCGACCTCTACACCCGTGACGCCAGTCCGTTCGACTACGCCGAGGCGCCCACCCTGAAGCACCTGGACAGGCTGTTCAACGACACCAACTACCTGGTGTTCGTCCGCAACTCCGCCGTGGTGGGCGCGGCGGTGGTGGTGATCACGCTCATCCTGGCGCTGCCGGCGGCCTATTCGTTGGCCCGCCTGACCGGGCGCTGGGGAGAGCGCGCCGGCATCCTGATGTTCATCGTCTACCTGGTCCCGCCGACGCTGCTGTTCATACCGCTGTTCCGGATCATCGTGTCGCTGGGCCTGAGCAACTCGCTGTTCTCCCTGATCGTGGTCTACCCGACGATCACGGTGCCGTTCAGCGCCTGGCTGCTGATGGGCTTCTTCAAGTCGATCCCGGAGGAGACGGAGGAGGCGGCGCTGGTCGACGGCTACCACCCCTACGGGGCGTTCCTGCGCGTGGCGCTGCCGCTGGCGCGGCCGGGCATCATCTCCGTGATCGTGTTCAGCTTCACCCTGACGCTGCACGAGTTCATCTACGCACTGGTGTTCATCACCCGCTCGGAGTGGCGGACGCTGAGCGTCGGCGTCCCGTCGGAGCTGATCCTGGGCGATGTCTTCTTCTGGCAGCCGCTGCTCGCCTCGGCCCTGATCATCGCCATCCCGGTCGCCCTGGTATACAACGTGTTCCTGGACCGGCTGATCCAGGGTTTCACCGTGGGCGCGGTCAAGGGATAGCGTGTGCTCGATACGAGGTCAGAGTGGATGACCGTCCGATCTCCCAAATGGAGAGGAGTGCTGATCCCCGAGTCGTTGAAGAGCGATCGGGGCATATGGGACCGAGTCGAAGTGACCGGAGGGACGAAGGGCCGGCTTGAACGCGAGGGAACGAGAGGCGAGTTCACGTTCTGCAACGTTGAGGTCACGGACGAAGAGGTCGACGCGCTGATGCGGGAAGTCGCCGCCCGGCTGGGGTCGCCGGGGTGGTACTTCCACGTCGAGAGAGATCGTGTCATCAAGGTCGCCTATCCCGGCAGATCATGGAGATGAGCGAGGACGAGCCAGCTAGCATCCGCGTTGCGCGGGAGTACGGCGTTTCGATCGGCATGCATCCGGAGCAACTTTGCTTCGAGCGGTTCATGGGCAATCCATTCGATCAGTGAAGTTTGTCAGCATTCGCGAGTTATGCAGCCGATCGGGGGTCGTGTGGCGTTCTCTGGCCCGGGAGAAGGATCTGGTCGTGACTTCGGATGGTAAGCCGATTGCCGTTCTTTCAGCGACGACGGCGTCGACACTGGAGGCATCGCTCGCCGCGCTGCCGCAGGCGCGTGCGCAGCATGCGGTGGCCGTCATGCAGCGACGCGCCCGTGAGACCGGGGCCGATCGACTGACTCTCGAAGATGTGAACGCTGAAATCGACGCGGTTCGGCGTACTCGGGATCAGCGCGGGCCATGCTCCGGGGTCGCGCCACGCGCCAGGGAGGGAGTGACGGAATGAACAAGGCCAAGAGGTCAGCGAAGGTCGCCAAGCCGGACGGCGCGAAGCCGGTCCTGCTGTCGGGCGGCAATCCCCAGATCGCCAAGGCCGACGGCGACGCCCCGGTGCAGGCCTACATCGCGGCCATGCCCGGCTGGAAGAGCGACCTCGGGCGCTGCCTCGACGACATCATCGTTCGCAGTGTACCCGACGTGCGCAAGGCCGTGAGGTGGAACTCGCCCTTCTATGGCATCGAGGGGCAGGGGTGGTTCGTCAGCTACCACGTCTTCACCCGTTACGTGAAGGTGACCTTCCTGAATGGCGCGTCGCTGAAGCCGGTCCCGCCCGGCTCGGGCAAGGATCCGGACGCGCGCTGGATCGACATCCACGAGGGCGAGCTCGACGAGGAGCAGATGGCGGCGTGGTTCCAGCAGTCAGCCGCCCTTCCCGGTTGGCCCGGGTTCTGAAGTCCTCGGTTGCGCCCGAATGACGAGCTGATCTGAGAGCGAAGGTATGAAGAAGATCCTGTACGTCTACAACGAAGGCGACTTTCACATCAGCGAGTCGGCCGGACGGCTGATCGGCGACGACCTGGCGGCCGACGGACGCTACGAGCTCGAGATGACCACCGATCTCGACGCGTTCGCGGCGCTGCCTCGCGGCGACTACGCGGCGGTCGTCGTCTACACGACCGGCTGCCGCGACGAGCTGCGCGGTGCGCGGGAGGCGGGACTGCTGCGGTTCGTGGAGGCCGGCGGCGGCTTCGTCGGCCTGCATGCGGCCGCCGACAGCTTCCGCGGCAGCCGCCCGTACCTGGAGATGCTGGGCGGGGAGTTCCTGAGCCACCCCGCTCACCACGAATTCACGGTCCGGATCCTGGAGGGCGGCCACTACATCACGCGGCGCATCCGGGACTTTCCGGTCTTCGATGAGCTGTACCGGCTGCAGGGCTTCGATCCGGAGCGGTGCACGGTGCTCGCGGACGCCGGCTTCCGGAACGAGCGCCATCCGGTCGTCCACGTGCGCGAGCACGGGCGCGGGCGGGTGGCCTATCTGGCAAATGGACACACCATGCAGGCATGGAGGACACGAGCTTTTCGCAAGCTGGTCACCCGCGCCATCGCCTGGACCGCGGGGGCGGATGCCGAGGAGAAGACGCTCCGATGCGGCCTGCTGGGGTACGGGCCGAACCACAACATGGGCCGCAACCACTACGGCTGGCTGAACCAGGTGCCCGGCCTGCGGCCGGTGGCGATGTGCGACATCGACTGCGGGCGTGTCGAGGTGGCCCGGCAGGAGTGTCCCGGCCTGGAGCTCTACGCCACCAGCAGCGAAGAGATGCTGGCCCACGGGAACCTCGACCTGGTCGTCGTGATCCTGCCGCACTCGCTCCATGAGCAGGCCGCCCTGCAGTGCCTGGATGCCGGCGCGCACGTGGTCATCGAGAAGCCGTTCTGCCTCAACGTGGAGGAGGCGGACCGCATCGTTGGCCGCGCGCGTGAGTCGGGCCTGTCGGTCAGCGTGTTTCACAACCGGCGGTGGGACGCGGACTACCTGACCATCCGGGACGTGATCGACCGCGGTCTGATCGGCGCGGTGTTTCATGTCGAGTGCGCTCAAGACGGCTACGGGCACCCGGGTCCCACGTGGCGCTCCGACAAGGCGGTCTCAGGCGGCGTTCTCTACGACTGGGGCGCGCACTTCCTCGACTGGATCCTGAACCTGGTGCCGGGGAAGATCGCCCAGGTGACCGGCACCCGCCACGACCTCGTCTGGCACGGGGTCACGAACGAGGACTACATGAAGGTGGGCCTGCGATTCGAGAACGGGGTAACGGCCGAGTTCGTCTCGTCCCGGATCAGCGCGCTGCCGCAACCGAAGTGGCGGATCCTGGGCACGCTGGGCGGGCTGGAGGCGGGCGCGGCGAGGGAGGAGTTGCGGCTGGTGAGTTACGCGTCCGGCGTCCGCCACGAGGGCGTCGTGCAGGTGTCGCCGCGCATGGAATCGTGGATCAGCTACTACCGGGAACTCGCCGACCACCTGCTGTTGGGCGAGCCCAATCCGGTCACGCCCGAGCAGGCGCGGCGGGTGATCGGCGTCATTCAGGCCGCCGAGGTGAGCGCCGAGCGCGGGGCTAGCCCGCATAGCTCACCAAGGAGGATAGACACGGGGTGGTATTTGTGGTATTT
>JAPPKD010000103.1 GCA_028820215.1 Spirochaetaceae bacterium | reverse complement strand
CGCCCCATGATCCCAACCTGCCTCAAACCGTCCGCCCCGGCTGAATAGTTACCACGGGGATACGATTGTCGTCACGGCGGTAATGAACCTGCGCAGGAAACCTCGCGCGCTGGATTGATCAAATCGGCAACACCATGGATATGCAGGAGGAGGCAGGCATGGCGGCACTCCGTGACGAGCAGGTTGCGTTCTTTCGCAGGTTCGGCTTCCTGATCTTCCATCAGCTGCTGGGCGCCGACGAGATCGAGACGATCGCGCGCGAAGCGGAAGTCGCCATCGAGGAGATCTATCAGGGCCGGGACGGCGGCAACCGGGGCAGGTGGGCACCGCTCCAGCGCCCGTCGACCCCGTTCAGCGCCGCCCTGCTCGAGGACCCGCGCTTCTACGGCATGGCCACCGAGCTGTTCGATGAGAGCCTCATCGGCCTCATGTCCGACATGCTGGTATGGCTTGGCGACACCGGCTGGCACCGCGATCAGGATGTGCCCGGCAACACCGGGCTGAAGTTCCTCTACTACTTCGACCCGCTTACGACGGAGACCGGCTGCTTGCGCGTCGTGCCGGGCTCGCACCTGGAGCCGGATCGGAACGAGATCGGCGACGTCGAGCCCGTGCGCCTTGCCTCGGGCCAGAAACACTACATGCAGGTCGTGAGCGAGCTCGCGGGCCGGCGCCGCGGCGCGGTGCCGCCCGACCAAGTCCTGATGCCGCCGGTGGCCGTGGAGACCATCCCCGGTGACGTGATCGTCTTTGCGCTGCCGTTGCTCCACGCCAGCTTCGGCGGTGCTCCCAACCGGCGCATCGGCTCCAGCATCTACTGGGCTCCGTCAGGAACGCCGGAGCTGGCCGAGGCCCGGCGCCGCGAGGCGGGCATCATTCAGAGCAACCATCACCGGATGTTCAACTACCCGTCCGAGGCGCCGTTCGCACACCCCGACTGGATCGCCGGGGCCGGAGGGCGACCCCGTTCGAGAGCGCTGGGTGGCGTGCCTGCGCGACCTGGAGTGGATCCCGCGGCGGGTGTGACGTGGCCGGCACATCCGGCAACATCATGGACATGCAGGCTACAGCACCGTACGGCACGTGGAAGTCGCCGATCACCGCCGATCTGATCGTCCAGGACGCGGTGCAGCTCGGGTCCATCCAGCTCGACGGGGACGACGTGTACTGGACCGAGATGCGTCCCGCCGAGGGTGGACGCACCGTGATCGTCCGCAGCACGCCGGACGGCGCGGCGCGGGACGTGGCGCCGGCGCCGTTCAACGTGCGCACGCGGGTGCACGAGTACGGCGGGCTGTGCTTCTGGGTCGCGGACGGCGTGGTGTGGTTCGCCAACTTCGCCGACCAGCGGCTCTACCGGCAGGAGCCGGGCGCGGCGCCGGTGGCGATCACTCCCGAGGGCGTGGACCTGCGCTACGGCGACGGCATGGTGGACCGCGCGCGGGGCCGCCTGGTGTGCGTCCGCGAGGACCACCGCGACGCGGGGCGCGAAGCGGTCAACACCGTCGTCGCGGTGGACCTGGCGGCCGGCGGCGCCGGCGAGGTGCTGGTGTCCGGCAGCGATTTCTACGGTTACCCGGCGGTGAGCCCGGACGGCACGCGGCTGGCGTGGCTGGCATGGAACCATCCGCACATGCCGTGGGACGAGAGCGAGCTGTGGGTGGCCGACCTGCGAGCCGGCGGCTCGGTCGCCGCGCCACGGAAAATCGCCGGCGGGCGCGGCGAGTCCGTGTTCCAGCCGGAGTGGTCCCCCGAAGGCGTGCTCCACTTCGTGTCGGACCGGAGCGGCTGGTGGAATCTGTACCGCTGGCGGGGCGGGCAGCGCGAGGCGATGGCGCCGATGGAGGCCGAGTTCGGGGCGGCGGCATGGCAACTCGGAACCCGCACCTACGCCTTCGAGTCCGCCGGCCGCATCGTCTGCCGGTACGTGCAGGAAGGCCGCTGGCAGGTGGCGGCGCTGGATACGCGGAGCAGGCGGCTGACCCCGGTCGAGACTCCCTCCACCGAGCCGGCGCGCGGCGACATCAAGGCCGCCCCCGGACGGGTGGTGATGGTCGCTGGCTCGGCGAGTCTCCCCACCTGCCTGGTGTCGCTGGATCTCGCCAGCGGGCGGATCACCAGGTTGCAGGAGTCGCAGAAGCTCGCGATGGACGAGCGGTACCTATCCGCCCCGCGACCGCTCGCGTTCCAGACCACGGACGGCAACACCGCGCACGCCCTGTACTACCCGCCGCGCAACCGCGACTTCGCAGGCCCGCCGGAGGAGCGCCCGCCGTTGCTGGTGATGAGCCATGGCGGGCCGACCGGTGCGGCTTCCACCGCGTTGAGCCTCGCCACCCAGTTCTGGACCAGCCGCGGCATTGCGGTGGTGGACGTGAACTACGGCGGCAGCACCGGCTACGGCACCGCCTACCGGCGCCGGCTCAACCGGAAGTGGGGGATCGTTGACGTGGACGACTGCGTCAACGCCGCCCTGCACCTGGTGCGCGCCGGGGAGGTGGACGCGACCGGCTGCTGATCACCGGCGGCAGCGCAGGCGGCTACACCACGCTGGCCGCGCTGACCTTCCGCGACGTGTTCCGGGCCGGCGCCAGCTACTACGGGCTGAGCGACCTCGAAGCGTTTGTCCAGGAGACCCACAAGTTCGAGTCGCGCTACCTGGGCTCCCTGGTCGGTCCGTATCCGGAGCGCCGCGACCGCTACCGGGAGCGCTCACCGATCCACCACACCGACCGTCTCTCCTGTCCGATCATCCTGCTGCAGGGCCTGGAGGATCGGGTCGTGCCTCCGAACCAGGCCGAGAAGATGCTCGACGCCATGCGCCGGAAGGGCCTGCCCGTCGCCTACCTGCCGTTCGCCGGCGAACAGCACGGCTTCCGCAAGGCCGAGAACGCCAAGCGCGCCCTCGAAGCCGAGCTCTTCTTCTACTCCCGCATCCTCGGCTTCACCCCGGCCGACGCGATCGAACCGGTAGTGATCGAGAACCTCTACTAACGCGCCATCGACGCCGGCGCCACGGTGGCGGCTTCCAGCAGGCGGGTGCCGCACACCGCGTCGGTGATGGCGTCGACGAACTCCGGGACATCGTCGGGAACGCGGCCGGTGACGATGATTCCGTCGATCATCGCCGGCCACCCGAAGTCGTAGTGCGCGCCCATGGTTATCACGTCGTCGCGGCATGCGGTGAAGCCGGCGATGCGGCGGCCGTCCACCAGGTCGGCGGCGGCCAGCACCAGCGGGCCGTGGCAGATGGCCGCGACCACCTTGCCGGCCTCGGCGGCGCGCCGGCACAGCTCCACCGGCGAGCCTTCGTCCAGGCAGTTCCAGGGGCAGAAAGCGCCGGGAATCATCACCGCGTCGAAGTCGTCCAGGCTCAGATCGGCGAGCGGTACCACGGGATAACGGGTGTCGTCCAGCTCCTGGAACGGCACCGACATGCCGAAGTTGCCCATGACCGCCTGCACGCCCAGCATCGGCGGCCGTGCCACCACCGGCGCCGGGAAGGTGCCCAGGATCACCCGCGCGCCGCGCTGGTCGAACTCCATCGCCGGCACGCACAGCTCGACGTCCTCGAAGTCCTGGCCGGCGACGATGACGATGCGCTTGCCCGCAAGCAGACCGGCGGTCGGATCCTCCCAGTCCGGCTGGAAGCAGCGGGCCAGGGCACGCACGAAGCGCGGCGTGGCGTCGCTGTCGCGGCCCGTGATCAGGTTGCCGTCGACCACCACCGGCTCATCGACGAAGGTGCCGAGGCGGGACAGGAACGGGCGCACGACCCGGTAGCCGGTGACCCGCTGGCCGTCGATGATGCCGGCGCTCATCAGCACCATCTGGCCGCACTCCAGGGCGCCGACCACCACGCCCCGCTCCCAGACATCGGCCACGAACCCGGTCACGGCGGGATCGACGCGCAGCACGTCGGCGGAGTGACCGCCCAGCACGATCAGCGCATCCAGCTCCCCGACCGATTCCGCCGTGAGCTCCGCCTGTTCGCGGAACACGAGCGAGGTGTAGCGGTCGCCGTGAGCCATCGTCGGAATCGGGTCGAGGCGCAGTCCGAAGGTGCCCTGCACGGTGTCGGAGGTGGCGGGGCGGGTCATCTTCCAGCCCACTTCCGGCCAGCCGATCACCAGGTTGCACACCCGTGCCCCCAGTTCGCTGAGGTACAGGTTGAGGTAGTAAGCCTGGAAGTCGCTGAACTCCGGGCCCGCCAGCAGCCCGACACGCTTGCCGGACAGCGGTCCGCGCTTGATTCTCGCCGGTGCATCATCCATCGCGAGCGCAGTATACGCAGATCGCGTGCCGCGAGATGATCACTGGAGTATCTTGCTGTCATGACCAACTTGCGCGAGCGTCGTGTCATCCACTCCATGTAGGACGTGCGGGTCACGCTGGGCCCCGCCGTCATTCATTGGGATTGTGACCACCGGAATCCTCTCGTGTCTGGGCCGAGAACCCCAATGGACAGGTTGCGCCGACGTGATGATCCTAGAGAAGGTCGGATGACGGTATCCCAGTTTGACGAGGGCTCAGTTTGTGAGGTGCTACCAACCACTTGCCCCATCTTCCTCAGACGGGGTAACATCCAACCCACAATCGTACTGATTGGCTGGCTGTGTCGGATTACGCTTCTTCCAAGGTCCACGCTCCGATCAAGGGTCGTTTTCGATCGCCTGCTTCACCGCTCCAGCACACTCACGTCGCCTTAGAATAGGATCTCTCTTGGGATGCATGCTGTGCTTCGGCTCAAGAAACCAAGTTTGAAGTGGGCCCTAAAGAGTCTTGAGCAATCCGACGCCTACTTGTTCCCCGGTCCATTCGAGTTCGACGCTATCAGCTCGGATGAAAACCAACTGGTTCAGACGCTTGCAAATCGAGACGTTCTCGACTACGACAAACACGGTGTCCGTCCGTACAGGAGTTTTCTCGTACCAAAGAGCCCAATGGGCTTCCGCATCGCGACTCAACTGGATCCGATAGATACAATTCTCACCAATGCAGCGCTGTATGAGATTGCTCATGAGCTTGAAGCAGCGCGATCTCCGTCGGCCAGGACCAGCACTTTCTCATACCGTCTCAAGACTGAGACAGACGACGGCCAGCTGTACGATCCTGCCGGCGCGTGGTGGGAGTTTCATACACGAACAAAGGAAATAGCCGAGTCGTCCGACATCACTCATGTCGTTGTCACGGACATCGCGGATTTCTACCCTAGTATCTATTTGCACCACGCGGAAACCGTGTTGTACGAAGCAGTGTCGAGTTCTGATCGACAGACGCATGCCGAGTTCCTCCTCAACTACGTGCGCCACATGAATCACATTCAAACTCACAAGGGGCTCCCAATCGGGCCTATATTTTCCGCGCCTATAGCAGAGCTTGTGCTAGATACGCTAGACAGTGAGTTGGCTGCTAAGGGCGTAGTTTTCACCCGTTACCTCGACGATATCCGGATTTTTTGCCGATCAGAGGGTGAGGCATACAAAGAACTAGCACATGTAGCGGATTTCTTGTATCAGCAGAGGCACTTTCGGCTAAACGAGAACAAGACTGACATACTCGAGCGCGGAAAGTTCAATAAACGATACGCCCGTGAGCACGATCCGAGAGTCCCTACGCCGAACTTTGATCAACTAGTCGAAGCACTCAATCTGCAAGGAAGTCCATATAGTGCTTTTTCCTTAGACGAACTCGACGCTGAAGAGCTGGAGCAGCTCAAGAATACGTATTGGGAGCAGCTTCTCAACGATGAGCTCAAGAAGAGGCACATCGACTATGGTCGCATTGCGTTCGTCTTGAATATTCTTTCCGCGCTCGGCAACACGGACGTCGTAGACACCCTGTTGGCTCCTGCCAATCTGAGAAAGCTTGTTCCGCGTCTCTCGTCGATCGTTCAATACCTAGAGAGAGTGGCGCACTTGCTTGAAGTGGAGAAGCGAGGAGAGGTATCAGGTAAGCTCCTGAACGCGTTGTCGGACGATGTCATCCCGGGTTATTCGGTGCGCCGTGAGAAGGCGTCATTCCCTAGCGGGTGCGAGTCC
>JAPPKD010000148.1 GCA_028820215.1 Spirochaetaceae bacterium | reverse complement strand
ACCCGGGCGAATCATTCCGGGAATTCCCTGACGAAACTACGTGGGACCCAACAGGTGGCCTTGTCGTGGGCGGCCTTGAGGGCGTCCCGTGATTCGTGCGGCTTGATTGGCAGGTCGATACGCAGAGTGCGACTGCGCAGCACGAGCGAACGGTCGTCTGCGGGCAGATCGAGCTTGGTTCGCTTCCAGGAGCCGAGCGTGGCGCCGGAGATGATGGGGCCGTCGTATTCGAGCTGCGTCCCCGCGGCGAGCAGCGACTCGACGGCGGCGGCGGCGGCGAAGCCAAGGCGGCGGCCGTTGGAGTCGGCCACCGCGGTGTCGCCCACGAATCCCTCGCGGGGGCCGGTGTCGCCGCACGGGCTGAGCAGGAACAGGCAGGGGGCGCCGAAGGCGTCCTCCATCACTTCGCGCATCGCGCCGATGTAGTCGGGGGAGAGCAGCCGGTTGGTCGGCCCGAGGGTGGTGGGGTGGCAGCCGTAGTTGACCAACGTGGCCAGCACGCTGCCGTCGTCGGCGCTGACGCGGGCGACCAGGACCGTGTCGTCGGCTTCGCCGTCGGGGTTGAAGCCGGTGACGAACTGCTGCGAGTCCTCGTCCCAGGCGTCGCGGTTCTGGGCCAGGTCGCAGGTGCCGGAGCCGAAGGTGAGCCATGCGGGCACGAGTTTGGCGATCGCCTCGGCGCCTGCTTCGGCGCAGCGGGCGATCAATCGCTTGAAGTAGGGGCGGATCTTGTCGCCGCCGGGCCGGTCGCGCATGGAGCTCGACAGGTTCGCGCCTGAGTGGGTGTGGGAGAAGGCGATGAGCAGACGGCCCTCGTCGAGGCCGAGTGGTTCGCGCACCCCGTCCAGGAACTCGGCCATCTCGTCCTTCTCAAGCCAACCGATGTCGACCGCAAGCAGGAGCATCGGACCGCCGTCGCCTTCCAGCTCGTCCAGGGCCAGGGCGGTGGCGGTGAAGGGCCGGTGGACGCCCTCGGCGGTCTCGTGAAGGGCGGCGCCGAACGAGCGGCTCTGGATTCCGACCGGCGGGGTCACGTCGCGGCGGGCGACGCCGGCGCGGCAGCGGGCGGAGGGCGGATGGTACGGATGCAGTGAGCTCATGACTGCCGCTCAATCTATCACTGCGGCACGCGCGGTCGTACCGCCGGGCTCACGCACGCCGCCGCCTCTCGCCATGAGTGCTGAAGAGGCTGCGATCATCGCCGTGCTCCGACTCGCCGGGGGGCCGGCGGGCTGGCTCCGTAAATTGTCAGTTGACAGGCGACATCATAAAATCGGCGGGTGATCGCATCGTTCCGCCACCGGGGGCTGAAGGCGCTCTATGAGGGCAGGACAGCGCGGCGAGTCGCGCCACAGCATGTCGATCGGCTGCGGGACATCCTGGCGGCGCTCGACCACAGCTCGGGGCCGCAGGGCATGGACCTGCCAGGGTTCCGGCTGCACGCGCTCAAGGGACGGCTCGAAGGGCACTACGCGGTTTCGGTGTCCGCCAACTGGCGCGTGACGTTCCGGTTTGAGGACGGCGCGCCGGTCGATGTGGACTACGTTGACTATCACTGAGGAGGAAACGAACCATGGCCATGCACAATCCGCCGCATCCCGGAGGCATCGTGAGGCGGCAGTGCCTCGAACCTCTGGGGTTGACGGTGACCCGGGCCGCCCAGGGGCTGGGGGTCACCAGGCAGGCGCTGTCCGAGTTGTTGAACGAACGGACGGGGATCTCGGTCGAGATGGCGATCCGGCTATCGAAAGCCTTCGGCTCGACGCCGGAGGCGTGGCTGGGGATGCAGATGGCCTACGATCTGTGGCAGGCGCGCGGGCGGGCCGGGGAGATTGCCGTGAAACGCTTCGTGGCGGCCTGATCGGATGCCCGTCCAGCACCACGCGCGTGCCACCCGCGCCGTCGGAACGGTACGATGGCGCATGCGCTGGGCGGCGGCGGAACCGGACGTGGGGAGCGTGCTGGCGGAGCATCCCGATCCGCTGGCGTCGCTGGCGCGGGCGGAGGTCCCGGCGATCGTCCTGCGAGGGGCGTATTCGGCCGAGCACTGCGCCGCGCTGATCGACCGCTTCGTGGCGCGCGGGCTGATGGACTCGAGCCTGCTGAACGCCGACAGCGTGCAGCCGCGCCGGGTGGACATCGGCACCAGCCTGAGCAACCGCGCGGCCGACAGGGAGGGGTTCCTGGCCCACGCAGAGCAGACCCGGGAGCTTTTCGCAACCCTGTTCGCGGGCCATCCGGACCCGGTGCAACTGGTCTACGACCGGCTGGCGGGGCTGGCGTCGGGCAAGCGGGTCACGACCGCGTACGAGCCCGGCGGGCGCGCGTACGGGCCGGCGATCTTCCGCATCCACTACGCCGGGCACCGCTACCAGCCACACGTCGACCACGTCGGCAAGCACGAGCGGCGGCTGGATTACGCCGTCAGCCGCTTCGCGCATCAGTTCGCGGGCGTGCTGTGCCTGCAGAACAGCCGCTCCGGGGGTCGGGTCGCGCAGTCGATCCTGCACCGCTGCCTGTGGACGCCGGAGCTGGAGCCGTGCCTGCAGGCCGACGCCTTCGCCGATTACGCCGCGGCCAACGCCGTCGAGCACTACCAGGTGGACCTGCAGCCGGGCGACCTCTACTTCTTCAACACCCGCCTGGTGCACGAGGTGCCGGCGCTGGAGGGCTCCTCGCCGCGGGTCGTCCTGGCGGTGTTCATCGGCTACTCGGAGGATGATCCGGAGGTGTTCGTCTGGTCGTGAGTGTGTCCGTCCTTGGCATCCCGACCCGGGAGCCGTAGACTCGGAGCCATTCCATCCAACCGGCTCAGACCGGTTCAACCGACAAGGAGGAACGTACCTATGCGGATGAGAATCGACCTGCCGCGCCGCGTCGCACCGATCGCGGTGGCCGTGGCGCTGCTGATCGTGCCGTCGCTGGCGACGGCGCAGATGATGGACACCAACTCCGAGGTGCACCAGCTCGACGAGTGGCAGGGCATGCACGGGGCGATCAGCTCGTTCAGCGAGGCGCCCATGCTGGCCAGCATGGTGGCGGCCGGCGACCTGCCGCCGCTGGCAGACCGGCTGCCGAGCAACCCGCTGGTGGTCGAGCCCGTGGACGAGATCGGCCAGTACGGCGGCGTGCTGCACGAGCTGCGCCCGGAAGGCACCATCATCAACGGCGACCACTGGGTGTGGGAGTACGCCACCGCGTACTCGCCGGACATGAGCTCGATCTTCCCGAATGCCCTGGCGGGCTGGGAGTGGAGCGCGGACGGCATGACCATCACCCTGCACCTGCGTGAAGGGATGAAGTGGAGCGACGGCAAGCCGTTCGTCGCCGACGACTTCCTGTTCTACTGGAACGAAATCGGCCTCAACGAGGAGCTGTTCCCGACGCCGCCTTCGCAGATGCGGTTCGGCGGCAACGCGGGGACGATCAGCAAGGTTTCCGACACCGCGGTGCAGATCTCCTGGGACGTGCAAGCCGGCATGTTCGTGGAGTTCATGGCGCGCTGGCGGCCGGCCAACTACGCGCACTCGGAATTCCTGAAGCAGTTCCACCCGGGTCACACCCCAATGGACAAGGTCGAGGCCGCGGTGAAGGAGAACGGCTTCGAGACCTGGACCGACCACTTCAAGGAGATCTACAACCCGCAGCACAGCCCCAAGACGCCGGTGATCGGCCCCTGGAAGCTCGAGAACGAGAAGACCGACCAGGTGCTGGTGATGAACCGCAACCCCTACTACTGGAAGATCGACACGGCCGGCAACCAGCTTCCCTACATCGACGCCATCCACTCGCAGGGCGTTCCGCCGGGTGAGGCCGAGCTGCTGAAGATCCTGGCCGGAGAGTCCGACCTGCAGGCGCCGGGCCCGTGGGGCGGCATCGCCAACCTGCAGGTGGTCAACGAGAACGCCGACAGCGCCGGCTACCGCCGCATCCAGTACTGGTGGCCGGGGGGCGAGCAGGGCCTGATCATTTTCAACTTCGCCCACCAGGACGAGGTGCTCCGGGACCTGCAGAGCGACAAGCGCTTCCGCATCGCGCTCTCACACGCCATCGACCGCGACGAGATCAACCAGACCTTCTACAAGGGGCTGGGCGTTGCGTCGCAGCCGACCGTGGAGGCCGGCCCGCCGTACTACGGTGAGAACCTGTTCAAGATCTACCTGGAGCACGACCTGGACAAGGCGAACGCCATCCTGGACGAACTGGGTCTGGATGAGCGGGACGGCGACGGCTACCGCCTGCGCTCCGACGGCGAGCGCCTGCGCATGCAGATCTACGCGATGCCGTCCGGCCTTACCGCCGAGATCGCGGATCTGTACACCGGCTACTGGGGTGATGTCGGTATCGAGACCGTCGCCCGCGCCGGAAGCTGGGACGCGTTCGGCGGCATCTACAACACCAACGACTTCGACCTGATCATGTTCCCGTTCGGCCTGGCTGGCCGGCCGATGAATCCGCTGATCCGGGGCGAGGTCGTACCGGTCGGCACCTGGTTCACGCCCGGCAGGGAGTGGGCCGCCTGGCTGAACTCCGGCGGTGAGGAGGGCATGGAGCCCCCGGATGAGCTGAAGCAGATCGCGGCGCTGCGCGAGCGCGCGATCTCCAGCGCGGACGAGGCGGAACGCATCGCCATCACCATGGAGATCTTCTCGCTGTTGGAGGAAGGGCTGTACATGATCGGCGCGGTGCGCCCCCCGAGGCAGGACTACTACGGAATCGCCAGCCTCAAGCTGGGGAACGTCCCCGATCCGATCATCGCCGAGCACATCCACGAGGTGCCGGCGCAGTTCTACTTCAAGTAGCCCCGAGGTTGCAGCGCCACGGGCGCCGCAACCTCGGCCCAGCCCCTCCTTTGACGTGGAGCGCATCGGTTCCCGATGCGTTCCACGTCGGATACGGGCCGGCCCGCGGATCCGTAGCGAACCGGGGAGGGGGGATCGATCCCTCCTCCCTTTCCTTTTAAGTGGAGGTGTACGGATCGGCCGCGTCGCGCAGCCCGTCTCCCAGGAAGTTGAACGCCAGCACCGTGACGATCACGAACCCGCCCGGGATCAGCAGCCAGGGCGACCCCGCCAGCACGTGGATGCGTTGCGACTCCTGCAGCAGCACCCCCCAGCTTATCGCCGGGGTCTGCAGCCCCAGGCCGATGAAGCTCAGCGCGGTCTCTCCCAGGATCATCCCCGGCACCGACAGCGTCAGCGAGGCGATCATGTAGCTGGCGAAGGAGGGCAGCAGGTGGCGGAACAGGATGCGCCCCGTGCCGGCGCCGGAGACGACGGCCGCGGTGACGAACTCCTCCTCGCGCACGGCCATGAACTTGCCGCGGACCACGCGCGCGATCGAGGTCCAGCCGACCAGCGACAGGATCATGACGATCCCGAAGTAGACCCGCTCGGTCGACCAGTAGCGGGGCAGCGCCACGCTCAGCGCCATCCACAGCGGCAGGTCCGGGATGGAACGCAGGAATTCCACGAGCCGCTGGATGGCCACGTCCACCGTACCCCCGAAGTAGCCGGAGATCCCTCCCAGGACGATGCCGAGCAGGAAGCTGATGGCGATGCCGACCAGCCCGATCGACAGGGAGATGCGACCGCCGTGGATCACCCGCGACATCAGGTCACGCCCCAGGTTGTCGGTGCCGAACAGGTACGCCCTGCCGCCGTCCGCGACTCCGAACAGGTGCAGGTCGGACGGAAACAGGCCCCACAGCTCGTACGGGTCGCCGCGCACGAACAGCGCCAGCGGCTGCCGGGCGTCCCCGTT
The DNA here is from genome assembly GCA_028820215.1 of Spirochaetaceae bacterium. Next base: position 39,692 of record JAPPKD010000148.1, on the reverse strand, counting down.
CACCTCGTATACGTAGCGGAACGTCTCCAGATCCAGCTCGGACGAAAGCCCATACACGAACGGCGCGGTCAGGCGGCCCTCGTGGAACACTCGGATCCGCTGTGGCGGTGAGTACTGCTGCTCCGGGCTGCGCTGGCGGGGGTCGTAGGGCGCCACGAACTCCGCGAACAGCACGCCGAGGTAGAAGATGCCGAGCAGCACCAGCGCGGCGACCGCCACCTTGTGGCGCAGGAAGCGGATGCGGATCAGCCGCCACTGCGATGAGACCTGCTCGCGCTCGGCGCGGTCGTTCCGTGTGCTGCCGGGACCGGCCACGTCAGACCGCCTCCCGGATGCGCGGATCGATCGCGACCAGCAGGATGTCGGAGATGAGGGTGCCGAGCACGGTCAGGCTGCTCAGCACCATCACCACGCTGCCGGCCAGGAACATGTCCTGGTTGATCAGCGCCTGCACGAACAGCGGCGCGATCGTGGGCAGGCCCATGACCAGCGATACCAGCAGCTCGCCCGACACCAGCGCCGGCAGGGTCCAGCCGATCGTCGAGATCACGGGGTTGAGCGCGATGCGCACCGGGTAGCGGAACAGCAGTGGCCGCTCGGCCACGCCCTTGGCGCGGGCGACCGTGACGTAGAGCTTGCGCAGCTCGTCGAGCAGGCTGGCGCGCACCACCCTGATCAGGCCGGCGGTACCCGCGGTGCCGACGATCAGGGCCGGCATCCACAGGTGCTTGAGCAGATCGACCACCTTGGCGAAGCTCCACGGCTCGTTGGCGTACTGGGCGGAGAACAGCCCGATTGCCGCGGTGCCGGTGGCCTCGAAGGTGATCCACAGCAGGATCAGCGCGAACAGGAAGTTGGGAATCGCCAGGCCCATGAAGCCGATGAACGTGAACACGTAGTCGCCGGGCGAGTACTGGCGCGTGGCCGAGTAGATCCCGATCGGCAGGCCGAGCAGGTAGACCAGGATCAGCGACAGGGTGGAGATCGCCAGGCTCGCGGGCAGCCGTTGCGCCAGCAGCTTGTTGACCTCCATGTTGTGCGCCATCGAGCGCCCCAGGTCGCCGCGCAGCACCCCCCAGATCCACTTCAGGTACTGCACGTGCATCGGACGCTCCAGGCCGTAGCGGGCTTCCAGCGCTTCGATCCTGGCGTCGTCGACGGCGTCGCCCTGCATGCGCAACTGCGTGATGTAGGTGTCCAGGTAGTTGCCCGGCGGCGCCTGGATAATCAGGAACGAGAGGACGGAGATCGCGGCCAGGGTCACCACCATCAGCCGCAGCCGGCGCAGGACGGCAAGGATCATCGCATCACCGTTCGTAGTGGTAGCGGCAGGAGATGATGGTCACGCGGGTCTCCTCGACGGCGTAGACCAAGCGGTTCTCCCGGTCGATCCGCCGTGACCAGAAGCCGGTCAGGGTCTCCTTCAGCGCTTCCGGTTTGCCGATCCCCTCGAACGGGGAGCGCATGGTGTCGGCGATCAGCCGGTTGATCCGTCGCAGAGTCTTTCTGTCCTGTCCCTGCCACCGCAGGTAGTCGGCCCATGCCGCGTTGGTCCATGCCAACGTGCGCGCCATCGCTTACGGGCGGATCGGCTCTCGTTCGACCACGTCGCCGGCCCGGTACTGCTCGATCGAGTCGTGGAGGTGAGCGGCGTTCGCGGGCGACTTCAGCAGGTGCACGGTTTCCATCAGGCTGTTGTAGTAGTCGAGCGACATGACCACCGCGTCCTCGGCATCTCGGCGCGTGATGATCGCGACGTCCGCATCGCCTGCGACTCCGTCGAGTATGGACTTCAGGCCATTCCTGGCTTCCGTGAACGAAACCGTTCTCACATCACCCTCCAGGTTGTCGGTCTCACCGGAAGTCTACCGTGAACCGGCAACTTGTACCACTAACCGTACAGGTCGGACCCGGCGTACACGGGTCACGCCGTGTACAAGGCGTAGAGCTTCGCCCGCGTCAATCGGAACTGGATTACCAGCGGCCTCTCGGGCTGGACCGCGATCTCGGGGCGGCCCCGCCAGGTTACCGGATGTCGGATCTCGTCGCCCCGCACCGGGTCGCACTGGGCAAACGCATACCCGTCGACGGGCACTCCCGTCTCATCGGTGAGCTGGACCCGTATCTCCCCCGACGGGTAGGTCGTGGCGTTGACCGACAGCGCGGCCAGCGGGTCGTCGAACACCGGTGTCGCAAAGAAGCCGCGTTCGTCCGCCTCGACCGCCGCGAAGCGGTCGGTGCTCCAGGTCGCCCAGAAATACTCGCCCTGATACTGCGCCCGGAATCCCTCGGCCGTGTCCTCGTTGTGGGTGTGGTGCCAGCGGCTGCACGGCACGGCCACGGTATCCGCGCCGAGCGGTGCGATGCCCACCCCCGCATAGACGCGCTTCTCTTCTCCTGCGCCGTCCGCTTCGATCGGTACCACCGGCCGGTCGCCGAAGTACTCCAGGCGCACCCCGTCGCGGCTCGTGGCCAGGTGGACCTGCAGCGTGTCCTTTTCCCGGCTGAACTGGGCGGGGAAGAACAGATGCAGATCATCCCGTCCGGGATAGAGGGCGTGGGCGTTGGTGTACAGATCGTGGGACGGATGGTGAGCCACGCCCAGGTACGCCGTCGTCTCGGGATGGGGCCAGCTCCGAAAATCGGCGGTTTCGGCGCGGGAGATCGACCTTCGGGACTGGCGTGAGCGAAACGATGAGCTGGGGACGTCGCTTTCCATCCACGTGCGGAAGTAGCCGACGTAGCGGCGCCGTACCGGGTCGTAGTGTGCGGTGGTCTGCGTGTCGCTCATGAATCCGTCGATGAGCGGCTCGGCGATCGGAGTCCACTGCAGCCCGTCCGCCGACACCGCGCCCTGCATCTGCCACGTGCGTGGCTCGGCGCCCAGGAAGATATGCTTGTAGCGCTCGGCGGCGGGTGCGACCGGGTCGACGAACACCGTTCCGCCCAGGCAGGCGCGGCCGCCGTTGCGCGTCCGGTCGAAGACGATGTTCGTGTCCCGGTCGCCGCGAAACTCCACTAGGCCGAGGTTCGGCTTGTGCCAGCTCACCCCGTCGCTCGATTCGGCGTAGCACAGCCGGTGGCTGTAGTCGGTCAGGTCCGAAGAACGCCAGTTGTAGTCGCTGGCGGCCGCCTCATACCACAGCCGGTAGGTGCCGTTCTCGTAGATGAGCGACTGCGACTTGCCGAGCGCCTGCTCTTCCCACGGCCTGTCGGCGCGGAGCCAGGGGACTGACCGGTGCGCGGGTTGCGAGCGGATCGCGATGCCGTGGGGGACGTTGCCGTACTTCGGCGAGCGCGGCATGTGCTGGTAGCCGGGCTGCACCAGCGACCAGTCCAGGAACGGCCATCGGCGCGGTGTCTCTCTGACTGCCATCATGCTCTCAGCGCGAGGTCAGGTCGAACGGATTGGACCAGGCCTTGCTGCCGTCGGGCGCGATCACCTCGAACCGCACCCAGCGGGCGTCGACCTTCAACGGGAACGTCGCCTGCTCGAAGGTCGATCCGGGCTCGCGATACGATGCTCCACCCAGATCGCTGATCGCATCGATCCGCTTTGCTTCCGAGCACACCACGGTGGCCGCGATTCGGCGCCCGCTCGCCGATCGCTCCCGTCGCAACTGGATGTCGTGGATGACCGGCCCGGTGGTCCCGTAGGAAGCGCCGCTCACCAGCGCATCGACGATCGCCGCCGCTGACCGCTCGCGCGTACGCACCATCGTCCACGCTTCGTACGTGTCACGACGATCCTCGTCGCGGAAGTGGGCGTCGTCGTTCGCCAGCGCCGGAATGAGCCGGCCGGCGTGCACCATCCACTCGTCCCAATGCACCGCCGACTCCGCCTTGCCCTGCAGGCCGCACGCGGCGTTGAAGACCTCGATGCCGGCCAGGCCGCGCAACGGCAGCGTGTCGCGCGGAATGCAGACGGAGCTCCAGTACGGGTGGGCCAGCCACACCGAGCCGCCCTGCTCGCGGACGGCGTCGATCACGTGTTGCGGCGCGAGCTTCGCGGCATCGATGTCGTCGCTGACATGCAGGCCGACGAAGTGATGGATTTGGCCCCCGAAGGGGTTATCGGGATGCAGCTCGACGCCCTGGATCAGGATCAGTCCGTGGGCCGGGGTGATGCCGGAGAGGCTGGTGATGCGGTAGTGGTCGGTGATCGCCAGGAAGTCGTAGCCGTTGGCCGCGTAGGCGTCGGCACGCTGCTGCGGTGACAGGCGCCCGTCCGAGCAGGTCGTATGCGAGTGCAGGTTGCCCTTGAGCCAGGCATAGCCGTCGGCGGCGCTCAGCGCGAACGGATCGATCAGCTCCGCGCGGTCGTCGGGCATGTTCCGACTATACATCGAGCGCCGCGGCCGTCGGAGTGACGCCGATCACCGAGGTCGCTCACCTGTCCGGCTCGAACACCAGTTCGGGCATGACCACTTCCCAAGCGTCGCATCTCATGACGTCGTGGTATTTCGGGTCCGACGCCTCCCGGCTCCAGCCCACGACCGCGAACGTTGCCGCCGACCGGCACCGTGACCCGGGCGGCGGCCTGAACGACCCGGCCAGGCGCCCCACGGTCCGGCCGGTCCGGTCCAGCAGCGTCCGGCGCCCATCCGTTCCGACCCGCACGTCCAGGGGATCGCCGATCGACAGCGCGGCGATGGCGCGGTGTACGGGATCGCCGGCACCGCGCCGCCCGGCGAACCCCAGATCGACCTCCTGAAGGGTGGGCCGGACATGGCGATGCTCCACCGCCTGCGGGCACGGGGGAAGCTCGGCAGCCTCGCGACGGATCGTGGCGGGATGGTCGGCCAGTTCGCCATGGAAGCTGCGGGAGCCGTCCAGCCTGGCCAGCGTCAGGGTCTGCCGCGCCCGCGTCATCGCCACGTAGTAGAGCCGGCGCGGCGCGTCGGGATCCTCGTTGCGGCCCACGCGGTCCCAGCCGCCGTCCAGGACCGCCACGTGATCGAACTCCAGCCCCTTGGCGCGATGGGCGGTGAGCAGCAGCAGTCCCCGCTGGCGGCGGCGTATGTCCCGGCCCCACTCGGCCAGCCACTCGATGAAATGGTCCACCGGTGTTTCTCCGCCGCCGGTTTCCAGCGCATGTTCCTCCACCGCCTGCCGCAGCAGGTCGTGCCAGGGATCGGAGGGCCGCGCGTCGGCCCACCCGCGCAGGGACGCGCCGTCGACCATCCGCGTCTCACGCCCGTGCAGCCATTCGACGAACGCCCGGGTTTCCCGCAGGCGCCAGAAATTCGGGATCTCCTCGTTCGCCACCTGTACCGGGACGCCATGCGCCTCGCAGAACGCCCGCACCGGAACCAGGTGCTCCCACTGGCGCGCGATGACCGCGCACCGCGACCAGTCCCATTCCCGCGCCAGCTCACGGAGGCGCAGCAACTCCGCCATGACGGCGCGCGCCTGGCCGACCGGATCGCCTCCGGCCGGCAGAATCTGCACCCGCCCGCGCGTAACCGGGTCCACCGCCTCCCACGCTCCGCCCGGCGGATCCTTCTCGCGCACGCGGTCGACCCGGATGGGACGCCCCGCCTTCATGCGGTTCCGCGCAGACTCGATCACCGCATTGGCAGCCGCCACGATATGGGCCGTCGAACGGTAGTTGGCGGTCAGGTAGGCGGGCCTCGGCCCGTAGTCGGCCTCGAAGCGCCGGATGAACTCCACCGACGCTCCGTTGAAGGCATAGATGTTCTGATCGTCGTCGCCGACGGCGAACAGGGTGAGCTTGCCCGCGTCGTCTTCCAGCGTCCGTCCGGCCAGCGCCGAGATCAGCTCGTACTGCTCCAGAGCGACATCCTGGTACTCGTCGACGAGAATCCACCGGAAGCCCGCGAGCAGGCGCACGCGGCGCTCGTCCGCCTCCTCGGGCGACAGCTCCTCGCCGCGGAGCAGCGCGACGGCACGGCGCATCACGTCCCTGAACGTCTCGTCGTCCGGGCGCTCCGACCGGCCGGTGAAGCTCGCTCCCGCCAGGCGCATGGCAAGCGCGTGGCAGGTGAGCACCGTCACGCCGCGCGCGTCGTCGCCGATCATCTCTGCCAGCCGGCGACGGATATCGACGGCCGCGTGACGGTTGTAGGCGAGCGCAAGGATGCCGCGGGCGTTCTCCCGTCTGACGCGGATCAGCCACGCGATGCGGTGCACCAGCACGCGCGTCTTGCCCGAACCGGGGCCGGCGAGGACCAGCACGTTGGTCCGTTCCCGCTCGTCGGCCACGATGCCCTGCTGGAGCGGGTTCCGCAGGCTCTCGACGATGGCGCGCCAGGACGCGGGCGTCGTCTGCCGGCCGATCTCCCGGTCCCGGCCAGGCAGCCAGCGGGCGAGAAACTCCTCCTCCGTGAGTGCGAAGTAGTCCATCGCCAGACGCAGCGCCTCGCTCATGGCCGCGAGGCCGCGCTCGGCAAACTCCACCATGACGTGGATCTGCAGCACCTGTCCCTTGTAATGAAGCGCCAGGGGCTCGAAGTCGGCCCTGGAGAACCCGCGCCGCCGGTCCCGCTGCTCCAGGCGGATCGTCATTGCCGGGCGGAATACCGCCAGCCCCTTGTTGAGGCGGATCACCTCCAGCTCGTGGAGCCAGAGCAGGGCGCGGTCCAGCAGCTTGGCGGGGTTCCGGACTCTGCTCTTCAGCACCAGGTCGGACTCGATCGCCTGCAGGAGCTTCCCCAGCGTGGTCTCTGCCAGGAGGTCGGTGCCGCGGATGCCGGGCGGCAGGCAGTCGAGCAGATGTTCGAGCAGGCGGCCGGCCGCCTCGCGGCGTATGCCGGCGATCCTTGCCACCGCACCCCATTCGCGATGCAGGGTGACCCGTGCGGTTTCCGCGTCCCGCTTGCGGACCGTGAGACTGCCCGCGGCGCCGTCGTCCTCGCCGCGCCCGTCGAAGGCGATGCCCCGGACGATGCGGAACAGCCGTTCCGGCAGCGGATCGGCCAGACCCTGATCCCGCAGCACCTGCGCGGCGATACGCAGGTGGAGTGACGAACTGTCTCCTTTTCCGAGGTCGGGAGCGGCCTCCTGCATGTGTTCGATGAGAGCGGTCTCCAAGGCGGCCGCCTCTTGGAGGCGTTTCCGCGACGAGCGGTCCACGCCGGTGTGGACGAACGCGGTCAGCGCCGTGTCGTTGCTGGCGATGCCGAACCGCTCCAGGTCGTACAGGGCGCCGCGCACGCGTTCCGGACTCAGGGCCGAGATATCCATCAGCTCGTCCGTGCTCACCCCCTCGTCGGCGTCCGCGCCGATCAGGGCTTCCGCGATCCGCAGAAGCTGCCTGCGATACGCAGCCGCGATCCCTGCGTTGGCGAGCCGCCGTTCGGCCTCGTCGACCGTGCTCACCCTGAGCGAGGACGGGAACACCTTCACGACGTTCTCCTCGCGGGTGAGGAGTTGCGATTCCTCCAGCCAGGCGACGGCGGTGCGCACGCGGGTGTCGTCGGTCGCGGAGTCGCGTTCGAACACCTTCTCCTCGTCCTCCCCGAGGATCTCGCCGGCGGTCGCCACCACCTCTCCGTCGAAGCGCTTCTTCCGGTCGAGATTGCGCAGGGCTCGCAGGATCCCGTGGATCTCCTCGCGGTTAAGGCGCGAGCGCGCCGACATGCCGAACTGGTGCTCGACGTCGTCCGCCGCATAGAGAAGAACGCAGCGAGCGGGGTCGCGGTCTCGCCCGGCGCGGCCGGCTTCCTGCAGGTAATTCTCCAGCGAGCCCGGTACGTCGGCGTGGACGACCAGCCGCACGTCCGGCTTGTCGATCCCCATGCCGAAGGCGTTGGTGGCCACGATCGCGCGCAACTCGCCGGCGATGAAGCGCCGCTGCACCTCCTTCTTCGTCTCCGGAGGCAGGCCCGCGTGGAAATGGTCCGCGGCGATCTCCTTCAACTGAAGGTACTCCGCGACGTCCTCGCTCTGCTGCCGGGTCGCGCAGTAGACGATCGCGCCGCCCGGCGCGCTGGGCGGCAGATGGGACGTCAGGACCTGCAGGATGTCCGAGAACTTCTCTCCCACCGTGGTCGGGATCACCTCGAAGGCGAGATTGGCGCGTTCCGCGCCGCCGTCGAACACGGCCAGGTCGATACCGAGTTCGTCCCGAAAATGGCGGGCGATGTCCCCGATAACATCGGGTTTCGCGGTCGCGGTCAGGCACAGGATCGGAGGTATCGGTCCGTCACCTGCTTTCTCGCGGATGAAACGCCCCACGTAGCGGTAGTCGGGCCGGAAGTCGTGGCCCCAGCGCGACAGGCAGTGCGCCTCGTCCAGCACCCAGGCGCCGATCTCGCGCTGGTCCAGAGCCCGTCGCAGGGAGCGCGAGCGCAACTGCTCCGGCGAGATCAGCAGGATGCCGGCGTCTCCCAGCCGGATCCGGTCCAGGGCGTCGCTCCGCTCCGGCATCGACAGCAGCCCGTTGACGGTCACGCAGCAGCCGATGCCGCGCTGCTCCAGCCCGGTCACCTGATCCGCCATCAGCGCGACCAGGGGCGATATCACGACCGTCAGCGCTCCGGTCTTGTCGTAGCGCGACAGCGCGGGGATCTGGTAGCAGAGCGACTTCCCCGTCCCGATGGGCAGGATGCCCAGAACATGTCTTCCCGCCATCGCCTCCTCGACGATGGCCCGCTGCATCGGCCTGCCGTCGGCATCCGCCGGTTCGGGACGGAAACCGTCATAACCGAACCAGCGCTTCAGCTCCCTGCCCGCGTCATGGCGCTCCCGGCACCAGCCGCAGGACGGATCCGTGCACGCGGTGTCCCTGAGGCGGCGTACCAGCCGCCCCGCTTGCGGAAACTGGTGGCGGACCCAGGGCGGCATCACCGAGTTGCCGCCGGCCACGGAAAGCCACGCCAGGGCATAGGCCAGCGGCCAGCCGAGCTGGTGGGCATCCGCAACGACATCGCGTGCCCAGGTCGCGCAGGCGGCGTTCTCGAGCCGCCGCTCAATCGCCGCCTCAGCCTCCGTCCGCGGTGGCCGGTCCCGCCCTCGAAGCCGGCAGAAGAGCCCGTCCAGGGCGCCGTCCACGCCCCCGGGCTCGGGGGTGCACAGCCAGTGCCATGCGGCGAGCAGATCCGGTGCGGCGTTCGCCAGCGCCTCGCACTCATCGCCATAGAGCGTCAGAGCAATGCGGGAGTCGAGCTCGGGATCGTTCACCCGGCCGCGCTTGAGACCGCCGTCCTGGTAGTGCTTGACGAGACCGTGATAGGGGTTGCGGGGGAAGGCGAGCGGGCTGAGACGCAGCGTGTCGACGGCCGGGAGCTTCAGTAGCCGGAGGGCCGGCTTCGCCGCGGCAAGGTGGGGCAGGTCGAAGGCGATCAGGTTGTGCCCCAGCAGGAAGGACGCGCCCTCGGCGAAGTCGTCCAGCCTCTCCAGCGCGTCAGCCAGACCGGCGCCCGAAATCAGCCTGCGGCCGGTATCCGCCCGCACCGCCCCGATGGCATGAATCCTGTCGTCGCTGCCGACCTCGAGATCCAGGGAAACGCAGGACGGCCTGAAGAGGTCGCCATCCCGCGACGCGACCCCGCCCGGGTCCGGCAAGGCGTCGGCCGCTCCGCTCCTCACGTGCCGTCCGGCTCGGGTTTCCGGGCTGCCGCTCGAACTCGACTTCCCGACCATCTTTCTGGTCGTAAGCGCCGGGCGAAGGCAGTGCTATAGCGGCCCAGTGAACCGTTCGAACGCATGGTTCTCGGTAGGATTCAATGCCGGGGCTGATTGCGCCCCGAGGTCGGCACATACGCCGACGTGGTCGGTAAGCGACTTGTCGCTGCAGTACCTGCTGATCAGAGATAGTGACTGGGCTGACAGGTCCTCACTGATCGCGATCTGGTCGATGACTCTGCGGCCGTCGAAGCCCAGAGCACTGGTTGCAATCGTGATGCGCTCTGGCAGAGCAGCTCTGAGCGTACCGCGTAGCGAGCGGGGAGCGTAGCCGGTCTGTCCTACCTGCTGGTTGAAGTCCCCCAGTAGAACCAACGGGTTGGCTGGCATAGATCTGAGCACCTCGTTCAGACCGGCAAGATACTGCTTGTGGTCTTCCCATGGTTTACGGGTTACGCCATCGTTCGTCCAACGGACTCGTGCGTCTCGATAAGGAATACAGACTCCGACTACGGTGACTTCACCCAAAGGGGTCGTAGTGACGGCCGAAACGAATTTGCCGGGCGGCAGTGTATCGACCCCTTGTGTGTCAACCTTCTCCCACGGCTCTTTCGACCACAGAACCACCTTTCGCAAGCTGCCGTCCGTCTTTGCTCGGATACCGTCCGGCTGCGAGTATGTCACAGAGCCCGAACGATCAGCCAACAGGTTGAAATCGGCCTCTGTGAGACACACGATGTCGGGATCGTAATCAACGAAGATGCGAGCCAGTATTTCGGGGCTTCGCCGGGACCGGGGTGTAGCCCACTCGACATTCCAAGCCACTACCTTCGCGGTGAACCCGTGCCGCTTCTTGATGCTGTCATACCGGCACAGTGGCCAACCTCTCATCGTCGTGGCTTCGCGTTCTGATGACATGCCAAGGAAGCTACCGCGCCGGATGCGGTGCTCGCAACGCAACGAACGGAGGGCGCTGGCCGGTGCCATGACTGCTGCCACGGGTACGGGTTCCCTCCTCGGCGTACGTCTCGCCGTGTCGACGGTCAGCGCAGCTTCTATGAGGCCGTCGGATATTACTGACGGAATCGCTGGTAGCATTCGTGTCCGAAGCGATTGCGACCGCCATAGGATGGAGTACGGAGGCACACTCGACCCAACTTCCCCACCACGTGACGGTGCAACCCGTTTTCCGCCAGCAGTGCGCGGCAATGTTCGGCCAGCAAGCGGCTCGCGGCGCGATCTGATCGCGCTCATACCTGAGCTCCCTCGAGAGCCGAGAGTCCGGTCCCTCGTCGAATGGGTGCCCAGGACGAAAGCGCCTGCGTCGAGGCACGCGAGGGAGCCATGGACAGGATGTAGCCTGTTGGCTACAATCCGCGTATGTTCGAGGTCCGCAAGACAGAGGGCTACGCCAAGTGGCTGGACAGCTTGCGGGATGCGCGCGCCCGGGCTCGCGTCCTCGTGCGGATCGAGCGTCTGGCGGCCGGAAACCCGGGAGACGTCAGGCCCGTGGGTGAAGGTGTTTCAGAGTTGCGGATTGACTACGGGCCGGGCTACCGGGTGTATTACAAGAAACAGGGCCGCAGGATCGTCGTTCTGCTGGCTGGCGGGGACAAACGGACCCAGAGCGACGACGTCAAGACGGCGTTGCGTCTGGCACGAAATCTGTAGGTGGGAACATGACCAAGATCAAGACCGAGACCGCTACCTCACCGTACGACGTCGCCGAGCACCTTCGCACACGGGAGGAAATGGCCGCATATCTGGAAGTTTGTATGGAGGAGGCCGACGGCGATGCCGCGTTCGTCGCCAAGGCACTGGGCGACATCGCGCGCGCCAAGGGCATAGCGCAGGTCGCATGTGATGCCGGCCTGTCCCGTGAAAGTCTCTACAAGGCGCTGTCGGGAGAACGCAATCCTACGTTGGACACCGTTCTCAAGGTCATCGGCGCTCTGGGCTTGAAGTTTCGCGCCGAAGCGGTGCTCGATTCGGAGGCAGCCGGACAGGACGTATCGGCACGTCGCTGATTGTCGAGAGCTGGTCCGAAAATACCGGCCAGCAGCCGGTGCCCATGCGACCGTCTTCGGCCAGCAGAGCGCGGCGATGTTCGCTCGCTCGTCGATTCTTCGACCAAGAGTGCTACGGGGCGAGCCCGGTATCTCAGGGGCTCTCCTCGCGTTCCTCCGCCACAAGATCGCTGACGCTGAGGCCGTCAGCGAGACGAGGCCGTGGCGTCGCCAGAAAGCGGTCGACGTCGAGCGGTGCCTCCAGGGGATCGGCCAGCCCGCTGCGCACCAGTTCCGCCATCGCCTGGTCGTCCGTCAGTTCCGCCGGGTCGTAGGTGGTAACTTCGGGTATGCGCTGCTGCTCCTCGACTGCCAGCCATTCACGGATCGCTTCCTTGATGTTTGCGAGCGCCTCTTCGAGCGTCGTTCCCTGCGAGTGACACCCCTGCAGCGCAGGACAACTCACCGCGTACCCTTCTTCAGACTCGATCAGGACGACGCGGTACTTCATGTGCCACCTAGCCTACTGTTCCCGGTGTCAGCCGACAACCGCGCCATGAACCGGACCAACATCGTCTTCCTGCACTCGCACAACACCGGCCGCTTCGTGCAGCCGTACGGACACGCGGTGCCGACCCCGCACCTGCAGCGGCTGGCGGGGCAGGGGGTGCTGTTCCGGCAGGCGTACGCCGCCGCGCCCACGTGCTCGCCCAGCCGGGCGAGCTTCCTCACCGGCATGTATCCCCACTCCTGCGGCCAGCTCGGACTGGCCCATCGCGGGTTCGACATGCCCGACTACTCGCGCCACCTCGTGCACGGAATGAAGCGGGCCGGCTATCACACCGTCCTGTCGGGCGTCGAGCACACCGCTCCGGACATCGCCGCGGTGGGCTACGACGAGGTGGTCTGCGACCACGACACGAACTACCCGGAGACCGAGCCGGCCGACGCCGCCGACGCGGCCGCCGCGTTCATCCGCGGCAGACACCCCAAGCCGTTCTTCCTCTCGGTCGGCTTGAACGAGACGCATCGGCCGTTCCCGCCAGCGGATCCGGCGCATCACCCGGCGGAGGACGAGCGCTATTGCCGGCCGCCGGCGCCGCTGCCGGACACGCCCGCGACGCGCCGCGACACCGCGGACTTCAAGGCGGCCGCGCGCGTGATGGACGCCGCGTTCGCCCGCGTGCTGCGCGCGCTGGATGACGCGGGACTGGCGGACGACACGCTGGTGCTCTGCTTCACCGATCACGGCCTGCAGTTCCCGCGCAACATGTGCAACCTGACCGATCAGGGGATCGGAGTGTTCCTGGTCGCGCGCGGTCCCGGCGGATTCCGCGGGGGACGGGTGATCGATGCCATGGTCAGCCTGATCGACCTGGCGCCGACTGCGTACGCGGCGGCGGGCATCGACATCCCGGACTTCGTTCAGGGCAGACCGTTGCAGCCGCTCGTGCGCGGCGCGGTCGACGCCCTGCGCGAGGAGATCCATGCCGAGATCAACTACCACGCGGCGTACGAGCCTGCGCGCTGCGTGCGCACCGAGCGCCACAAGTACATCCGCCGCTACGACGACTACGAGCGGGTCGTGCTGAGCAACGCGGACGACGGCCCGAGCAAGGAGGAGTTGCTCTCGCAGGGATGGGCCGAGCTGCCTCGGGAACATGAGATGCTTTACGACCTGACGTTCGATCCCACCGAGCAGCACAACATTGTCGCGCGCCGCGACATGCGACGGATCGCGGACGACCTGCGCGGCCGGCTCGATCGGTGGATGGACGCCACCGGTGACCCGCTGCTTGCCGGCAGCGTGGAGGCGCCGGCAGGCGCGCGGATCACCGATGCCATGGCCCACTCGCCGGCCGACCAGTCACGGACGCGGGTCGTCTGACCTGCAGGCCCCTGATTCTTCCGCGCCCGCCGGTGTGAGAGAGTGTCCGCCGTGCTGCTCGACCACGTTCAGGTGGCGATGCCCGCGGGCCGCGAGGCCGCCGCCCGCGCCTTCTACGGTACGGCGCTCGGGCTCCGCGAGATCCGCAAGCCGGCTCCGCTGGCCGCGCGCGGGGGCGTCTGGTACGCGGTCGGCGACCAGGAGCTCCATCTGGGCGTAGCGGAGGACTTCTCTCCCGCGAAGAAGGCGCACCCCGCGTTTCGCGCTCCGGATGTGGCCGCGGTTGCCGAACGGCTGCGGGAGGCGGGCTTCGCGGTGCGCTGGGACTCGGCGCTGCCCGATCGCCCCCGCTTCTTCACCGACGATCCGTTCGGCAACCGCGTCGAGATCCTGCAGGCCGGCGCGGCCGGCTGACGGCGACGCTTGCCGGTGCGTGGGCGGGCTCCTACAGTCCCCGTTCATGGACATCGGCACGCGCAAGCAGCTTCTGGTCGACGACTTCGTGGTCGAGGATGCGTGGAACCTCAAGCGGGTGGTCACCAGGCCGGCCAAGCACCACGCCAACCCGTTGCTGGTCGCCGACCAGCCGTGGGAGCACAGCCGGCAGCCGGGACAGAGCAACAAGGGGCTGCACGGCAACTCCGTGATGTACGACCGTGACGAGGGGCTGTTCAAGCTCTGGTACAACTCGTCGCACTTCGTCCACTGGAACAGCCCGGAGGACTGCACCTACACCTACTGGATCGGCTACGCCACCTCGCGCGACGGCATCGTGTGGGAGAAGCCGAACGTGGGCAGGTTCGAGTACGACGGATCGACGGCCAACAACGTGGTCCTGACCGGCGAGTGGTGGGCAACCTGCGGCACGGTGCTGAAGGAGGACCACGAACCCGATCCAGCGCGGCGCTACAAGCTGCTGTACACGGACATCTTCGGGATCGAGGCGCCGGAGAAGCTGGTCGCGCAGCACAGAGCGGGCGAGTTGCGTGCGGGCGTCTGCATCGCCTACTCGCCGGACGGCGTCCACTGGACGCCGCACGCGGGCAACCCCGTGATCGACGGCGAGTCCGACACCATGAACACCGTGTTCCGGGACGAGCGGCTCGATCGCTATGTCCTGTACATGCGGCCGCCGGTGTACGCCGGGCGCTGGAAGCGGCGGGTGGCGCGCGCGGAGAGCCCGGACCTGCTGAGCTGGGGCTTTCCCGAGACGGTGGTCACCCCGGACGAGCTGGACCCGGTCGAGGTGTACGGCATGCCGGTCTTTCCGTACGAGGGCCTCTACTTCGGGCTGCTGCAGATGTACTACTCGGACACCTCCATGACCATCGACTCGCAGCTCGCCTTCAGCCGCGACGGGAAGCGCTGGGACCGGCTGCCGACGCGGCAGACCTTCATCGAGCGCGGCATTGAGCACGGCCAGGCGCGGGAGTTCGACTGCGGCATGCTGTTTCCGCTGCCGCCCGTGACCGTCGGCGACGAGCTGTGGTTCTACTACACCGGGCACAACGTCCTGCACAACGACACGGGCGCGCAGGAGAGCGCGGTGGGGCTGGCGACGCTCAAGCGCGACCGCTTCGTCGCGCGCACGCCGGTGCGGCAGAGCGAGGGGGCGCTGGTGACGCGGGCGTTCGCATGCGAGGGGGACGGCCTTCAGATCAACGCCGGCGCCGCCAACGGCCGGATTCAGGCCGAGGTTCTCACCGAGAGTGGGGAGGTGGTCGAGGGGTTCGGCCGCGGTGAGTGCGCGGCGTTCTCGGGCGATGCGCTGGCGTATTCGGTCCGGTGGAACGGAGCCGGCCTGTCGGCGCTGCGCGGCCGGACGATCCGCCTGAAGTTCTACCTGAGCGAGGCCAGCCTGTACGCCTTCCAGATCACGGAGCGCGCGTAGCGCGCCGCCGGCCGGTTGGCGGTCAGCCGTCCAGTGCGGCGGTCAGCAGACGGCGGTTGTGGCGGACCACGTCCAGCAGAGTCGCTGTGCCGGCGGCGCCGGGGAAGTTCAGGAACGCCACTGCCCGCGCCGGGGCGTGCATCTCCGCGAGCGGCGCGGCCACCGCGTTGTGGTGGTTGTCGATGATCAGCGCCACTTCCGCCTCGGCAAGGGAGGCGAGTGCGGCCGCCTGCGGCGGCAGCGGGCCGAACACCGCGACCACGTCGAAGCCCAGCTCGCGCGCCAGCGGCTCCTGGAAGCGGTGGACCAGCGCCGGCGCTCCGGCCAGGTCCCGCGCCGCAAGCTCGGCTCGCCAGGCGGCGTACTCCTCGGCGATCATGCGCAGGTTCGCCACCGCGGCCTCCGTGGTGCCGCCGGCGGCCTGCAGCGCCGCGAGCGACCGGCGGAGCGTGGCCAGCGAGTAGTCGGTGTCGATGCGCAGGACGGTCGCGTCCTTCAGGGCCAGTTCCCGCAGGCGGGCGGCCATCGCTTCGTAGCCGGCGAAGATCAGGGCGTCCGCAGCGGCGACGGCGCGCAGGTCCGACGGCCGCAACTGGTACTCGGCCGGATGGCGCGAAGCGGCCGGCGCCAGCACGGTCACCTCAACGATGCCGGCCGCGCGCGCGAAGGCGGCCGTCCATTCCGTCGACGCGACCACGGCGCCGCCGTCCGCGCCGGCTGCGGCCGCGCAGCCGATCCACGCCGCCAGCAGCAGGTGTCGCAGCCGCGGAAACCGCAGGGCGCCGGCCGCGGCGGGCCGGCTCACGCGTGCCGCCTTCGGTGGGCGACGATCACCACCGGCAGCAGCAGGGCCGCCGCCAGCGTCACGCCGGCGCTGGCCGGCAGGTCGACCAGGAGCGCCACCGCGAACCCTGCCGCCGCCACGGCCAGCCCGGCCGCTCCGGCCAGCAGGAACAGGCCGCGCACGCTGCGCGCCACGGCCAGCGCCAGGATCGCCGGCAACAGCAGGATGGCGTCGAGCAGCAGCGCGCCGATCAGCTTCATCGCGAAGGCCACGGCGCAGCCTACCGCAAGCAGCACCGCCGCGCGCACGCGCCGCACGGCCACGCCGCTCGCGGCCGCCACCTCCTGGTCGAACAGGAGCGCCGCGATGCGGCGGTGGGCCACCGCCACGAACGCGATCAGCGCCGCTCCGAACACCGCGACGGCGATCAGATCCGTACGGCTGAGGGCGAACGGATCGCCCCACAGCACCGCGAACACCTCGGGCGCCGGTACCGCGGCGCGGTAGATCACCGCCGCCGCGGCGCCGATGGTGATCACCATCAGGAAGGCGGCCACGTAGCCCAGCCGCAGCCCCGCCGCCCTGGCCAGCGGCACGTGCGTGACCACCAGCAGCAGGGCGACGGCCAGGCCAGGCAGGAGCGGGTCCAGTCCGACCGCCAGCGCCACCGCGGCTCCCAGCAGGGCGCCGTGCATGAGGGTGAAGCGCAGGGTCACGAGCTCCAGGCGCAGCACCAGCACCCCGGCCAGGGGCAGCGCGGCACCGGCGATCAGCACGGCGGCCAGCCCGCGCGCGATCGGCGCCACGGCGAGCGCGTCGAGCAGGGTGCTCAAGCCTGCACGCGCCCGTCGCGCAGCTCGCCCACCGGCCACGGGACGCGCGCCCGAGCCTCGGGATCGTGGCTGACGATCGAAGGATCGTGTCTGACGATCAGGGGATCGTGGCTGACCATCAGGATGGCCAGCCCCAGCCGCTCGCGCAGGCGCTCCAGGAGCTCGATCAGCCCGGCGCGCGCCGCGGCGTCCAGGGCGGAGGTGGGCTCGTCCAGGAGCAGCAGGCGCGCGTCCTGCGCCAGGCAGCGCGCCACCGACACGCGCTGCCGTTCGCCGCCGGACAGCTCGCCGTAGCGGCGCCGGCGCAGGTGCCCGCACCCCGTGTCGTCCATGGCCGCGGCCACGACCCGGCGGCGCTCGGCGGCGCCCAGGCGGCGCGCCACGGTGCCGATCTCCACCACCTCGGCGGCGGTGATCGGCAGGTCGCCGGCGGGAGACTCCTGAGGCACGTAGCCGGCCCCCGGAGCCCGCACCGGGCGCCCGGCGAAGGTGACCGCGCCGCGCCGTGGCGTCAGGAATCCCAGGATCGCGCGCAGCAGCGTCGTCTTGCCGGTGCCGTTGGCTCCGGTGATCAGGAGCCCGTCGCCGCCGGCGACCTCCAGGCTGACGCCCTTCAGCACATCGCGGGTGCCGCGGCGCACCCACAGGTCGTCGACCCGCAGCGTCACGCCGGCCGCCTCAGGAGGGCTCGCGCCGCCGGCCCTCCATGAGCCGGGTGAACGTCGCGGTCGCCGGAATGTTGGCCAGCACGATGCGCAGCGCCGCGGTCATCGGCACCGCCAGCAGCGCGCCGATCGGACCCCACAGCCACCCCCAGAAGAACAGGAAGACGAACACCACCAGCAGCGACAGGTTCAGCGCATCGCCCAGCAGCTTGGGCTCCAGGATGCTGCCGGTGAGGATCTGCGCTGCCAGCACGCAGCCCATCACCGCGATCGGCGTCAGCCCACCGCCGAACTGGGCGAAGGAGAACAGCGAGATGGCGGCGACGGAGGCCAGCGATCCGATGCTGGGGATGAAGTTGAGGAGGAAGGTGAGCAGCCCCCATACCACGGCGAAGCGGACGCCGAAGGCCAGCAGGATCAGGCTCGTGGCGGTGCCGACCGACAGGCTGATCAGGGTCTTGACGCCGATGAAGCGGCGCAGCGAGCGGTCGATCTGCCCCAGGATCGCCGGCATCGAGCTCTGCGGATGCGAGAACGCGTCGGCGAAGCTTCTGGTCATGTGGTGCTTGGCCGACAGGAACAGCAGCGCGAAGAAGAACACCAGCAGGAACGATGTGAGCCCGCGCACCACCGATTGCGCGGCGATCGCGACCTGCTCGAAAGACGACAGCAGCAGGCGCCGCAGCTCCGCCAGGGGATCGAAGGCGAGCTCCACGCCGGAGATGCTGGCGACGAAATCCATCGCCCCCTTCAGGGTCTGCTCGATGCGCGGCTGAAACGCGCTGAATTCCCGCGAGAACTCCACCAGGTTGACGGCGATGATCAGGCCGATGCCCGACAGCACTGCCAGCGACAGGACGCCGGTCAGCGGCACCGCCAGCCATAACGGCAGCTTGAGGCGGTCGTCCATGAAAACGAGCACAGGATCGATCAGGTAGGCCAGCATCAGCGCCACCAGGACCGGCGTGAGCACCGGCTGCATGAGCTTCAGCGCCACGCCGACGGCGATGACGACGATGATGAACAGCAGGACGTTGCGGGTCCGGGCGGGGTCCACGTGCCGCGGAGCATAGCCCGGCAACCGTAGGGATTGCAGGCGTACGGGTTACACTGGTCGACGCCATGGCAAGCGTCTTCACGCGAATCATCGCCGGCGAGTTCCCCGCCCACTTCGTCTGGCAGGACGAGCGGTGCGTGGCGTTCCTGTCGATCAACCCGCTGCGCCCCGGTCACACGCTGGTGGTGCCGCGGGCCGAGGTCGATCACTGGATCGACCTGGATGACAAGACCCTGAACGCGCTGATGGGGGTGGCGCGCACCGTCGCCCGCGCGCAGCAGGCGGCGTATCGGCCCACCAAGGTCGGGCTCTTGATCGCCGGGCTGGAGGTCCCGCACGTCCACGTCCACGTGAGCCCGATCGACGGCATGCACGACATGGATTTCGCCAGCGTCGGCCCCAACCCGGGCGACGAGGCGCTGGCGGCCGAGGCGGCACGCATCCGCGCCGCGCTTCCGGGCTGAGCGCGCCGGACATGGACGGCATGGCACGCCTGGCCGACGGCACCTATCGCGGCCGCGGACTGGCGCTGGGACCGGCGCCGGACGGCCGGAGCGTGGCGATCGTCTACTGGATCACCGGCCGCAGCGAGCGCAGCCGCAACCGGCGGCTGGTGGAGTCGACCGACGGTACGGTGCGCACCGAGTTCATCGACGCCGGGCGCGGCGATGACCCGTCGCTGGTGGTCTACCCGTTGCTGATGAGCCGGGGCGCGGTACAGGTGGTGAGCAACGGCGAGCAGACCCAGCCGGTTCTGGACGTCCTGAGCGCCGGCCACACGCTGGAACGTGCGCTTCAGGAGTGGACTGCGGAGCCGGACGAGCTCTCCACGCCGCGCATCACCGGCGCCGCCGACACCGGGGTGCCCGGTGCCTGCCGCCTGGGCGTGGTCCGCGAACGAATGGCGGACGGGCGGGCGGTGACCGAGCGCTGCGTCTTCGCCTACGACGGGCTGCCGCCGGGCAGCGGGCGCTGCGTCACGACCTATGCCGGCGGCGCGGGAGATCCGGCGCCGTTCGCCGGAGAGCCGCTCTGCGTGCGTTTCGACGCCGACCCGGAGGCGACCTGCCGGCGCTTCCGGGAAGCGCTGGCCGGCCCCCTGCTGGTGAGCGTGATCGCCCGCTTCGCCGGGCCCGCAGGGTCGCGCACGGCCATCGCCAACGTGCAGGGCTGACCCGTGCACGCGATCGTCGTCGGCCGCGCTCCCGAACGCTCCCTGCGGTGGGAAGAGGTGGACGATCCGGCGCCCCCGCCGCCCGGTCACGTGCTGGTCGAGGTGGCCGCCACGGCCGTGAACCGCGCCGACCTGCTGCAGCGCGCCGGCCGCTATCCGCCGCCCCCGGGGGCGCCGGACATCCTGGGACTGGAGGTCGCCGGCCGGATCGCGGTGCTCGGCCAGGGGGTCACGGACTGGTCGGCCGGTGACCGCGTCTGCGCGATCGTGGCCGGCGGCGGCTATGCCGAGCGCTGCCCGGTTCCCGCCGGCAGCCTGATGCGCGTGCCGGAACGGCTGTCGCTGATCGAAGCGGCGGCGGTCCCGGAGGCGTTCCTTACCGCGTTCGTGAACCTGTTCCAGGAGGCTGGGTTGCGGGCCGGCGAGTCGGTGCTCGTGCACGGCGGCGCCAGCGGGGTCGGGACCTCCGTCATCCAGCTCGCCGTCTGCGCGGGCGCGCGGGTGGCGGTGACCGCCCGCGACGAGCGCAAGCTGGCGGTCTGCCGGCGGCTGGGCGCGGAGCTGGCGATCGACCACACCCGGCAGGACTTCGCCGCCGAGATCGAGCAGGCGTGGGGCGGTGTGGACGTGGTGCTCGACATCGTCGGCGCCGGTTACCTGGAGCGCAATCTGCAGGTGCTCGCCACCGGCGGCCGGCTGGTGCTGCTGGCGACGCTGGGCGGCGCGCAGGCCACGGTCGACCTGGCCGCGCTGATGCGCCGGAGGACCCGGATCATCGGCTCGGTGCTGCGCAGCCGCTCCGAGCGGGAGAAGGCGGCGATCACGGAGGGATTCGCGCGGCGGTTCCTGCCGCTGTTCGATGAGGGGAGGCTCGCGCCGATCATCGACCGGACGGTGCCGATCCGGCAGGCGGGTGAAGCCCACGCGCTGGTCGAACGCTTCGAGAACGTCGGCAAGATCGTCCTGTCGGTCCGGTAGCGATGGCGCAGGTAACCTCGAGCGGCGCGGCCCTGTACCGGAGGATCGACGGCGCCCTGCACTTCCTGGCGGTCGAGTCCCGTTCGGAGCGCGGCTACTGGGGGCTGGTCAAGGGCCACGTCGAGTCCGGGGAGAGCATCGCCGAAGCGGCGCGGCGCGAGATCGCCGAGGAGGTGGGGCTCCGTGACGTGAGCTTCCTGCCGGGGTTCCGCGAGGAGGTGCGCTATCGCCTCCCGTCCGGCGACGACAAGGTCGTGTACTACTTCCTGGCCGACGCAGGCACGGGCGAGGTCCGGCTGCAGGCCGAGGAGATCGCCGACTGCCGCTGGCTGCCGTTCCCGGCGGTGTGCGAGCTGTTCACCTTCCCCGAGGCGGGCCGGGTGGTCGAGCGCGCGGCCCGCTACCTGGAGGCCGAGGGCGCCGACCGGGAACCAGACGAGCACGCGCTCACGCGGCCTCACGTCGCCGCGCTGGACGAGATCCTGGGCCGCCGGCTGGACGTGCTGGATGACGGGTTCGTACGCGTCATCGACTACCTGGGCAACGACGCCGCGATCGTGCAGGCGGCGCGCGTCTCGTATGGGGAGGGCACGCGCCGGGTGAGCGACGACCGCGGGCTGATCCGCTACCTGATGCGCCACCGCCACACCACCCCGTTCGAGATGTGCGAGCTGAAGCTGCACGTGCGCGTGCCGATGGACGCCTGGCGGCAGTGGATCCGCCACCGCACCGCCTCCGTCAACGAGATCTCGACCCGCTACTCGATCGCGATCGACGCCGCGCAGGCCACGGCCCCCGCTGAATGGCGCACGCAGGCGTCCGGCAACCGGCAGGGATCGGGCGAGCCGCTGGACCGCTCGGTCGGCGAGCGGCTGAGTGGCGCCGAGGCAGCGCTGCAGCGACGGGCGCGGGCCGTCTACCAGGAACGGCTCGATGCGGGCGTGGCGCGCGAGCAGGCGCGCAAGGACTTGCCGCTGTCCACCTATACCGAGGCGTACTGGAAGATCGACCTGCACAATCTGCTGCACTTCCTGTCGCTGCGCATGGACGACCACGCGCAACTCGAGATCCGCCACTACGCGCAGGTGATCGGCGCGGAGGTGGTCGCCCGCTGGTGCCCGCTGGCGTGGGAGGCGTTCTGCGACTACCGCCTGCACACGACCAGCCTGAGCCGGATCGAGACCGAGCTGGTCGCCTGTTTGACCGCCGGCGACCACGAGCAGGCGGCCGCGATCGCGCGCGCGGCGGGCTGGCTGGCCGAGCGCACGGGGCAGCCCGGCCGACTGGCCCGCAATCGCGAGCGGGCGGAGGCGGAGGCCAAGCTGCGCGCGCTCGGCCTGCCGCCGCCGTGGGCGGACGGACCCGCGGGTAAGGGGCGGCCGGCTGCCGGCGTCGACTGAGGAGGAAGCGATGGAGCGTTCACGACGGGGAGTGCGCGTGCTGCTGGCAGCCGCGGCGGCCGGCCTGCTGCTGGCCGGCTGCGGCGGCAAGGGCGGCGACGGTGGCAGCCCGGTCCAGGCGGACCTGCCGATGGCCCCCGACTTCTATTTCGAGGCGTACCAGGGCGAGAAGGAGCTCGGCGGCCGGGAGCTGCACCTGAGCGACGTGGTCGCCCTGGGCAAGCCGATCATCCTCAACTTCTGGGCTGCCCAGTGCCCGCCGTGCCAGGTCGAGATGCCGGAATTCCAGGAGTACTACGACAAGCATCGCAAGCAGGTGCTGATGCTGGGCGTCGACGTCGGCGCGATGCAGAATCTCGGCCTGCCTCAGCACGCGCTGTCGCTGCTGCACACGCTGAAGATCACGTACCCGGCGGTGACCACCGCGGACGAGCACGTCGGGAGCGCGTACCAGATCCTGGGCCTTCCGGCCACCTATTTCATCAACTCCGCGGGCCAGATCGCCCACACCTGGACCGGCTTGCTGACCAAGGAGAAGCTGGAGGAGCTGGCCGGCGCCCTCATCGAAGCGGAAGGGTAGGGGCACGGTGGCGACCGCGCGGACCATGGACCCGGCCCCGCCCGCGACCGGCGGGTGGCGGCGCGTCCTCTGGTACTACGTGGTGCCCGCCGCCGCGGTGGTCGCCCTGGTCTATCTGCTCACGCGCGTGCAGGCCAGTGCCGAAAACGCGGCCACCGAACTGGCCCGCTCGGTGAGGCTCGGCACGGCATTCGGTGCCGGTATCGTGGCCTGCGTCAACCCGTGCGGCTTCATCATGCTGCCCACCTACTTGTCGCTGCAGCTCGGCACGCAGGAGAGCGGCTATGGCGCCGCATCATGGCTGAGCCGCACGCTGGCGGCGCTCCGCATCGCCGCGGCGACCACCGTGGGATTCGTGGCGGTGGTGGCGCCGGTGGGCGTGCTGGTCGGGCTGGCCGGGCAGGCACTGGGTCCGGTCCTGCCGTACGCGGCCACGGGGGTCGGAGCCGTCATGGTGGCGCTGGCGCTGTGGCTCCTGATCTCCGGCCGCAAGATCGGCATCGCCGCGGCCAGCCGCGTGCACGTCACGCCGCGGCGCAACACCCTGAACGCGCTGCTGTTCGGGATGACCTACTCCATCGCGTCGCTGAGCTGCGCGTTGCCGATCTTCCTGCTCGTGGTGTCGACGGCGCTGACCGCCGATGGGTGGCTGACGAGCCTCGCCCAGTTCGTGAGCTACGCGCTGGGCATGGGGGCGGTGATCACCGTGGTCACCGTCGCGGCGGCGCTGCTGCGCACCACGCTGGCGCAGCGGCTGCGGGCGCTGATGCCGTTCGCCAACCACGTCGGCGTGCTGTTCCTGCTGGGAGCCGGCGCCTACCTGGTCTACTACTGGGTGGCGGTGGCGCCGGTCGGACTGTAGGGCGGAATCGGCGGCCGGCGGTAGCGCGGCGCGCGCCGGGGTAAGGTGCGCGCGTGCTGACGCTGTTCCTTCCCCTGGCCCAGGTGGAGGTGTGGCTGCCGGGCGTGGTGGTGCTCGGCTTCTCGGTGGGCGTGCTCACCGGGCTGTTCGGCGTCGGCGGCGGATTCCTGCTCACGCCGGCGCTCAAGGCGCTGTTCGGGGTGCCGTACCCGGTCGCGGTGGGCACCGACCTGGTGCAGATCTTCCTGACCGGCACGGTGTCCGCGTACCGGCACCGGCGGGCCGGCAACGTCGAGTTGCGCCTGGGGCTGGTGCTCGGCGCCGGAGCGGTGGCGGGGGCCGAGGTGGGCCTGCGCATTCAGAACGCGCTGGAGTCGATCGGCGAGGTGAGCGTCTCCGGCGGCGGCATCACGCTGCTCGACCTGGTGCTCGGCGGCCTGTTCGTGTTGCTGCTGGCGTCGGTCGCGGTGATGATCTGGCGCGAGACCCGCGTGGGGCGCGCTGACGTGGACACGCGCGCGGGGCGGGCGCTGCGCCGCATCCGGCTACGGCCGATCATGGACCTTCCGCGTTCAGGTCTGTCCGGCATCTCGGTGTGGGTGCCGCTGGCCATGGGTTTCGGCACTGGCATCCTGACCGGGCTGATGGGCGTGGGCGGCGGGTTCATCAACTTTCCGCTGCTGATCTACGTGCTGGGTGTGCCTACCCACGTCGCGATCGGCACCAGCGCCGTGCAGGTGGTGCTGGCTTCCGGCTACGGGGCGGTCCGCCACGGCGGGCAGGGGCACGTCGAGCTGCTGCTGGTGCTGCTGCTCACCACGGGATCGGTGCTCGGCGCGTTGCTGGGCGTATGCCTCGCCAGGCGGTTCAAGGGGCCGCGCATCCGCCGCCTGTTCGCGGCCGTCCTGCTCCTGGGCATCGCCACCATCGCCTGGGACCTGAGCCGGCAGTTGCTCGTGGGTTAGAAGACGCTCGGTGCGGTACGGGTTAGTAGACATCTTATAGGATGTCATCCATAATGGTGCCGGTTGAGGCTGGTGTTGGATACGAACGTCATCGCTTCGGCCTTCCGGAGCCGGAACGGAGCGAGCAACGCACTTCTGCGGCTGGCTGCGGAGGGCCGCGTGACCATGCTGTGTTCGACCGCGTTGTTCCTGGAATACGAGTCGGTACTGAGCCGCGATTCCATGCGAGAGGTTACCGGTCAGACGCTACAGGACGTTGCCACGGCCATGGCCGGGCTTGCGGAATTGGCCGAGCCGGTGGACGTGACGTTCCTGGCGCGGCCGATGCTTCCGGATCCAGACGATGAGATGGTACTGGAGGCGGCGCTCAACGGCGGCGCGGATGCGATCGTGACCCACAACAGCAGGCATTTTCAGTTTGCGCACACCTCCGGTATCGACGTCGTGTCCCCTGGCGAAACCATCAGGAGGTTGGCGCGGTGAGCGTGTCACGCCGGTATCGGTACCCCCTTCACCTGCCCGAGTCGCTGAAGGCAAGTGCCATTCGACTGGCGGAGCGGGATGGCGTGTCTCTCAATCAGTGGATCGTTGCTGCTGTAGCGCAGAAGATCGGGGCAGTCGAGTCGGCCGAGGGTTTTCTCAAGGACCGCGCCGCCGGTGCGAGCCGCGATGGGCTATTGAACCTGCTCGACAACGCCCCTGATCGGCCGCCGGAGCCGGGCGATCAGCTATTGGAGTCCAGCGAGATGGAGGAACGAACTCAGTGACGGCAGGCTGGCACAGGACCCTCAGTGACGGCAATTAGGTCTCTATGAGAATCGCGACGTGGAGTATCAACGGGGTCCGCACGAGAAAGGAGCTCCTCCTTCGCTGGCTGGACGAGCAGAAGCCCGATGTGGTCGCACTCCAGAAGATTCGGTCCTCGGAGGAAGTCTTCCGGAGAGAACTTAGGTCGATTCTCAGTGAGGATCGTTTCTCCGGGTCTGGATCGGCGGAATATTGCGCCCGTGTTTGGTGTCGCGAGAACGAGTATGGTGTCGCCATTCTCAGCAGGAGCAAGCCCGAGGTTGTCCAGGAGGGCTTGCCCGGACAGAGGAAACTCGGCCCGAGATTCCTAACCGTAGAAGTAAACGGGCTACAGGTTTCGTCCGTCTACGCTCCGTACGGGGATGATATCAGGCGCAGAGCCGATTGGTTGGAAGCCCTGTCGGCGCACGTCCGATCTCGCGGTTCCGGTTCCCAGAAATGTTTGCTCTGCGGGGACTTCAACGTTTCGGCCGAGAGACGGGGCCGGACCGGGAATAGGAAAACCGAACACGAAGAACTGAGACGGAAGTTCACAACGTTGTGCGGACTGGGCTTCATCGATCTCTACATGCCACCGCCAGAAGGCCAAGGTCGATTCACCTACACCGGTTCGCAAGGAGAGATCAAGCTCACCAAACTTCAATACATGCTCGGTACAGTCAGCGTGGCAAAGTGCCTTCGCGGCGCACCGACTGTGGAGGTCGAATATCGGAGGCCGGGAGCGGGAAACGCCTGGTGGGCACCGCTGGTCGCGCAGCTTGATGACTGACGTGCGGCTCGCGGGAAGGGTCACGGACCATTTCTCCTGTTTGACCGCGCGGCCCAAATCACCGAGCATTGCTGACTCGCAAGGAGGTTACGATCCATGAGCACACGGATCAGGGTCGGCGTCGTGGGCGCCGGCGCCAACACGCGCCACCTGCACATCCCGCGCCTGCAGGCGATCGACGGGGTCGAGGTGGTCAGCGTCTGCAACCGGTCGCACGCTTCCGGCGCGCGGGTGGCGGAGGAGTTCGGCATCCCGCAGGTGCTGACGACGTGGCGGGAGGTGGTCGACTCCGACGTCGACGCGGTCGTGATCGGCACCTGGCCGTACCTGCACGAGCAGGTGACGGTCGCCGCGTTGAACGCGGGCAAGCACGTGCTGTGCGAGGCGCGCATGGCGCGCGACGCCGCGGAGGCGCGCCGGATGCTCGCGGCGTCGCGGGCGCATCCGGACCTGGTGGCGCAGATCGTGCCGTCGCCGATGACGGTGCGGGTGGACCGCACCATCCAGCGGCTGATGGCCGAGGGAGTGCTGGGCGAGCTGCTGGTCGTCGACGCGCGCGTCTCGACCGGCTTCCTGGACCGCGACGCGCCGCTGCACTGGCGCCAGGACACCGACCTGTCGGGCCGCAACATCATGACCATGGGCATCTGGTACGAGGCGATGATGCGCTGGGTGGGGACGGCCCGCCGCCTGTCGGCGATGGGCAGGACGTTCGTGACCCGCCGGGCCGATGCGTCGGGCGTGCTGCGCGACGCGCTGGTGCCGGAGCACATCGACATCACGGCGGAGCTCCACTGCGGTGCGCAGCTTCATCTGCAGGTGTCGGCGGTGATGGGGCTGAGCGGCGGCTCGCAGATCCACCTGTGCGGCTCGGACGGCACGATCCGCTTCGACAGCGATACCGATACGGTTTGGGCCGGACGCAACGGCGACGACGCGCTGGCGGAGGTAGAGGTGCGCCCCGAAGAAGCGCAGTCCTGGCGGGTGGAGGACGAGTTCGTCGGCGCCATCCGCGGCGAGGAGGAGATCGTGCTGACCCCGTTCAAGATCGGCCTGCAGTACATGGAGTTCACCGAAGCCGTCAGCCGCAGTCTGACCGGCGGCCGCGTCGTCCCGGTAGAGCCGGCGTAGGGCGTTCGGGTCAGTTGCGGTAACCCCCCGTGGAACTACCCGAGCTCGCGCTGGTGCTGGTGGTCGGCGTCGCCGGCGGCTTCCTGAACACGGTGGCCGGCGGCGGCAGCGCGCTCACCATGCCGGTGCTGATCTTCCTGGGCATGCCCTCCAGCGTCGCCAACGGCACGGTGCGGGTGGCGATCATGCTGCAGAACATCACCGCCGTCGCCGGCTTTCGCAGCAAGGGCCACTTCGAGCCGGCGCTCGCGCTGCAGCTCGGCCTGCCGGCGCTGGCCGGGGCGGTGGTCGGCTCGCGCATCGCCGTGGCCGTGCCGGACGCCGTGTTCAACGCGGTGCTGGCCGGGGTCATGGTGCTGGTGCTGGTGTCGATCTTCTTCAAGCCCAAGCCGGCCGACGGGCAGGGCGCCGTCGAGCCGCCGGCCGGCTCGCGGCGCATCCTGCTGATGGCGATCTTCTTCGCCATCGGCGTGTACGGGGGCTTCATCCAGGCGGGGGTGGGCTTCCTGATCATGAGCTCCCTTATCTTCCTGACCGGCTACGACCTGGTGCGCATCAACGCGGTCAAGGTGGCGGTGATCTTGATCTTCACGGTGTCGGCGCTGACGGTGTTCCTGCTCAACGGCAAGGTCGAGTGGGGTCCGGGCCTGACCCTGGCGGCCGGCAATGCCGCCGGCGCCTGGATCGGCGCGCGCTTCTCGGTGGCCGGCGGCGAGCGCTGGATCCGCGCGATCCTGGTCGTCGCCGTGGTGGTGATGGCGGTACGGGTCTCGGGACTTCTGGAGGTCTTCGGCATCCTGTAGCGGCCAAGTGCGGTATGGTCTGGGCATGCCTGTGACCGAGAATGCCGTCGTGCGCAAGCTGGCGGCGGGCGAGGTGCCGATCGGGGCCCTCGCCACCGACAACACCCACGAATCGCACATCGAGGTGCTGCAGAACGCCGGCTACGACTTCCTGATGCTCGACGCCGAGCACGGCGAGTATCCACCGGACCGCCTCGCTGCCATCTGCCGGGTCGGCCGGCTGGCCGGCTTTGCCGTGATCATGCGCACGTTCTGCACCTACGAGCACGTGCGCCTGGCGCTCGACTACGGCTCGCTCGGGGCCATCCTGCCGATGGTCGACACGGCCGAGCAGGTCGACACGCTGCGCCGCGCCGCCTTCCTGCCGCCGGTCGGCGAGCGCGGCCCGGGCGGCCCCGGCAACCGCCACGTGAGCGACTTCCGCCGCGAGACCTGGGCGGAGCTGGAGGAGCAGCTCGCGCTGATCCCGATGATCGAGACGCCGCGCGCGGTCGACGACCCGTCCGTGTTCGACCGGCCGTGGGTCACCGCCTGCCTGGTGGGGCCGTACGACCTGGCCATGTCGCACGGCATCGCCCTGGCCGACTTCTATCGCCCGGGCGGACCGCACGAGGCGGTCATCCGCCGGGCCATCGAGGGCTGCGCGCGCGTGGGCAAGCCGTGCGGAACGGTGGTCCCCGACGGCGAGAGCGCGGCGCGCTGGATCGAGATGGGCGCCAGGCTGATCATCTGCGGCGAGCTGAACGGCATGCTGGCCCAGGTCGCGCGCCGCAACGTCGACGCCATCAGGGAGGCAACGGGCTGACCGTGGCCGACCGGCCGCTCTATCCGACCGAGATGATCGGCAGCTACGCGCTGCCGAGCTGGCTGATCGCCCTGGAGGAGCGCGCCGCGTCCGCCGGCGACCTGGGTGAGGCCGACATCGCCGAGGCGCTCGACGACGCGGTCAACGTGGCGCTGTTCGACCAGGAGCACGCCGGCGTCGACGTGGTCACCGACGGCGAGATGCGTCGCCGCGACTTCATCCAGGGCTTCTACGGCCGCCTCACCGGCCTGATGCAGCTCCGACCCGCGCGCCGGCTCGGCGCCGCCGGCTACGACCAGAATCCGCGCTACCGGGTCGAGGGGCCGGTGCGCGCCGCGGAGGGCTTGGGCATCGTGGAAGAGGTCGCCTACCTGCGCCGCCACACCGAGCGGCCGATCAAGGTGTGCGTCCCCGGCCCGGTGACGCTGTCGCTGCCGCTGCTGCTGCCGGACAGCGGGACCAGCCGCGATGCGGTGCTGGCCGACATGACCGACATCGTCAATGCCGAGATGCGGGCGCTGGTCGCGGCCGGAGCCACCTATCTGCAGATCGACGAGCCGCGCTACGCCACCAGCCACGCAGCGGGCTCCGAGCTGGTCGAGGCGCTCAACGCCACCCGCGACGGCGTGCACGCGCGCGTCGGCGTGCACCTGTGCTTCGGCAACTTCAGGGGCCGCTCGCGCGACCGGCGCGACTACCGCTACCTGTTCCCGGCGCTCAGCAGGGCGCGCTGCGACCAGCTCAACTTCGAGTTCGCCAACCGCGAGCAGGCGCAGCTCGAGCTGCTGGCCCAGGTGCCGGACCCGATCGACGTCGGCGTCGGCGTGGTCGACGTGAAGTCCTACTTCGTGGAGGACGCCGAGGAGGTGGCCGCCGCCCTGGAGCAGGCGGCGCGCCACGTGGATGCCGCGCGCATCGTCGCCGTGCCGGACTGCGGCTTCAACCACTGCCCCCGGCACATCGCCCGCGCCAAGCTGCAGGCGCTGACCGCCGGGGCTCGACTGGCGCGGCAGCGCAGAGGAGGAGACGCATGAAACGCTACGGATTGATCGTCGGCCTGCGGGAAGAGAAGATCGAGGAGTACAACCGGCTGCATGCCGACGTGTGGCCGGACGTGCTGGACCGGATCCACCGGTCCAACATCCGCAACTACTCGATCTTCCTGCGCCGGCTGCCCGACGGCAAGCACTACCTGTTCTCGTACTTCGAGTACGTCGGCAACGACTTCGCGGCCGACATGGCGGCGATGGCGGCCGACCCCAGGACGCAGGAGTGGTGGAAGATCACCGACCCCTGCCAAGAGCCGCTGCCGGACCGCGCCGAAGGCGAGTGGTGGGCCGCGGCCGAGGAGGTCTTCCACGTCGACTAGCGCGGCGGCCCAGACCCACATCATCGCGCTCGGCGGCGGCGGGTTCGGCCCGGGAGACCTGCTCATCGAGCGCTACATCCTGGCTCAGGCGGCGCCCGAACGACCGTCGATCGGCTTCATTCCCACCGCGACCGGGGACGCCGACTCCTACTTGGTCCGCTTCTACTCCGCCAGCGGGCGCCTGGACTGCAGGCCGTCGCACCTTTCGCTGTTCACGCGCACCCCCGATCTGCGCGAGTGGGTGTTCGGCCGCGACGTGATCTTCGTGGGCGGGGGCAACACCCGCAGCCTGCTGGGCGTCTGGCGCGAGTGGGGGCTGCACGAGGTCCTGCGGGAGGCGTGGCAGGCCGGGATCGTGCTGTCGGGGGTCAGCGCCGGGGCGATCTGCTGGTTCGAGCAGGGCAGCACCGACTCCTGGGCCGACCGGCTGCGGCCGCTCGACTGCCTGGGCTTCCTGCCGGGAAGCTGCTGCCCCCACTACGACGCGGAGCCGGAGCGCCGGCCGACCCTGCACGCGATGCTGGGCGCCGGGGAGATCGTCCCCGGCATCGCCCTGGACGACGACGCGGCCGCCCACTACGCCGGCACGGAGCTGCGCCGCGTGGTGACGGCGCGGTCCACCGCGGGCGCCTACGCGCTCAGCCTCGCCGGCGGCGACGTGTGCGAGACACGGCTGCCGGCGGTGGACCTGAGCGCGGCGGGCGCCGGGGGCGGCTACTCCGAACCGCTCTCCGACTCTTCCGGCAGCAGCACGACCCGGACGTAGCGGTCGCGGCTGAGGTAGCGGCGGGCCGCCTCCGCCACCTGCTCCAGGGTCAGCGCGTCCAGGCGCTCGTCGAAGCCGGCGATCGCCTGGAACGGCTCGCCGCGCTGCACGGCTCCCCGGATCTGACCCAGCCAGAAGCCGTTGCGCCGGAGCTGCTCCTCACGACTCGAGCGCAGGATCTCCTTCGCCTTGTCCAGATAGCTCTGCTCGGCGCCGTCCAATGCCCAGTCGACGCCGATCAGCACCTCCTCGAACAACTCGTCGGCGCGTTCCGGGTCGCTGGAGAACCAGACCGTGACCTGGTACTCGGGATCGGGCAGAGCCGATGCCGAAGCGCCGATGCCGATCGAGTAGGTGCCCCCCAACTCCTCGCGGACACGTTCGCGCAGGCGGATCTGCAGCATCTCGCCGAGGGCCGACAGCTCCAGGGACGCCTCGCGGCTCCAGTCCATGTCGCCGGCGAAGGCGACGCGGGTGATCGAGCGCTCGTCGATTCCCTGCCGGACGATGCGTTCCTCTATCGCGGGCGGCGGGTCGATGCCCACGTCGCGCCAGGTCTCGACCCGGCCGGCCGCCGGCAGCGTGGCCAGGTAGGTGGCGGTCAGCGAGCGCAGCGTGTCCCACTCGAACGCGCCGACGACGATGAAGGTGAAGTCGCCGAGATCGGCGAACCGGTCGTGATAGATGGCGGTGGAACGCTCCAGGTTGAGCTCCTCCACCCACTCCACCGTGAACGGCCGGGTGCGGAAGTGGTCCTGGCTGATCGCGCTGCGGTAGGTGTCGGAGAACACCGCGTCCGGCTGCGACAGCCGGTTCTCGGCCTGGCTCTTCAGGTTGGACGAGTAGCTCTCGAAGTAGTCGGCGTCCATGCGAGGGGCGGTCGCGTACAGGGTGACGAGCTGGAACAGCGTCTCCAGGTCGTCCGGGGAGGAGTCGCCGGTGAATCCCTCGAACAGCCCGCCGATGTAGGGGGACAGCGAGGCGGTGTTGCCGGCCAGCAGCTTCTCCAGCGCGACCACGTCATGCGCGCCGACGCCGGAGCCGCTCACCAGATTGTCCGCGGTGACGGCGGCCACGTAGTCGGCGTCCTCCACCAGCGAGGTGCCGCCGGGGCTGGTCGCGGACAGCAGGACCTCGTCGTCCCGGAAATCCGTCTGCTTGGCGATGACGGTGACGCCGTTGGAGAGGGTCCAGCGCACGGCGTCCACGGCGCCGATGGCCTCCTCGGCGACGATGGCGCCCGGCTCCGGGATCTCGGCCAGCAGCGGCTCGTCGCTGGTTTCGTCGGCATAGGCCGCGACCTCCAGGGACGGGGCGGCGGTGACCTTCGCGATCAGCTCGGCTTCGGTCTCCGGCCCCGCCGGTATGCCCTCCGGACCCGACAGCAGAACCACCGCGTTGTGGATCCCGCGCCACGGCTCGGCGATCCGGTTCACCTCCTCCACGGTGATCTCCGGCAGCATCTCGTTATACAGGACGTACTCCGCGTCGACCCCCGGGACCGGCTCGCCGTCCAGGAAGTGGCGCAGGTACTCCTCCGCCAGACGCTGCGAAGGCCGCTGGTCCTTTTCGTGCCACGCGCTCTCGATGGCGCGCAGCATGGTGGCCTTCTCACGCTCCAGCTCGGTGGACGTGAACCCGTGCTGGGCGGTGCGCTGCATCTCCTCGAGCAGCGTGTCCAGCCCGCGCGCGATGCGGTCCTTGTCCACGTAGGCGGCCATGTACAGGGTAGCGGCATCTCCCACCAACAGGGACCTGCCGCTGCCGGCGGCCAGGAACGGAGGATCGGCCTCCCGGCTGCGTTCGTACAGCCGGGCGTTGATCATGCCGCCGAACAGCCGATCGACCAGCAGGCGCCGGTAGGCGGCGCGGTCGTGGCCGACCTGCGCCGGCACCTTGTGGTAGAGCCACAGCGTGGTGAGGTTCACCTCGGGATCGGTCGACACGTTCACCCGCAGGTCCGGGTGCGGGGGAACGGGAAACTGCGTGCGGTCGGTCGGCGGATCCGGCGGGTAGGCGCGCGGGAAGTCGGCCGCACCCTCCGGCGGCGCCGCGAAGTGCTCGCGGATCAGGGCTTCCATCTCGTCGAGGTCCAGATCGCCCACCGCGACCACGGCCATCAGGTCGGGCCGGTACCAGCGCTCGTAGAAAGCGCGCAGGTCGTCGGCCGACGCGGTCTCGATCACTTCCAGCAGGCCGATCGGCAGCCGCACCGAGTACTGGGAGTCGCCGAACAGCACCGGAAACTGCTGGTCGCGGATGCGCTGGTCGGCGCCGCGGCCGAGCCGCCACTCCTCCAGCACCACGCCGCGCTCGCGCTCGACCTCGTCCGGATCCAGGGTGATGGCGTAGGCCCATTCGCTCAGGATGTCGAAGCCCTGCGCGATCACCTCCGGATCGGTGGGGAGCTCCAGGATGTAGACGGTTTCATCGAAGCTCGTGTAGCCGTTGATGTCGGGTCCGAAGGCGGAGCCGAT
Source organism: Spirochaetaceae bacterium (assembly GCA_028820215.1). The sequence goes on along the minus strand of JAPPKD010000148.1, from coordinate 6,094 downwards.
CGACTCCAGGTATTCGATGATCTCGTTGCCGGCGAACGAGGCGGTGCCGTTGAAGGCCATGTGCTCCAGGTAGTGGGCCAGGCCGCGCTCGGACTCCTGCTCCAGCACGGAGCCTGCGTTGACCCCCAACCGGAGCTGGATGCGCTCGGGCGGCTCCGGGTTGACCTTGATGTAGTAGGTCAGGCCGTTGCCCAGCGTGCCCCGGCGCACCTCCGGGTCGAACGGGATCTCGTCCTGCGGGTTCTGTGCCCACGCCGCCGGCAGCAGCGTGGCAAGGGCGGCGACCGCGGCGATCGTGACCGCCGTCCGGCGCCACCGGTGAAGGCGGAGCAGTCTGGTCTTCATCTTGGACGGAAAGTACCACTCCCCATGCGGATCGTCGAGGATTTCGTCAAGCCATCGAGCCGCGGCCGCCGGGTGATCGCCTCCGGAGTGCGTGGCATGCTGAGCGCACCATGATCCAACGCTTCCACATCGACGTCAGCGACGGCGCCGGCGCTCACCGCGCCGAGGTGGTCATCGACGGCGCCGGCAAGCGCCACCTGGGCGTCTACCGCTTCGTGCTGGCCGACGGCACCGACGCGGTCGAGCCCGAAACCCCGACCTGGGACTGCCGCGAGTGGCAGTGGTGGGCCGGCTACGACGGATCGACGGAGATGCGGCCGCGCATGGTCCCGGCGGTGTGCGGCGGGGAGGAGCTCCGCAATGTGGCGCGCGTGTGGAGCGAGTACCGGTGCGACGGCGTGCGCACCCGCCACGAGTGGAGCGTCCCGACCGTGCAGGAGCCGCCGCGGCTCGGCTACGACTGCGCGATCACGGTCACCAACGAGACGGGGACGGAGCTGGGCGAGTACGGGCAGTTCTTCGCCTGCTACACCAGCCTCAACCGGCCGGCTGGAAGGAAGCTGACGCGGGAGACCGCGATCGGCTGCCGGTTCTGGGACGCCTCCGGAGCGCTCGTCAACTTCCTGGACATCGGCGGCTACCACATCGACCGGCTGATCGTGGCGCCGGACAGCCCGTTTCGGGAACTCGGCAGGGTCCCGCACTGCCCGCGCGGCGACGGCCGTGTCGGCGGATCATGGGCGCAGCCGGCGCTGGTGTCGCACCCCGCACCGGGCGGAGAGCGGCACGTCATCCTGTTCGAGCCAACGACCACCGCCGCGGTGTGCATGGGCGCCGGCGGGCCGGCCATGGACTACGTCACCTGGCCGGGCTCGCTCGCGTTCGCGGCCGGCAGCAGCTACACGACCCGCGTCCGACACCACGTCACGCCCCTGCCGGAAGGCTGCGAGGTGGACGCGCTGCGCGAGCTGTGGGCGGAATTCGAAGCCGATCTGACCGGTCAGTAGGAGACCACCTCCAGCCTGGGTATGCGCCCGAAGTGCTCGGCGTTGCGCGTGACGACCGGCATCCCGTAGGCCAGTCCGGCAGCGCCGATCCACAGGTCGTTGCCGCCGATCAGCCGGCCCTGCTCCTGCAGATAGCGATACGTGACTCCGAATTCCCAGCACACGTCGCGGGTGAGGGGCAGGATGCGGAAGGGCCTGATGAACTCCTCCCACTCCTCGCGCTTGCCAAGCGAGACGCCGGCGGCGAGCTCGCCGGCGATCACGTCGGTGACGAACAGGCGACAGTGGCCATGACGCTCGAGGAAGTCCCGCGTGGAGCCCGTCCGCCGCTTCGAGCGCTCGCGCTCCAGGTCGATCAGGAAGGTCGTTTCCAGGATCAGGGACCGGTCCACTTGTCCTCCGGCTCGGGCTGCTCCGCCTTGGCCCGCTCGATCGCATCGAGCCCATCGGCCGTGAACGGTTCCGGGATGCGATCGAGCCGGTCGAGGAGCTCCGCCGCCGTGATCGTGTCCTCCGGCCACGTCGCCCGCAGGATCACCTGCGTGAACGACTCGGTCGGGTATCTGCGGGCGCGCCGGAGCTTGTCGTAGGCCTCGGTCGTCACGGACACCGTCCGGGTCGCCATGCGTAGAGTGTGTAGAGTCTGTGTATCGGCGTCAAGCGTTTCTGCCGCCAAGGCCTGCGCCTGCATGTTGACACCTCACGGGCGCGGTGGCAGGCTGGCGTATCCCTTCGAGGCTCTCGCCAGCCGCCAAGGATGGAGTGAATGGCTGACCTCTCCATCGTCGCGACCGGGACAGTATGTGCCGGATCCGAGTCTGCAGGCGTAAGCGTGGGCGGAGACACGGGCAGTGTCTGACGTTTCCACCGCTCCCGCAGGCGTAACGGCCGACACCCAGGTCGAGTCGTCGCTGCGGGAGCGCAGGGCCGAGCCGCGCACGCTCGGGTCCCGGTTCGCCGGGAACATCGACGTGATCCGCCGCTTTCCCGCGCGGCACGTCATGATCGCGATCGCCCTAGTGTGGCTGGTGGTCTTCCACTACATACCGATCTGGGGCCTCACGTTCGCCTTCCGGCGGTTCAGCCCGATCGAGGGCTTCTTCGGCGCCAACTGGGTAGGGTTCAGGTACTTCGAGGATTTCCTCACCGACCCGAACACCCTCAGGCTGCTCCGCAACACCGTGCTGCTCGGACTCCAGCAACTCGTCTACGGGTTTCCGGCGCCGATCATCTTCGCGATCCTGCTCAACGAGCTGGCGAACGCCAAGTTCAAGAGCTGGATGCAGTCGCTGACCTACCTCCCGCACTTCGTGTCGCAGGTGGTGATCGTCGGCCTGATGTTCCAGTTCGTCAATTTCGAAGGACTGGTCACGCGGATCATCGCCGACATGACCGGCGAAGCGCCGGTCATCCTGGCCGATCCGCGCGCGTTCCGGCCGATGTACATCATCTCCGGCATCTGGCAGAACCTGGGCTGGGGCTCGATCCTGTACCTGGCGGCGATGACCGGCATCAACCCGGAGCTGTACGAGTCCGCCGACATCGACGGCGCCGGACGCTTCCAGAAGATCTGGCGCGTGACCCTGCCCTCCATCCTGCCGACGATCCTGGTGCTTCTGATCCTGAACATGCGGACGCTGATCGACGTCGGCTTCGAGAAGGCGTTGCTGATCCAGAACCCGGCGACCTACGAGACGTCGGACATCATCCAGACCTACGTCTACCGCCGCGGCATCCAGAACGGCCAGTACGGATACGCGACCGCCGTGGGGCTGCTCAACTCCATCGTCTCCTTCTCGATCGTCTACGCCACGCACCGGATCGTCCGCAGGGTGCGCGGGCAGGGGCTCTGGTAGTGATGACCCGCGTCTATCGCCAGTCGTTCGGGTCGCGGCTGTTCGACGTCGGCAACGTCATCCTGATCTTCGCGATCGCCGTGTCGGCCCTCTACCCGTTCGTATACATGGCCGCGATCTCGACCAGCGACTTCTTCGCCGTCGGCTTCGGCAAGGTGACTCTCATTCCGGTCGACTTCAGCCTGGAGATCTATACCTACCTGTTCCAGTACAACCCTTTCATCGGCCGCGCCTACTACAACTCCATCCTCTACACCGTGCTGAACACGGTGCTGACGGTCATCCTGTGCGGGATGGCCGGCTTCGCGCTCGCGCAGCGCAGGCTGGCGTTCCGGGGCTTCATCGGCACCGTGCTGCTGGTGTCGATGTTCTTCGGCGGCGGGTTGATCCCGAACTTCCTGTGGATCAGGGAGCTCGGCATGCTGAACACGCTCTGGGCGATCGTGCTGCCGTCGGCGGTCAGCGCGTACTACGTGATCCTGTTCCGCGTCTACATCCACACCAACGTCAGCGAGGAGCTGCTGGAGTCGGTGTACGTCGACGGCGGCGGCGACTTCCTGGTGTTCTTCAGGATCGTGCTGCCGCTGATCAAGCCCATGCTGGCGACGATCGGGCTGTTCGCGGCGGTGACCATGTGGAACTCGTTCTTCAGCGCGCTGATCTACCTGAGCGACCGGAACAAGTACCCGCTCACCCTGTTCCTGCGTGAGGTGGCGGTGGTCGGCGGCTTCGGCGGGTCCAGCGTGGGCAGCCCGGATGCGGGGCCGGAGCTGCTCACCGCGTACGAGGTCGAGGGGCAGTACGACGCGGCGCAGGAAGTGTGGCAGGGCGGCTACCTGAAGGCCACGCAGATGGCGTTCACGCTGATCACGGTGATTCCGATCCTGTTCGTCTACCCGTTCGCGCAGCGCTACTTCGTGAGAGGGATCACCCTCGGCTCCGTCAAGGGCTGAGCCTGGAGTCCGCCGGCACCGCTCATCGGGGCGTTGCGGCGCCCGCCACGCGGGCGCATACTGATCGGCACGAGCCGCGCGCCGCGGCGCGCCGGCAATACCTGAGAAGGAGGCGTTGCATGAGGCAATCGCTATCCCGTTTGAGCACCTTGGCACTCGTGCTGCTGGTGGCCACCGCCGGCGCGGTGTCGGCCGACGGGCCGGTCATCACCTGGTCCGGGTTCTACGAGTTCAACAAGAACGCCACGTCGGAGACCTTGGTCATGAAGTGGCTGGGCGAGGCGACCGGCACGACCATCCAGCCGATGCACGTCGAGCAGGGCGACATGTCCACCTGGTGGAGCACGACCCTGGCGTCGCTGGATTTTCCGGACGTCATGCAGTACTTCGGCACCATGGGGGACGACCCGAACATCTACGGGCCGCAGGGCCTGTTCGTCGCCCTGGACGTCGAGCGCGATGCGGGCAACATGCCCAACCTGGACCGCGTGTACGCCGCGTGGGACATCGACAACTACCAGCGCTTCGCGCCCGACGGGCACGTATACCTGGCCAACCGTCTGGACACGCGCTTCCTGGCGCCGCGGGTGCCCGGGTTCGTGCTGCGCAGCGACCTGATGGAGGCGGCCGGCTACGACCCGAGCGTGCCGGACCAGTTCACGGACATCGACCAGGTCCAGGAGGCGATCCTGGCCATGAAGCCGCACTGGGACGCGATGTTCGGCGGTCCGACCACCGGCATGCACACGCGCGGCGACCGCGGCATCCGCAACAGCGGCCAGTTGCCCCGCGTCATGTACAAGGACGAGTTCGCGGCGGACACGGCCATGCAGATGGAGCCGGACAACGTCTGGCGCTTCGGGCCGCTGAACCCGCGCTTCAAGCGCGCCACCGAGTTCCTGCGCGCCATGCACGAAGCCGGCATCCTGCACCCCGACTACCTGACCATGGCGGAGAAGGACCAGCGGCGCCTGGACTGGGACGAGGGCAAGACCATGTTCTGGTGGGGCACTTGGGCCTCCAGCATCGAGCCGACGCAGGCCGAGCGGTACTGCACCCAGGGCACAGGCGGCGATCAGTTCTGCGGCTTCTCGTCCTATCCCGTGGTCGCCCCTCAGGTGAACGGAGAGGACGTCTGGATCCGCCAGCGCGGCATCGCCGGTCCCAAGGCGCTGCTGTCCGCACGCGGCGACAACGTGGCCGCGGCGGTGGCGCTCCTGGACTTCATGTACAGCGACGAGGGCGCCACGCTGAACAGCTACGGCCCCGAGGGCTACGCGTGGGAGTGGGACGACACCCCCGGCAACGACTGGCACCGCCGCTGGACGCTGTGCTGGAGCGGCGCCTACCCGAAGGTGGAGTGCGAGGAGAACGACCCCGATCGTTCCAAGACGCGCGGCGAGATGATCGGCGAGGGACCGCAGATCATGATGCAGGGCGGCCCGAGCGACACCTGGGGCATGGACTGGACCAACTACTACTGGGATCCCGCCGATCCGGACGGCCGCAAGGCGGCCCGCGCCGCGACCCTCAGGATCTGGGACGAGTGGCGGGAGGCCGGCACCTGGGACGTGCCGCCGGCACCGAGCTTCGGCTTCAGCCCGGACGAGCTGGATGAGAAGGCGCAGTTGGAGCAGCAGCTCCACACCTACGTCGACGAGCAGATCGCCCGCTTCATCAACGGCCAGAACAACATGGACAGTGACTGGGACCGCTTCATCAGCCGCATCGAGCGCCTGGGCGCCGAGGAGTTGGAGGAGATCTACAACACCGCCATGAACCGGTACCTGGACCAGGCGGGTATCAAGCTCTGAGCTTCGCTTCCGGAAGAGCGATGCCGACGGCCAGGCTGAAGCCACGCTTCGGTCTGGCCGTCTTTTTTTGCTGCGCCCGGCATGGGCTTTCGCCAGGAGGTGCGGAGTGCGCCGAGCAA
>JAPPKD010000214.1 GCA_028820215.1 Spirochaetaceae bacterium | reverse complement strand
TGTTTCTCCCATGCCAACGCCGGTCCGACCCGGCCGGTGGGGAAGCTTGACACCTGTTTCGTGACCGCCGTACGGTCGTCCGTCCGGATGATCCAGTTTCTCGCACGAAGATTTCTCCTGATGATTCCTACCCTCTTCGTGATATCGATCATCTCCTTTGTCGTCATCGAGCTGCCCCCGGGCGACTTCCTTACGACGTACCTGCAGAAACAGGAGGATCTGCACGCGAGCGGGATCTCCGAGGAGATCATCGCCGGCATGCAGCAGCGCTGGGGGCTCGACAGGCCGTGGTACTGGCGCTATTTCCGGTGGATCACCAACTTCGTGCAGGGAGATCTCGGCTTTTCCCTCGATTACATGAAGCCGGTAAACGAGATCATCGGCGAGCGGTTGCTTCTGACGATGGTGGTGAGCCTTGCCTCGCTGCTCTTCGCCTGGGGCATGGCGATCCCGATCGGCGTGTACTCGGCGGTGCGCCAGTACTCGACCGGTGACTATATCCTCACGTTCCTGGGCTTCATCGGGCTCGCCGTGCCCAACTTCATGCTCGCGCTGGTGCTGATGTACGTTTCCTACTCCCTGTTCGACGCGAGCGTGGGCGGGCTGTTCTCGCGGGAGTATCTGATCGCTCCGTGGAGTCTGGGCAAGATGATCGATCTCCTCAAGCACCTGTGGATTCCGATGATCGTCGTCGGGACGGCGGGCACGGCCAGCACCATCCGCGTGATGAGGGCCAATCTCCTGGATGAGCTGCGCAAGAACTATGTGGTGGCCGCACGGGTCGGCGGCCTGAAGGAGACGGCGCTGCTGGTCAAGTACCCGATTCGCGTAGCGATCAATCCCCTGATCTCGACGATCGGCTGGCTGCTGCCAACGCTCATCTCCGGCGCAACGATTACCGCGGTCGTCCTGGGGCTTCCCACCGTCGGGCCGGTGTTCCTGCGCTCACTTCAGGTGCAGGACATGTACTTGGCCGGATCGGTCGTCATGTTGCTGGCTACCGCAACGGTGATCGGGACGGTGCTGTCTGACATACTGCTGGCGGCGATCGATCCGCGCATACGATTCGACTAGGTCCGGAACGGACGGTCGAGCATGGTGGATCGGTCGACACGCATGACGGCACCAGCGCAGATCGGCGACCGCCGCGATTCGGAGACCCGCTACGTCTACAGTCAGTGGCGCTTGATGTGGCTGAAGCTCCGCAAGCATCGGCCTGCCATGATCTCCCTGTACTTTCTGATCGCCGTGTACCTGGTCGCGATCTTCGCCGAGTTCGTCGCGCCGTCCGATCCCCATCATCGCCTTACCGAGTACCTCCTTGCCCCGCCTGTCAGAGTTCGCTTCGTCGACGCGGACGGGGGGTTCAGTCTGCGTCCGTTCGTCTATGGGCTCACCCCGGTCATCGACCAGAAGACGTTTCTGCGCACGTACGTAACGGATACCGAGACGAAGGTGCCGGTGCGGCTCCTGGTTCGCAGCCATCCCTACAAGCTGTGGGGACTCATTCCCGCCAGCGTCCATCTCGTCGGCGTTCGGAATCTGGACACGCCGTTCTTCCTGTTGGGGAGTGACCGACAGGGGAGAGATCTGCTGTCACGGATGATCTACGCATCCCGCGTCTCGCTCTCCATCGGCTTCATCGGCGTGGCGCTGAGCTTCTTGCTCGGCATCTTCCTCGGCGGCGTATCGGGCTGGTACGGAGGGATCGTCGACACGGCGATTCAACGCTTCATCGAGATCCTCCGGTCGTTTCCGACGCTGCCGCTGTGGATGGCGCTGGCCGTCGCGCTTCCCCCGCAGTGGCCGATCATCAGAACGTATTTCGCGATCACCGTGATCCTCTCCGTCCTTGGGTGGACGGGCATGGCGCGCGTGGTGCGCGGCAAGTTCCTGGCACTGCGCAACGAAGATTTCGTGGTTGCGGCGCAGCAGGCCAACGCCCCGACCTCGCGGATCCTGTTCAGGCATCTGCTGCCGTCGTTCACGAGCCACCTGATCGCGACCGCGACCCTCAGCATCCCGGAGATGGTGCTGGCCGAAACCGCCCTGAGCTTCCTGGGAATCGGCCTGCGGGCGCCCGCCATCAGTTGGGGTGTCATGCTGCAGAAGGCTCAGAACATCCAGAGCGTCGCGGTCACGCCGTGGCTGCTGTTGCCCGTCCTCTGCGTGATCGCCGTGGTCCTGGCGTTCAACTTCCTCGGCGACGGACTGCGCGACGCGGCCGACCCCTATCGCTGATGAACGACGCTCTGATCGAGGTCAACGACCTGCGGACCTACTTCCCGCTCACCGAAGGCACGGTCAAGGCGGTCGATGGCGTCAGCCTTGCCGTCGAGAGCGGACGATCGCTGGGAGTGGTCGGGGAGAGCGGCTGCGGCAAGTCGGTGATGGCGCTGTCCATCCTGGGCGTCGTGCCATGGCCCGGGCGCATCGTGGGAGGCCAAATCGTCCTGCACCGCGACGGCGGCCCCATCGACCTGGCCGCGCTCGACCCTCTGAGTGACGAGATTCGCAGGGTCCGCGGCAAGGAGATCTCCCTCATCTTTCAGGAGCCGATGACGGCGTTCAGCCCGGTGCATCGGATCGGCGATCAGATCATCGAGCCGATACTGATCCACGAGCCGGACATGGGGAAGCGGGCGGCGCGCGCACGGGCGATCGCGCTGCTGCGCGAAGTCGGCATCCCCAGCCCCGAGCGGCGGATCGACCGGTACAGCTTCGAGTTGAGCGGAGGCATGCGCCAGCGGGCGATGATCGCCCGCGCGCTCTCCTGCAATCCGCGGCTGCTGATCGCGGATGAGCCGACGACGGCCATCGACGTGACCATCCAGGCGCAGATTCTCGACCTGCTCAAGCGCCTCCAGCGCGAGCATGGCATGGCGCTCATGATGATCACGCATGACCTGGGGGTCATCGCCGACATCTGCGACCGCGTCGTCGTCATGTACCTTGGCGAAGTGGTGGAATCGGGGACGGTTCACGACGTGTTCACCAGGTCGCTGCACCCCTACACCGAGGCGCTGCTGAACTCGATTCCCGATCTGGATACGGAGGCGAGCCGGCTGGCGGCGATCACCGGCAGCGTGCCGGACCCGTTCACCCGCGCGCGCGGCTGTCTGTTCGAGCCGCGGTGCGGCAAGCCCGAGACCGATGAGGACCGCAGCCTGCGGGTCGCCAGAAAGCCGGCGCTCGCGGAGATCGAGCCCGGCCATTTCGTCAGGTGCTTCCTGCACTCCGATGCCGTGGAAGACGGCTGAGGCAGCCGATGCACCCCGATCTGCTGCTGAGCGTGCGGGACCTCAGGACGCACTACTTCGTTCGCACGGGCGTGTTCAAGCGGGTCGCGGGCTACGTGAAGGCGGTCGACGGGGTGAGCTTCGGCGTGCGGCCACGCGAATCCCTGGGGATCGTCGGCGAAAGCGGCTGCGGCAAGTCGACCGTGGCGCGTACCATCATGCGCAGCGTAAACCCGCGCGACGCGACGATGGCGGGTGAGGTCCTGTTCCGCTACGACGATACCGTCGTGGATCTGGCGCGGGTCGACGGCGACGCCCTGCGCCAGGCGCGCAAGCGGGTGCAGATGATCTTTCAGGACCCGGAGTCATCGCTGAACCCGCGGATGACCATTCGGGACATCATCGGCGAGCCGCTGCTCGTGAACGGGTTGGCGCGGGGCCGTGAGCTCGACGACCGGGTGGTCGAGCTCATGGGGGCGGTCAGCCTGGATCCCCAGCACCTGCGGCGCTACCCGTACGCATTCTCGGGCGGCCAACGGCAGCGGATCGGCATCGCGCGGGCGCTGGCCCTCGGCCCGAAGCTGGTGATCGCCGACGAGCCAACGTCTGCTCTCGACGTGTCGGTTCAGGCTCAGGTCCTCAACCTGCTCAAGGATCTTCGGGACCGGTTCTCCCTGTCGCTGATCCTCATCTCCCACGATCTCGCGGTGATCAAGCACGTGAGCGATCGGGTGGCCGTGATGTACCTGGGCTCGATCGTCGAGATCTGCGCAACCGGCGAGCTGTTTCGCCGACCTCGCATGCCGTACAGCGAGGCGCTGCTGTCCGCGGTGACCCGCCCGAATCCGAACGTCAAGGCGGAGCGGATTCTCCTCCCGGGAGATGTGCCCGACCCGACGGACGTGCCGAACGGGTGTCCGTTCCATCCACGGTGCATCTACGCTCAGGAGCGCTGCCGGACGGAGAAACCGCCCCTGGTCGCGCTGGCCGATGACCGGCGACACGACGCGGCATGCCACCTCGTCGACGAGGTGGCCCTGCGCGGCATCTGACCTCTGCGCGGCCCGTCAGTCCGGAGACCACGTCGTGGCGTGGATGCCCTGCTCGCCTGCGCCCGCCCACAGCGTCAGGACGCGGCCATCGCGCAGCACGACCGAGCTTGTCCGGGCATCGAGCGTGTGATAGGCCAAGATATAGGGGTCCGGCTCCCACGTGCGCCCGCCGTCGGCGCTCACGATCGCTCGCGGGCCGCCGCACTTGTCCTTGTGGTCGTACGTCAGCACCACCCGGCCATCGGGCAGTAGCACCACGTCCGCCGATACCATGTGCATGCGCGTGACCAGCTCCGGCGTGGTCCAGTTTCGGCCCCGGTCTCCGGAGAACATGACCGCCTCGTTCTTGTATCTGCCTTCACCGCACAGATTGCGCGACGGGAACGGCCATCCGTCCGGCGCGGCACCCGCGGACGGCGCGCCGAAGTAATCGTCTCGCGTCGCGGCGCGCTGATAGCGGGTGGCGCAGAGCAGCTCGCCGGATGGAAGCTCCAGGTAGTTCGATTCGCTGCAGCCCGGAGGCAACACCGTCCAGTCGTCCCAGGTCCTGCCGTCGTCGCGCGAGCGCAGCATCACGTCGCCGACGTAGCCTTCCTCCCGCGCCGGATCGTTCCACGCGACGCCGCAGCTCGTCACGATCGTGCCGTCGGACAGCTCCGTGATGCGGCAGCCGTCACCCCCGCCGCCGTAGCGCATCGGTCCGGGCCGGATCGGCCGGGCCGTCCACGTTCGCCCCCCGTCCTCGCTCCGCGCCACGTTGGTCTGAAGGGTGTTCCGCGCGCCGGTCGCCGGATCTGCCGGCCGGATGAGCGTGTGGTACCCCATCAGGTACGTCCCCGCGGCCGTGACTCCGAAGGCCACCGGGCCCGGACGCTGTCCCGGGAGCCTGATCTCGGCGATTCTGGTCCAGGTGCGTCCTTCATCGGTCGAGCGATGGATAGCGGCCGTGCGGCTGGCGAAGACCAGGCTGCCGTCAGGATGGCGGCAGACCACCACGCCCTTGGTGCCGGCCCCGCCGAAGAATCGCTGCTCGGCGGGCCGCCGCCGGAACACGACCATCTCGTAGTCCTCGATGTAGTCGCCGCCTTCGAACCGGTCGTCCGGACGCATCCGCACCAGCCCGTTGTCCAGGTAACCGCGCGAGTCCAGGCGGTGCGTCCACAGGTTGGGATAGACCAGGGGCCGTCGACTCAACCCCTCGGGAGTCCAGCGGACCACCACGATGGCCGGTCTCCGGCTCGATTCGTCCATGCGCCGGCCGTCTGCCGGCGCCATCGCGGGCGCAATGGCCGCGCCCCGGTCGTAGGCCGAGACGATCGTCCCTTCCTCCAGCGCCACGCTGACCGCGCCGCCGCCGGGCTCGCAGCGCAAGGGACGGGGCTGCAGCGTGTTGGTGGCCGCACGGGCGACGCCCAGCACGAGCACTTCGTTGCCCCAGGTGGCGCCGCCATCCGCGCTGATCAACGCCCGGGCTCCGAACGGATAGCTCGGCTCGGCGTAGGTCAGCAGCAACCGTCCATCCGGCAGTGCTACCGTTCCGCGCCCATCGCGGACGCTGTCAGGCTCAGCGGGCGCTTCGGACCGGGCGGAGCCCGGGCCCTCGCCGACGCCGCTCCAGGTGCGCCCACCGTCGTCTGACCGATGGGCGGCAGGCCCGTTCCAGAGCACTACCGACCCGCCCGGCAGCGCCTCGAACCGGACCGGATCGGCGTCCGGTACGACCGGCGATGCGATCGTGCCTGACGCGTGCCACGTGCGCCCGAAGTCGCCCGAGGCCAGCACGGCGATAGTGTCGTCGCGCGCGAGAGCGGCAAGCACCGAACCATCGGGCGCCGGATCCGCCAACGCCACCACGTCGCCGCACGGCGACTCATGGTCCCGCAGGGACCCCAGGCGCTCCCAGGTCACGCCCCCGTCGGAGCTGCGCACCAGGGAGCCTGAGCGCCCGCAGAGGAGCAGCTTCGTACCCCGCCCGCAGAGCAGTGGCGCGGTGTCGCCTGCCAGCACTTCCTGGCGCTCCACGCGGATGCGCCGAAAGCGCAGGATCTGCCGGTCCGTGTGGTCGCCGAGACCGGTCGGTTCGTTTCGCGTGCCATGACCAAGCCGATGAGGCGCTACGCCGGGTCGCCGAAGACGCGGCGGAAATGCTCGACCGAGGCGGCGAATCCCGCTCCCGGCTCACCGCCGGGGGGCTGGTAGTTGGCCTCCAGCGAGACCACGCCGGGATAGCCGTCGCGGCGCAGGGCGGCGGCGATGTCGACCAGATAGGGAGCCAGGTGGCCGGTGCCAAGCGCCCGGAACTGCACCGTCGCGCGCGGGATGTCGACGCGCACGTCCTTGACGTGCATGTGGCGGATGTGGCGGCGGCCCCGCTCGTAGCCGGTGGGAAACGGCTCCTCCGTGCAGTAGAGGGAGTTGGCCGGGTCCCACAGGATCCCCAGCCGGGAGGAGCCGAGCTCTTCGATCAGCCGGGAGGCGAGATAGCAGGACGTAACCATGCCGCCGTTCTCGGTCTCCGCCACCAGGTCGACGCCCGCCCGCTCGGCCATGCGCACCGCGATCTCCATGATGCGCACCTGAGCCTGCCAGGCTTCGCCTTTCACCACCCAGTTCTCGGCGCCCTGATCGCCGAACAGGATCATCTCCTTGCGGCAGCTCATCACCCGCACCAGCGGGCTTTCGAGCTCCGCGGCCAGCGCAAAGCAGCGCTCCAGGCCGGCGCGGTGGCGGGCGATCAGCTCGCTGTCGAGCGGCGTGTCCCAGGGGATGCCGTTGAAGTTGTGGCGGGAGACGCACGCCACGCGGAGCCCGTGCTCGCGCAGGGCGGCCTTGATCCGTGCGGCCTCGTCCTGCGTGTGCTCGCCCACCTCCTTGCCGAGCACGAACTGCAGCTCCGCGTACCCGATGCCGTGCTCGGCCAGCGCGCGGCAGGCGACCTGCGGGTCCTGGCTGATGCCGTCGGTGATGACGCCCAGCTTCACGGCTGCGCCTCCGCGCGCGGTTCCTCTGCGCCGCGCACCTCGGTCCCGGCGAGCTCCTCCAGGATCTTGACGATCGCCCAGTTGTCCTCCCCGGGAAAGCGGGCGATGCCGGCCTGGAACAGCTCCTTGGCCGCCGCCGCCGTGAACATCGGCACGCCGTTCGCGCGCGCCACGTCCATGGAGATGCAGAGATCCTTGTACATGGTGCCGAGGTGGCTGCCGGTGCCACGGAAGCGGCGCTGCATGATCAGCGAGGCGCAGTTGCGGAACAGCGGCCCGCCGACGGCGGTGCTGCCGATCACGTCGTACAGGGTCTGCGCCGGTACGCCCGCTTTCACACCGAGCACCAGCGCCTCGAAGATGGCGGCGTAGTTGGCGCCGATCACGACCTGCAGCGCCGCCTTCACGGTCTGCCCGGCGCCGACCTCCTCGCCGACGTGCCAGAGGGTGCTGCCGATCGCGTCCAGGAGCTCGCGGTTGGCCTCAATGGCGGCAGCCGGCGCCGCCGCCATCAGGGTCAGGGTGCCGGCGTCCGCCCCCGCCTTGCCGCCGCTCACCGGACAGTCGACCAGGTGGACCTGCCGTTCCGCCGTCATCGGCAGCACGGCCCGCATCTCGTCCGGGGTGATGGTGGCCGTCACGATGATGGTCGCGCCCGGCCTCAGCTCCTCAAGCAACTCCGCCGCCACTGCTTGCACCTGCGCGCCGTTGAGCACCATGACGAACACCGCATCGCACCGCGCCCCGACCGCCCGGACCGACGCGGCGGCGCTGCCACCCAGCTCCTCCAGCGCGGCAAGGCGCTCCGCCCGCAGGTCGAAGCCGGTGACCGGATACCCCGCCTCGATCAGATTGGCGGCCAGGCCGATCCCCATGTCGCCGACGCCGACCAATCCCACCTGTCGCATGGCCGGACTCTACCCGAGATGCATAGCGCTGGTCGTGATGACATGCACCGGACTCGTGGGTTGTAGTGGTGGTCTTAGCCGACGGTCTCCGTCGGCGAGGATGAAATGACGATCGCGCCGCCGACTGCTAACCGCGCACCCGTGGTCGTACAAGCATTCGCGGACAGCGGCACCGCAACGATTACGCTCACTGCGAAGGATCCTGGCGGCCTCACCGCCAGCCACGGTTTCAGCGTGACGGTGACTGACCGGCGCGACCATTCCGATACTCCGTCGGGCGCCACTGTCATTGCGCTGAGTGCGAATTTCCAGGGACGGATCGATTCTCCGAACGATGTGGATTACTTCCGACTGCGGGTCGATTCGCCGGGCACGCTCACCATCCGGACAACCGGAAACGCAGCCCCGGACATCGCGGTCTTCGGCGCAGGAATCGAGGTGCCAGGAGTTTCCGGAAGCTGGGTCGGCAATATCACGCAGGACATCCTCGACAGCGGGAACGATCTGCTCGTCAGGTTCTCCGGAGGCAATGTGGGCGGGGACTACAAGCACCATGCTCGAGCAAACGTCGCCTCCTGCCATGCCGGACCCGGTGGTGTCGAAGCCGGGGCGCGATCGGCCCGCTCATGCCGGCCGGCACCAGCAACCAGTCCATAGAGTTGACCGCGCCTACGACACTCGGCGACTACCAAGGCGCCTACTTCTACGGCGCGTACGTGGATTCGGTGTCGAATGAGTCGGATACGACGGACAACTGATCCAGCTCGGTGCAGGTCGACGTCGAGTAGCCTATCGACGGACGCGACGATCACGTCTCAGACCCTCCCACCTCCGCTGGCTCACCCGTCTCCCCCGGCACCGCCCTCGCTGGCACGTGTTTAGCCAGGTCAAGTTCGAGTCAGGTTAAGCCACGAGCTGCTAGCGGGCCGCCAGGTCGTCTCTCAGTTCAGTGGCGTCCACCCGTCCCTTGGTGCGGCTGACGCCCACCACGAACAGTTCCAGGTCGGCGCTGCCGTGATTGAAGATGCCGTGGGCGCCGCCGAGGCGGTTGGGAATCACGTCGCCCCGGGCCACTTCGTCGGTCTCGTCATCCACGGTCACCCGTCCGCCCCCGTGCATGATGATGTACGCCTCCTGCACACCGTCGTGCCGGTGGTAGCCGACGGAAGTGCCCGGCGGCAGCAGCAGATGGTTCAGGTACTCGAAGTTGGTCGAGAAGTCGCGCGTGCCCCACACCTCGCGGAACCCGACCTCGCCCTTACCGCTGTGGCAGCACACCGGTGCCAGGAGGGCGCGGTCGAGGCGCCCCACCGGTAGCCGATCGGTCGATTCCAGTTGCACCCCCACGCGGGTGTCGCCGTAGTCCTCGGAGCTCGGCTCGCGGCTCGAGTCGAAGCAATGGAAGTTGAAGAACAATGTGTCCTGGTCGGTGTGGTTGTAGATGCCGTGAGACTCGCCGGAGCGCAGCGGCACCGCAGCGCCGCCTACCACCTCGGCGGTCCGCCCGTTGTGGGTGAACTGCATCGCGTTGTCGACGCTGATGAAGATCTCCTCGGCATTGGTGTGGGTGTGATGGCCGATGCCGCTGCCGGGCGGAAAGATCACGGAGTCGATGAAGTGCCACGGCCACTCCAGGTCGTTGTCATGGTCGAAGCACCTTTTGAAGTAGCTCGCCGCGGCGCCGTCGTGACTGACGCCGAGCACCATCTCTTCACGCCGGACGTGGACTATCCGCATCGGTTACTCCTCCTCGTCGAAGTAGGCCAGCCGGTCGCCTTCCGCGGCCCACAGCTCGTCGAACAGCTCACGGATCCGCGCCTCGACCTGCACCGAGCCGTTGAAGGTCGTCGAATAGATCGGTAGAGTCTCACCCACGGCGTGTCCCGTCCTTTGCGGCAGTCTTGGCCTAACACCTTGACTCTACTGCAAATCGGCGGACGCGCCTACTTTTTCTCCACTCCTACGCGAATTAGCCGGGTTAAACTGAGACACTACCCGTACGAACGCTCAGGAGAGGAACGTAGTGGAAAAGGAAGTCGTCGAGATTCCCGTACTGTCGGACGCGCCGCGCAGGCTGGGCGTCCCGCTGTCGGTCTGCGTGCGCGCCGGCGGATTCATCTTCGTCTCGGGTCTGCCGCCGATCGACCTGAGCACGGGAGAAATGATCCAGGGCGACATCGCGGCCCAGACCGAACAGGTGCTTGTGAACATCAAGCACACGTTGGAAAGCGCGGGGTCCTCCCTCGACCGCGTGGTGAAGTGTCAGATCTTCGTCACCAACTCGGCCTACTACCGGATCGTGAACGAGATCTACGGGCGCTACTTCCCGCACGACCCGCCGGCCAGGACCTTCGTTGCGATGGCGTCGTGGCCGTTGGAGTTCGACATCGAGATGGAGTGCATCGCACTCGCCTGAGCGCTTCGGCTACGACTCCGCGAACGGGAAGGTGCCGGCGTAGCCGAGCGCGTCCAGCGTCAGGTCCGGGGTGCTGACGAACCGGACTTCGGGGTGCATCGGGTTCTGGTGGTAGTGCAGCACCAGGTTGGCGCGGATGTCGTCCTCCGGGTCGTCCCCGAACTTGGCGCCCTGGTGCGGTATGTGGCTGAAGAACACGACCGCGTCGCCGGCCATCGGATAGAGGTGCTCCTGCGGCTGCTCGTCACACCACCTCTGAAAGCGGTTGCCGCGATCCTCGGTGTAGCGGACGTGCGGCAGGATGTCGTCGGGAATCCGCCGGTCGACGTAGCCGGTGAGGAACGTCAGCCGCCCGCGCTCCGGCGTGTTGTCGGTCAGGTAGAAGGTGCTGTTCATGCACAGCGCGCGTAGCGGCCGCCCCGCCTCCGACCGGTGCTCCTGATACTGGTAGTCGGTGAAGTCCATGTGCCACTCCTGCAGGTAGGCGCGCGGATTCATGTGCGCGCGCAGCGAGCGGAGCTGGCATTGCTTGCCGAGGATGGCCCTGAGGTATGGCGCGACGCTCGGGTGGCCGACCAGCAGCCGCGAGCGCTCCGGCGCGATCTTCAGCAGGCTCTCGAACGCGACGTTGCCGACCGAGTTGTCGATCTCGTTCAGGCCGCGGCGGTGCAGGTCGTAGAGCGTCTCCTTCCACCACGCCACGTCTTCGGTATCGAGCGCGCCCGGCACGAGCAGGAAGCCGTCCCGCTCCAGATCCGCCAGTCTCGCCGGCGCTTCTCCGTCCACCATCGTCTGTTCTCTCCAGGCTCACTGTCGCGCAGACCGGACTGAGCTGCAACGGCCCCCGCCGTGTCCGGGGTCAGTCCGGGGACCACGTCGTGGCATGTACGCCCTGCTCACCGGCCCCCGCCCACAGCGTCAGGATGCGGCCGTCGCGGAGCACCACCGAGCTGGTCCGCGCATCGATCGCGTGGTAGGCCAGGACATAGGCGTCCGGCTCCCACGTGCGCCCGCCATCGGCGCTCACGATCGCTCGCGGGCCGCCGCAGGCGTCCTTGTGGTCGTACGTCAGCACCACCCGGCCATCGGGCAACAGCACGCCGTCCGCCGACACCATGTGGATCCGCGTGACCAGCTCCGGCGTGGTCCAGTTGTCGCCTCGGTCGCGCGAGAACATGACCGCCTCGTTCTTGTATCTGCCTTCACCGCACAGATTGCGCGAGGGGAACGGCCAGCCTTCCGGCGAAGCGCCGGAAGCGGGCGCGCCGAAGTAATCGTCCCTCGCCGCGGGGCGCTGGTACCGGGTGGCGCAGAGCAGCTCGCCGGACGGAAGCTCCAGGAAGTTCGATTCGGTGCTGCCGGGGGGCAACACCGTCCAATCGTCCCAGGTCCGGCCGTCGTCATGCGAGCGCAGCATCACGTCTCCGCGATAGCCGGCCTGCCGCGACGGTTCGATCGACGCGGTGCCGCAGCCCATCACGACCGTACCGTCGGACAGCTCGGTGATGCGGCTGCCGTCGCCGTTGCCGCCGTAGCGCATCGGCCCCGGCCGGAGCGGCCCGGCCGTCCACGTCCGTCCCTCGTCTTCGCTGCGCGCGATGTTGGTCTGCCGAACGCTGGGCACGCCGGTCGCCGGGTCCGCCGGCCGCAGCAGCGTCGAATACCCCATCAGAAGAGTCCCGTGGGACGTGACCCCGAAGGCGAACGTGGTCGCCCGGTTCCCCGGCCGCGTGACCTCGGCCATCTTCTTCCAGGTACGTCCCTCGTCGGTGGAACGACGGATCGCGGAGGTGCGGCTGGCGAATACCAGACTGCCGTCGGGATGGCGGCAGACGACCAGGCCCTTGGTGCCGGTGCCGGCGAAGAACCGCTGCTCGGCGGTCCGCCGCCGGAACACGATCATCTCGTAGTCCTCGATGAAGTCGCCGCCCTCGAACCGGGCGTCGGGCCGCATGCGGACCAGACCGTTGTCCAGATAACCGCGCGAGTCGACGCGGTGCGACGACAGGTTGGGATAGACGAGAGGCGGCCGCCGCAAGCCCTCGGGAGTCCAGCGCACCACCACGATGGCCGGCCCGTGGCTCGACTCGTCCATGCGCCGGCCGTCCATCGGAGCCATGGCCGGCGGGATGGCCGCGCCCCGGTCGTAGGCGGAGACGATGGTCCCGCCGTCCAGCGCCACGCTGACCGCGCCGGCGCCGGGATGGCAGCGCAACGGACGCGGCTGCTGGGTGTTGGTGGCTGCGCGGGCATGCCCCAGCACGAACACCTCGTCACCCCAGGTGTCGCCGCCATCCGCGCTGATCGCGGCCCGAGCCCCATAGGGGTAGCTGGGCTCGGCGTAGGTCAGCAGCAACCGTCCATCCGGCAACGCTATCCGCCCGCCCCGTTCGCGCCCGCTGTCAGGCTCATCCGACCCGGCGCCTGCCGGAATCTGGACGCCGGCGTCCCAGGTGCTCCCACCATCGGATGACCCATAGGCCGTCGCTCCGACCCGCAGCGACAGCGACCTTCCCGGCGGCGCCTCGAACCGCGCCGGAAGCGCAAGGGCCTCGGCTCCGGATGCGATCCGGCCTCCGGCCTGCCATGTCTCCCCGAAGTCGCCCGACGACAGGATGGTGATGGTTCCCTCGTGATGGAGCGCGGCCAGGACGGAGTCAGGCGCCAGATCCGCGAGAGTCAGGATGTGGCCGTTGGACCACTCACGTTCGCAGAGAGACTCAAGTCGCTCCCAGGTCACGCCGCCGTTGGTGCTGCGCGCCAGCGACCCGGCGCGCCCGCAGAGGAGCAGCTTCGCTCCGTGCCCGCAGAGGATTGGTGCCGTGTCACCGGGCAGGACTTCCTGCCGTTCCACGCGGATGCGGCGGTAGCGCAGGATCTCCCGGTCCGAGTGATCGGCGGCCGGGTGGTCAGCGACCGAGTCGTCGTCGAGTACCCGAGCCTCTACAGCCATGGCATCACCTCGATGCCTACGATGGGCGTATCCGTACAGGCGTGTCATGGTGTGGAAGGAACAGCATGACGGCACACGACACGCGGATCTCCCGTATCGGCAGCGAGCGCGCGATCGGCGGCAACAACATCGTCACCCGTGACGGTGTCTGCCACGTCGTGTGGCAGGACGTCAGCCGGGACGGCTACCTCAACCGCGTCCGCTCTTACATCCACGACACCGGCCGGTGGACGGAGCCGGTGACCCTCAACGTCGGTGTCGACAACCACGCGCGGCCGGTCATCACCGTCGACCACGACGGACGGCTGCACGTCGTCCTCAGCGGCCACGGCACGCCGGTCACCTACCGCTGCTCGGCCGGCGTCAACGACTCCTCGGAGTGGACGCCGGAGCAGCCCGCCGGCTCCGGCACCTACCCCATCCTGGTGTGCGGCCCGGACAACACGCTGTTCCTGACGATGCGCCCGGACCGGCCCTTCGGCGCGGACCTGTTCATCAAGGAGCCGGGCGAGCCGTGGCGGCGCCAAGCCCGCCTGATCCGCAGGACGGAGCAGTATCTGGACGGGTATGCGGCCTACCACAGCCACCTGGCAATCGGCCGCGACGGCGCCCTGCACTTCGTGTGCTACTTCTACGAGGGCTTGGGCCGAACCGAGCAGCGCGGGCTCCATCAAGCCCTGTGCTACATGCGCAGCCCCGACCGCGGACGTACCTGGCAGCGGGCGGACGGCACGCCGGTAGCCATTCCGGCGCAACCCGAGGCCATGGACGTCCTGTACCGGACCACCGGCGGGCGCCACGAGCCGATGCCGCCCCCGGAAGTGAGCTGCCTGGGGCTGATGGTCGCCGACGATGGCGAGGTCGTCATGCTGTGCATGTCGGGCGAGGTGCGCCCGGGACAGCTCCTGCTGCACGCGTTCGGCCGCGGCGGCTGGGACCGCCGGGAGGTGGCCGCTCCGGAGCAGGCCTGGCCGGACATGCGGCCGGTCACCGGCCGGCTCGGCATGCGGGCCGACGGCAGCCTCTACGCCCTGATGCAGCTCAAGCCGGGATCCCAAGGCCCCGGGGGGAAACCGACCCGCGACCGCGACACCATCGACGATCGGACCGTGTGGCTGGTGTCCGACCGTGCCCGCGAGCGATTCCGGGTCTACCCTGAACTGGAGCCCGGCACGGTGGCCAACGGGCCCGCCCCGGAATGTTCCCTGGGCGCAAACGTGGTGCCCGCCGGCGAGTTGCCTGCCTACACCTGGTTCGACGGCTCCTCGGGATACCCCCGCGGCCAGCTGCGCTACTTCGAGGACGTCCAGGACTACATCAGGACCGGCGACCTGGTCACCAACAACGTCTACTGGGTAGCTCCGCGCCCCCAGCCGTCGTGAGGTGAGATCTCCCGCTACCTGAGCTCGCCGCGGACGATCTCCGCGGCCGTCACGTCCAGCCCGGCGCGCTCCTGGTCGGCCACGGCCAGCCGGGGGCATCGTCCTGGCTCTCCGCGAGCACGTCCGGATCCGGTATGGAGTCAGACGCAGCCGGCGTACGCGCGCCCCGCGACCAGGTCGTACTCCGGCTGCGGCGCCGACCCGATGTAGCGCGACCGGGCGCTCATGTACGCCACCGTCAGGCCGATGCGCCGGTCGGGGCTGGTGTTGGCGTCGGTGCGGTGCAGCGCCAGGCTGTGGTGGAACGAGCAGCCCCCCGCCTTCAGCGGGACGGCCACCTCGCGTGCGTAGTCCACCTTGGCGTCCTCGACGCGGAAGTCCTCCAGGCGCTTGTGCTCGATCACGCCCAGCTTGTGGGATCCGGGGATGAAGCGCATGCAGCCGTTGTCCTCGGTCGCGTCGTCGAGGGCCATCCAGCAGATCACGAGGTTGGGCGGATCGATGTTCGTCCAGTAAGCCGAGTCCTGGTGTGGGGGCTTGGCGGACCCGACGCGGGGCGGCTTGCACAGGGTCTGGTCGACGTAGACCTTCACATCGGGGCCGATCAGGCCGTGTACGACGTCCAGGATCGCCGGATGGCGGGCGTATTCCTTGAACAGCTCGTCGCAGCGCGTGAGGTTCCAGATCTTGCGCACGTTGTTGAACCGCACGGGGTCCGCGGGCAACCGGCCGTCCTCGACCTGCGGCTCGATCTGCACGTGCTCGGCCGGGAACGGCACGAGGCCGTTGCCGATGTCCTCCAGGCGCTGGTGCAGGGCCTTGACCTCCAGGGGCGTCAACACGCTCTCCCGGAACAGAAACCCCTGATCCTCGAACCGCTCGATCTCATCGTGGCTCAGTGGCACGGATGACCTCCTGTCGATTGCGCCGGGTGACTCATGATCTTCCGGTTGCGAGCAAGGCCGTCAAGCTCCCACGGTTCTTCGGACCAGCGCGGCGCGCTGTTCGGCGGCCTCGTCCGGACACGGCCAGTCCGTGAACGGCGCGTCCTCGAACCGGCAGGGGCCGTCGGCCATGCGCGGGTCGCCCTGTTCGCGCAGGACCGCATGCATCCGTTCGGCCAGCGCCCGCTTCTGCGTCGCGTGCGCGGGATCGCCGGCCAGGTTCCGCATGTGGTTCGGGTCGTTGCGCACGTCGTAGAGCTCTTCTGCAGGCCGCTTGCCGAAGCCCAGGGCGTACATGTCGCGGACCCCCTCGGCCGCGCGGTTCTCGATCATCCACGCCTTGGTCGGACTCGCGTCCAGGTCGGCATACGCCATGCGGGTGTCGTGCTCCAGGGCCGCGCGCGGCGGCGCCTCCGCGGACGGATCGTCCAATCCGCGGGGGTCGCCCATCGGCCACCGCTCCGGGGCGAAATTCCTGATGTAGAGGAAGTCGTGCGTGCGGATCGAGCGGTGCGGATAGGGAAGATTCCTGTCCCGCGCGGTTGCCACGTGCCGCTCCCGTCCGGTGATCGCGAACGTGCGCTCCGGGTTGACCTGCCCGGAGCGGTTCGAGCCCAGGATGTCCATCAGGCTGCGAGCGGGCATGCCGGCCGGCTGCTCCCCGCCCGCCACCTCCAGGAAGGTCGGTGCGACGTCCATGAGGTTGACCATGTCGTCCGCCACCCGGCCGCCCGGGATCGTCCCCGGCAGCCGCGCGGCGAGCGCCACCTCGCAGCCGATGTCGTACAGGTTGCACTTCCCCCGCGGGACGCCCGGGATCCCGTGGTCGCCGGAGACCACGACCAGCGTGTCGTCGAGCTCGCCCATTTCCTCCAGCATGCCGAGCAGCACCCCGAGTCCACGGTCCACGGCCATGCACTCGCCCAGGTAGTCGCAGACATCCTCGCGCACGTCGTGCACGTCGGGCAGGAACGCCGGCAGCCGGCCGGCCAGCGCCTCGGGGTCGAGCCCCCACAGCGCCTTGCCCGAGCCCTTCTGCCACTCGCGGTGTGTGTTGGTCGGCCCCCACCAGTAACAGAACGGCTGATCGGACTCCCGGTCGGCCAGAAAGCTCTGGAAGTTGCCGCGCACCTCGTCACACAGCCGCTGCCTGGCCGGCTCCACCCCACCGGCCTCCCCGGCCCACTCGGTGGCCCGGAACGAGAACTGGTTGAAGTCGTTGCCGCAGTCCTGGTAGCGCGTCCCCGTCCCGCCGTACGGATCGTCCTGCGGTGTGCCCGGCGACCAGACCTTGTAGGAGAAGCCGATATGGTATCCGGCGTCCCGCAGAAGGAATGGGTACGAGGGGATGGCACGGTCCCAGACCGCGCCCTGCAGGATGGCACCCAACCCGGTCTGCCAGAAGTAGCGTCCGGACAGGATCGAGCTCCGGCACGGCGTGCAGCTCGGCGCCGGCACCAGCGCGTTGGTGAACAGCACACCTTCGCCGGCGACGCGGTCGAAGTGCGGGGTGTCGATCAGCGCGCTGAGCGACCGCTGGCCGTGGTGTGCGGCGTACGCGCTCGCGTAGCGGCCCCAGTCGTCGGCGAAGGCGAACAGGATGTTCGGTCGTCTCATGCCGGGCCCAGGATGGCGCGAACCGCGGGATTGCTCTACTCGCTCCCGGTCGCAGCCGTGTAGAGTCGGCTCATGGCCCCCGTGGAGATGCGTTGATGGACTTCGAGCGCGTCCTCCGTGATTTGGCGTTCGACTTCGCCGAGCGCGAGGTTCGCTACGCGCTGATCGGCGGGTTCGCGCTCGGGGCGCTGGGAGTTCCGCGGGCCACGATGGACCTCGATTTCCTGGTGGCACGGGACGCGCTTCCGGTGGTGGACGAGATCATGGCACTCCGGCAGTACCGCCTGCGGTACCGGAGCGAGAACGTGTCCCAGTTCGAGTCCGACCATGCGCCCATGGGCAATGTCGACTTCCTGCACGCCTTTCGCGAGATCTCGACGGCGATGCTGGAGCGAGCCCCGGAGGTGAGCGTGTTCGACGGAAGCCTGCGCTTGCGTACGCTGCGTCCGGAAGACATCGTCGGCTTGAAAGTGCAAGCTCTCGCAAACGATCCAGGGCGAGAGCGTCGGGACCTCGCCGACATCGATCGGTTGGCCGAGCACTTCGCCGCCGAAATGGACTGGGAACGAATCCGCGAGTACTTCGCGCTGTTCGACAAGTTGGAGCTCTACGATGAAATCCGAGACGCCCATGGCCCCCTTGACCCCTGCTGAGAAGAGCGAGTTCCTGGCGCTCGCCCGGTCGACAGCGCTGCGGGAAGATCTGCGTTCCATCGCGCACAAGCACAGCGTCGACGTCGACGGCTACATCGCCTTCGCCACGACCGTGGCCCGACTGTCCAACCACGCCCGCCGCCCCTTCCGCCCGATTCGCGGCAGCAACTTCAAGCTATAGACTCTGGACACCGTCTGGCGTCCGCACGCCTTGCCGTCTCACCATCAAGACGTCATGCTGTCAACGTGAGCAAGGCGACCGTATACCTGGACGACGACCTTCACCGGGCCCTGCGGCTGAAGTCCGCCGAGACGCGAGAGTCCATGTCCGACTTGGTGAACGAGGCTCTGCGCGTCCTCCTGGCGGAGGATCTGGAAGACCTTTCCGACTGGCATGAACGCCGATCGGAACGCCCGGTGGGCTATGAGGAGTTCCTGAAGCAACTTGAAGCCGACGGCGCAATTTGAGATTCGCTTCCTGCCGTCGGTCCGAAAGGACCTCCGCGGCATCCCGAAGCCGACCGTCAAGCGCATTCTGCAGGCGATCGACCGACTAGCGACGAATCCTCGGCCACGGGAATGCAAGAAGCTGACCGGCCACGCTCTCTTTCGGATCCGGGTCGGGGTCTACCGAGTGATCTATGAGATCCGCGGTGACGAACTCGTCGTCATCGTCGTCAAGGTCGGCCATCGTCGCGGCGTGTACGACTGACTCGCCAGCTACTCGCCGCCGTCGTTGTTGATGAGGACTTCGATGCCGGTGATCAACAGCGGGTCGGCGTCCTCGCGGCGCTTCGTCACCGTGATCGTCAACTCGTTCCGACCCATGCGCAGCAGGTCCGGCGGCTCCTGCGCGGCACCCTCCTCGACGCTCGCCGAACCGTCCACCGTCACGGTGTGGCGCTTGTTCAGCCGGGCCAGCGCCGCAGCGTCGCCGATCTCCCGGAGCGCCTGCAACTCCCCATGGCTGTACGGCTTGCCCAACCCGTGCAGGCGCTGGCAGTCGTAGTTGAACAGGTACGTGCAGGCCGCCCCCTGGGAGAAGTAGGCCATGGCGCCCGCGCGCAGCATCTCCGGGGTGGCGTTGCACCACAGGCCGGTGTCGTGGTCCGGCAGGATGCCGTAGCCGTAGGCCGACCCGACCCGACCAGCCCGCCCGCGACGCGCGTCGGCGCTGAATCGGCGGTCCGCGCCAGGGCCACCATGCCGGCCACGTCGGCCTCGGCATCCATGCGCCCCGCCCACATCGGGATGAGCAGGTCGGCCAGCCCCTCGGCAGCCCACGTGCGGACGTCGAGGCCGGAGCTTTCGCATTCGGCGATGTCGCCCCACGCGCATGGCCAGGGTGAGGCCGGCCTTTCGCCCGTCGCTGTTGAAGACGATGCGAGGCGCGCGGCGCGCCGTGGCGCGTGCGGAGGTCCTCATGCCGGAGCGGAGGGTACCCGTGACCGGACCGTTTGCGAAGCCCGACCTCCTGTTGCACGATCGTGGCGCAACCTATGAGCAGCCCTTGGGTCCTTCCCTGCCCTTACGCGTGGGACGCCCTTCCGCTGCCTGTCAATGGCAATCGAAAATTGCGCACTTTCTCCAGATCCGGGTGGTCGGCGGTGTTGACCTCGTCCTGGGGCTCGGAGAGGGCTCTGGGGTAGGGCGGCGGGAGCGCAGCGAGAGCCCTGCCCCAGAGCGTGCCCCCCACCCATGGCCCGCCACCAGTCACTGGGTTGTCCCGGGAGAGTCGCCGTGATCCTGAGAGCGCTCCTTGGATCGCCAGAGTCCCTGGTGCGCGCGCATCCGGTAGCTGTTGCCGCGGCCCGGGCTCGTCGCTGTTCCCCTACGAAGGGGTACCGCCGTGGTCAGCAGCAGAGAAGATGCCGATCGATTCGGTGCAGACCGCCTTCATCGCCACCGAACGAGCGCGCGCCGGCGCCGACGAGCCGGCCATGTCGGTCGCCATCGGTTCCGAGTCGGCCTTCGCGGTCGGCTGGTCGTACTGGCCCTGCACCGACCTGGACCTGGCCTTCCCGGAGATCACCGCGTCGCCGGCCGGGTCGGCAACCGTGCACGGATCGATCCACTTCGCTCGTTGCACCGCCGGCGAGCTGCTGTCGGTCCTTCCTGCCCTGGGCTCATAGCCGTTGCAGAGCGTCTTCAGACCTGACCGCGATGGCAACACGTTGACTCGCGCAACTTCGTCGCCATCGCGCCCGCATATCGTCGTGGTTGCCCCGCGGTGATTCTCATGATGGACGCCTGGCGTCAGCGCCCGCGTACGTTCCTCCAGATGCGGCGCAGCGCCGACGCGACCTGGGATGGCGTCACCGCCAGGATCGCCGCCGCGCGAACCGGTAGTGTGGCAGACTGACACACTACCCGCGACCCTCGTCGGCGCGCAGCAACTCCCCCACGTCGGTCAGGTCCTTGGCGGTCAACTCCTCCCGCACTCCGCGAGCCTAGACAGATAGACCGCGCCTGCGATGATATTATCCTGACGCGTTATCATGGAGCCGTTGAGCCGGTTCAAGAACCAGCAGACCGAGCGGGTCGTCCTGGGTGTTCCCGTCCGCCGTCTGCCGGCGGACATTCAGCGGCGAGCTCGCATGCGCCTGCAGCGCGTCGTCACGGCCGGCGCGTTGTACGACCTCGATGTCGCGCGATCTGCAATCGACGTCAACGCAATCGAACCGCTCGTGGCGGCGGGTTGAAGACGCGGCGCCATGCTCGGGGAGGCTGAAGGAACGAACACGCACAAGAGCATCGAGGTCGGACTCGCCGGCACAGGGACGTTGCGCTCCGGCACCGAGCCGCTGACCTTTGGTGTGCCGTTCGCGGATGGTGCGCTCGAGCGGTCACAGTCGATTCGCGTGGCCGGCCCTGACGGCCGCCCGATTTCCGCCCAGACCGACTGCCTGACGACGTGGCGGAAGGACGGGCGGCACGTGAAGTGGCTGCTGGTCGACGTTCAGACCGACGGCGGTCTCGATCCCGGCGCCGCGCTCTCGATCGAGTACCCGTGCGCCGCCGATCCGGCGGACGACGACGCGGGGCCGTGCATCGACGTCGCCGAGTCGGACGGCCTGCTGTCGATCGACACCGGGACACTGCGGATGGACTTCCGGCGTTCCTTCGACGCGCCGCGGCAGCGCGCGACGCCGGCCGTCATCACGCGCTGCCGGGTCAAGGCCGGGGACGGCTGGCACGACGTGCTGCGCGGCGACGGCCCCGTGGTCTACATGAACGATGCGCACGGCACCCGCTACGACTCGCTGTCCTCCGGCTTCGCGCCCGAGGTCGTGCTGGAAGAGGCCGGGCCGCTGCGCGCCTGCGTGCTCATCAAGGGACTCCTTGCCTCCGCGGCCGGGATCCGCTTTTGCCCCTACCAGCTCCGCGTGCACCTGTACGCCGGCAGGGCCGACGTGCGGATCTTCCACACGTTCGTCTTCGACCAGGATCCCAGGCGGGTGGAGCTGTCCGCGGTCGGCATCGATCTGCCGCTGGCCCTCGGCGAGCCGCTGCGCGCGGCGGCCGGCAGCGACGGTGCCGCCGCCCATTGGTGCGAGCACTGGGAAACCCTGGCCGTGCTGCAGGACGACGACCGGCGCTACACCGTGCTGCGCGACGGCCGGGCGTTCGGCGCCGGCACGCGCATGCCCGGCTGGGTGTCGCTGTCAGGCTCGCGGGCGAGCGCGGCGGTGGCGGTCCGCGACGGCTGGCAGGAGTTCCCGAAGGGATTCACGCTGAGCGGGCGCGGCATCGACGTCGGCATCTGGCCGGAGACATGCGGCCGGACGCTTCAGTTCTCCACGCCGTACGAGGAGACGGCCGTCCGCTTCGCCGGGCAGGAGAAGTCCAGCGCCACCCGCAGCGAGGCCGAGGTCATCGAGATCCTGGAACGGAACCCCACGGCGCCGGTGAATCTCAAGAGCTTCAACATCCGCAGTCTGGAGGAAGCACGCTGGGTCGAGGAGATGGTCGAGAAGCACGCGGCGGGGCGGACCATCAGCTACAACGACACCAACACCCAGAACGGCGTGGGCGCCGCGAAGACCACGGAGATCGTCATCCGCTTCTCGGCAGAGCCCATCGGCGACGAGACGGCGCAGGCGTTCTGCGACACCGTCCAGGAACCGCTCCGCGCCGTCGTCGACCCGGCGTACGTATGCGCCACCGGCGCCGTCGATCACTTCCACCACGCCGGCGACCCGCGCATGGCCGCGCCCGATTCCGACCTGGACGACTACTTCGATCCCATCGTGGTCGATCCGGTCGAGCGCTGCCGCCTGTACGGCATGATGCGCTTCGGCAACATGGTCTGCGTCCACTCCTCGGCGGTGGGCTGGGTGTACCTGCTCTACAAGGACTCGGATCCGGCGAAGGCGCTCCGCTACGTCGGCCCCTACAACAACGAGGCCAACGACCAGATCATGGGCGTGTGGGGCCAGTACCTCCGGACGGGCAACCCGCGCTACCTGCGGGTCGCCGAGCGCTACTCGCGCGCGGTGGCCGACACCGCCTTCGTGCACGCCTTCCCCGGACATCTGGAACGGGTCGGGGTCATGCACTACCACAACGCGCATCTGTGGAGCGGCGGGTACAGCCCCTCGCACTCCATCCTCTCCGGCATCCTCACCGACTACTACCTGACCGGGAACCGCCGCCTGCTGGAGGTGGCGCGTGAGGCCGGCGACCGCATCGTCCGGCTGCAGGAGCCGGCCGGCATCCTGTCGTGCCGGCACGTGGGCCTGCACCGGGAGTTCACCGGCCCGCTGTCCATGCTGCTCGACGTCTACCAGGCGACGTGGGACGAGAAGTACGGCGTGCTCGCCGAGCGCTCGCTGAACTGGCTGCTGCGCGTGGTGCGCGAGCCGGGAATGCTGCCCAACGGCATCGGCACCGGCGGAGAGCGCGGCGACGAGGCGATGGTCTCCCCCGATCACTTCCCGGAGGTGGCCTGGGGCAACAAGTACCACCTTTACGCGCCGGCGCTGCGCTGCTTCCCGTCCCGGGCGCTCAAGGAGTTCCTGATCGCCGAGTCCGACTACTGGGTGTGGCGGAGCCCGAAGTCGCTGTTCAACTACGCCTGCAGCACCGTCTGCTTCGGCTACGACCTGACACGCCGTCCGGAGCACGCCTACTACGCCGCCCACCTGCTGTGCACTCACCTGCGAGAGGCGGCGGACGACATCCGTGAGGAGCGGGACTACGACTTCTCGCTCATGCGGCTGTCGGGTTTCGTCCCGCGCCTGATGCGCATCGTCGCCAGCGAGATGGACCGCGACCCGGACGGGTTCGAGGCGGGTCTCGCCGCCTGGGTTGCGAAGCGGAAGTCGATGCCCGACCGGCCGGAGATCGAGCGCCCCGACCGCGCCGAGCCGGTGAGCCGCGGCGTGCTCCGCACCGATCCCCACCCGGCCGGGTAACCGCCGCAATCGCGGAGGGCAAGGATGCAACCGACCGAACTGGAAGAGTACCTCTTCGATCTGCGCGGCTATATCGTGCTCGAGCACGCCGTCGATGCCGATCATCTCGCCGAGATCAACGCGATCGTGGACACCTATCGCGACATCGAGCCCGACGGCTGGCGGGGATGGGTTCACCGCGCCGACGTCGACGGCTTGCGGCACCTGCACAACATCTTCGAGATGGGCGAGCCCCTCGAACGGCTGATCGACCATCCCTCCTGGATCGATCACCTGCGGCGCTTCGTGGGCGGGGACGACGGCCTGTACATCGACGAGTCGTTCATCGACATCCGGGATCGGGGCGGCGCCACGCGCATGCATTCGGGCGCGCACAAGAGGCGTATCCGCACGCAGTTCCGTTTTCACAACAACGAATTTCGCTGTGGGCAGATCAACGTCCTGCTCGCGCTCCGCGATGTCGGCGACGGCGATGGGGCGACGATGGCGATCCCCGGCTCGCACAAGTCCAATCTGCTTCATCCCGCGTTCAACGATCCGGAAGCCACCGGCAGCGATCACTCGCTCGACCGCGTCGAGGCGGCGGTTCAGATTCAACTCGCCGCGGGGGACGCCATCTTCTTCGTGGACTGCATGGCGCACGGTTCCGCGGAGCGCACGCGCCCGGGCGAGCGCCGCATCGCCATCATTCGCTATGGTCCGAAGTGGGGCAGCGACCGCTACGGCTATCAGCCGTCGCCCGAGCTGATCGCCCGTCTGACGCCCGAGCGGCGCGGGATCGTACAGCCCCTGCCGCCCAAGCTGCCGCCCGGCGCGCAGCGCGCACGTCCCTGAGTGCTCCCGTGATCGATGATCGCCTGGTCCGGGCCGCCGGCACCGCCGGGGAGCGCGGCGCGTCGATCGGTGCTGCCGCCGGCGAGCGTATTCGAGCCCTGCTGGAAGCTCAGGACCGGGAACACCGGGACCGGGACGGGCTTACCCTGCGCGGCTGGTTGCCGGCAGCACGCCGCTTCGAGCCGCTGATTCGCGAGCACGCGCCGGTGACGGCCGAGGAGATAGCCGGCATGGCCGCCGGTGCCGGGCTCCCGGCGGACGAGTTGCTCCTGCTGGCCTGTGCCTACGAGAAGTACCTCGGGCCGGCGCCCGCGCCGGCGCCGGAGACGGACGGTCATTGCACGGCGCTCGGCGCGGCTGGCGATGCGACCGTGGCCGGAGACGTCATCTGCGGCCAAAACAACGACGAGCTGATCGCCGGCTGGCTCGGCGGCGCGGCCGACGTCATCGTCCACCACACCGCCGACGATGGGCTGCAGACGCTGCTCTACACCCATGCCGGTGTCCCGGCCTACATGGGGATGAACTCGGCGCGGCTGTGCGTCACCTGGATGTACATCGACAACGGCGAGCGCGGCGCCGGCCTGCCGACCTGCGTGTTGATCCGGGAGCTGTTGACCATGCGCAGTCTCGCGGATGCGGTCGAGTACCTGGACGGGACCCCGCACGCGGTCCCCAACGCCTTCCTGCTCGGCCACCCGCAGGGACTGCGCACCGTGGAGGTGTTTCCGCACAGCCGCATGCGCGTACGTGAAGGGACACACCTGCTGTGGCACGCCAACCACATCCTGGATGAGGAGCTCGCGTCCGCCGACCGGCAGACGTCCAACCCGAACGCCACGACCTTCAGCCGCTGCGAGCGGATGGGCGAGCTGTTGTGCGAGCACCGCGGACGCATCGACGTCGGCGCCGCGCAGCGCTTCCTGTCCGACCACGGCAGCCGCCACACGATCTGCCAACACGCGAAGCCGCAGGCCGAGGCGCCCGGCAAGACGCTGGCGAGCATGGTCTTCGAGCCGGCCGCCGGCACCATGCACCTTGCCTTCGGCAACGGCTGCGAGGAGCCCTACGCGGCGTACCGGTTCGATGGGTAAACGGCGCCCCGCCGGTGCTCAGCGAGGCTCGGCGTCCCCCCGCCGCACCAGCAGGACCTGGTCGCACACCTCGGCCGGGGGCGGCAGCACCGCCGTGCCGTCGGCGCCGGCCACCAGCAGCTCGGGCACGAGCCGCTCCGCGCCGCTGACCGGGTCGAAGTAGACCACCTCGTACGCTGCGCCCGGATGCAGGGCGCCCAGCGTCATGATGCCGTTGGCGAGCTTCCAGAGGGCGTGCATGGGCACGAACAGCACCGCCATCTCTCCTTCGATTCCGGCGGCGTACGCCCCCATCCGGTCACCCGACTCCTGGTGCGGCTCCACCCACTCCGGGTGCGGCTCGAACCGCCACCACGGCAGCCTGGCCAGAAAGCGCGCCGAGCGCCCCACCTGCCCCGCGCCGGGCAGCCCGCTCGCCTCCTGCCAGGAGCGGTCGCCGTAGGTCAGCCCGTGCGGTGACGGCCCGTACGGCCGATCCGGCCGGTTGACCTGCCAGATGCCGTGCGCGCCGTAGGTGTGCCCCATGGCGCCGCTCAGCATCGACATCCAGAACAGGTAGCGCTGCACGTCCGCAAGGCTGGATCCATACTCGCCTTCGTAGTTGGCCTCCCCTACCAGCAGCGGCAGGCGCGGCACGGCGGCCCGCGCGCGCTCGATCATGTCGACCGTGTCCGCCAGCGTGGAAAAGCCAAGATGCCCGGTCTGCAGCATCTCGAAATCCAGCAGCGACGGATCGTCCACCTGGGCGCGTCCCGAGCGGGTCGGATGGACCGTGAACGGCCGGCCGAACGGATCCAGAGAGCGCACCGAGCGGGCCACGTCCGACCACGCCCTGATGCGCCCAGGATTTCGGTAGCGGATGCGCTCCTTCAGTCCCAGCCGCATATATGCCGCGCCCTCCTCGCTCGTGTAGAAGGGCATCCCCGCCTCGCCCGCCAGGCACCACACCACCGGCAGGGCGCCCCAGCGGGCGACCAGGTAGCGCCAGTGCTCACGCATCGCCGGCACGCCGGCGACGTCCACGAAGAACCCCCAAGCGCCGACGATGCACGGCACGATGCCGGCTTCGACCAGGTGCATGATGCGGCGGTCGGCGGCATCGAAATACGCGGGGTTGATGCGGGTGAAGCGCTCGTCCCAGGGAAAGCCGGCCTCGTTGCGCCCGCGTTCGTCGAACGGCTCCATGTCCGGGTACAGGCCGGCGACGATCTGCACGACCGTGAAGTTCTTGGCGACCCGGTCGGCGGTGAGCCCGTGCACGTCCTCCGGCCAGCGCAGCCGCTCGGCGAGGCCCATCCACCATGTGTCGGCCAGCCAGAAGAACGGCGTGCCGTCGGCGTGCCGGAGGTACGTGCGCGACGGATCCATCTCGATCGGACCGTGACGGAACAGCGGGTTCTCCGAAACGGCTTCGACCACTCGCACCGCGCCGGTGCGGCCGTGCAGGCCGGCGTTCCGGGAGTCCGAGCACTCGGTGCGGAAGCGGTGCTCGCCCGGCTCGCCCGATGAGTAGCGTGCCCGCCACCGCCCGCCCCCGGCCCAGAACCCCGGCACGCGCAGCTCGCGTCCCGACGGAGTGGTGAAGACGTACGTCAGCTCCACGTCCCGCCACGGGTTGTCGTACGCGACGGCCGAGCGGAAGCTCCACTCGGCAACCCGGTAGCGCCCGGCGACGTCGAAGGGTGACACGCAGGCATTCTATACCCGACCCGGACCCGGCGCCCGGCGCTTCCCGCCCCCATGCTCGTGCCCTATCGTGTGCACCGTGCTCATCTTCGACGGCGACTACCCGATGGGATCCGCCTACACGTACAACGTCGACATCACCCTTCCGATCGCCGAGGTGCGGGCCACGCAGCCGGTGGGGCTGGCGGGCGAGGACGTGACCGAGACCCGCGAGCTGATCGGCTCACTGCCGGAGATGCGGCGCGGGCGGGTGTTCGCGGCCTTGGTGAAGATCGGCGGGCGCATCTACCGTCCGGGGGCGCCGCTGCCCGGCCACCGCATGGCGGCGCAGGCGTACGCGGCGGTGCGCGGCTGCCTGGCCTTCTACGAGGCGCTGGCCCGCCAGGGAGAGATCCGCATCATCGCCGACCGTGCGGCCTGGCAGGCGCACGTCGAGGAGTGGCGGCGACACGACGAGGCCGGCTGCATCCCCGGCGACCTGCCGGTGGGAGCGATCGTGGGCATGGAGGGAGCGGACGCGGTGCTGGACCCCGGGCACCTGCGCGACTGGTTCGGCCTGGGGGTACGCGTGCTGAGCCTCACCCACTACGGCATCAGCACCTACGCGCACGGCACCGGCACCGGCACCGAGGGCGGGCTGCGGCACGGCGCCGCCGAGCTCCTCGACCTGATGGAGGAACTGGGCGTCATCCTCGACGTGACGCACGCGTCCGACCGGTCGGTGATGGAGGCGACCGACCGCTACGGCGGGCCGTTGCTGGCCAGTCACCAGGGTTGCCGAGCCCTGGTTCCGGGCGAGCGCCAGTTCTCGGACGCCATGCTGATGCGCGTCATCGAGCGCGAAGGCGTGATCGGCGTGCCCATCGACACCTGGATGCTGTACCGGCCCGGCGTCGACTGGACCCGCGTCACCCGGCAGCGGCCCTACCGCAAGGACACGATTACCCTGGACGACTATGTCGACCACGTCGACCACATCTGCCAGCTCGCCGGCCACAGCCGCTGCGCGGCGATCGGCGGCGACACGGACGGCCAAGGCGGCAGCCAGGGCGCGCCCAAGGAGATCGACACGGCGGCCGACTTCCAACGCATCGGTGAGCGCCTGGCGGACCGCGGCTACGCCGGCGCCGACATCCGCCTGATCATGCACGGCAACTGGATCCGGCTGTTCGCCGAATCGCTGCCAAGCGACTGAAGCAGCATGCCGGACCAGGTCCGTCTTGCCCGGTTTCGTCACGGGGACCTGAACGAGGTCGTCCGGCTCTACAATGAGCTGGTCGCCGGGACTCCGTGCAACTGGCCGGTGAGCGAGGCGGAGTTCGCGGACGAGGTGATAGGGAGCGGCCGCCTTGCGAGCGTCGATCTTCCGTTCGATCCTGCCGGCCTGCTCGTGGCCTTCGTGGCGGGAGCCGCGGCCGGCTTCGTTCATTTCCACACGCTCGAAGAGTGCGGGTTGATCCGCTTTCTCACCTTTCCCGAGGGACGATCCGACATCGGAACCGCCCTGCTGGCAGAGGCCGTCAATCGCCTGTGCCGCTCCGGCTGCACGCGCATCGAGGCGTGGCGGATGGAGCACGGGTACCCGTTCTACACGTCCATGCACGGCGGCTGCTGGGAGCAGAGCCACGTTGCCAACCTGTTCCTGGCGAACGGGTTCGAGACCTTCCACCGCGAAGTCGTGTTCCACCGGTCGCTCGACTTCGGCTGCCAGGGTCCTGCGTCGGCGGACGGGTGGCCCGTCGAGAAGTCCGCCGAACGGTTCGGCCACGAGGTCCTGCACCGGTACACGATCGCCGACGGCGGGGTCGAGGCGGCCCGCGTGTCGTGGCACCGCATGAGCGCGCTGTCGCGGCACCCGGCGGCACGGGATCACGGATACATCAACCAGGTCGGCACCGCCGCCAGTCATCGCCGGCAGGGACTTGGCATGACCCTGATGCGGGAGATGCTCATCGACATGCGGCAGGCCGGCCTGCGGGACGCGACGCTGCACACGATGTTTGACAACACTCCCGCGATCGGACTTTATACGCGCGCCGCCTTCCGCTACGTCGGCACGAACATCATTCTGCGCACGTCTTGCGGGCACCGCGGTACGCCGCACCAGGGAGGACGAACATGAGGACCGTTCGCTACGAGGAGATGCTCCCGCACGAGACCGTGGCCGCGCGCACGGCGAAGCCGGTGGCCTACCTGCCGCTCGGCATCCTGGAGTGGCACGGCGAGCACTGTGCGGTCGGGCTCGACGGCGTCAAGGCGCACGAGCTCTGCATCCGCGCCGCGCGGCGCGGCGGCGGGGTGTGCATGCCGGTGCAGTTCTGGGGCGAGGACCGGGAGACCAACGTCCACGACCGGAATTTCGATCCGAAGGGCAAGCTGGCCGACGCAATGGGGCTGCCGCACGGCTTCATGGCGCCCGGCCACATGAACGGCCACGTGGTCAGCTACCAGCTCCTCCTGCACCACATGCTCTACCAGATCAAGAGCCTGGGCTTCAACGTGATCTTCATGCTGTACGGGCACTATCCGCTGGTGTACGACGCACAGCCGGTCGCCAAGGAGTTCATGGAGGCCAACCCCGGCATGCGCGTGTACGCCGGCATGGAGTCCGACCCGATCCGCGACGAGTTTCCGGAGAGCGAGCACGAGGAGTTCCTGCGGCCGTTCCACGACAAGCACGCCGGCAAGTGGGAGACCTCGATCCTGAAGACGCTGCGTCCGGAGCTGGTCGACCTGTCGCAGATCCCGCCCGAGCCGGGCAGCACCATCGTCTCGATCATCGATCCGGAGTGCGACATCGACGTGGCCGAGGACCCGCGCTGCGACGACCTGGACGAGTACGGCGCGAAGATCACGGCCAAGGTCATCGAGGCGATGAACATCATCTGCGACCGGCTGCTCGCCGAGCTGCAGGAAGCGGCGCCGGGCTGACCCCGGTCGAGCCGGCGCCCGGCAGGCGTCAGTCGGGATCCAGAGGGGTCACCCGAAAGCGGTAGTCGCCCGAGCTCACCTCGAAGGTGACGCCACCGTCCTCCGGGATGACCGCGCCGACGCCCTCCACCTGCCACGGACGGGGCGCCCGCGTCGAGCCGTGGCGCCAGACCGGCGCACCGTGCTCGTCGATCCGGTACGCCGGCAGTCCGAGCGTGGGGACGGTGACCCGGCCGCCCCTCCCGGGAGGCAGCGTCAGCTGCAAGGTGAGCGCCTCCTCGGTCCGCTCCAGACTCGCGACCACGCGCCCGTGCACGGTCCGGACCGCGCCGGAGGCTCGGGTCAGATCGCGTGTCAGCCGCGGTCTGATGCGGACCTCACCCGCCCGCGGATTCGATGGGTGGTGCCACTCGATTCCCAGCCCGGCGTCCGTCTCGGCCCGTGTACCGGTGCGGTCCTCCGGGCCGAGCGAGGCGATGTCGAAGCGCTCCGGCTCCGCCCACGGACCGGGCCGCCCGCCCACGTCCCAGCAGCGCACCGTCCACCAGCAGGACTCGCCGCGATCGAGCGGCCGCCCCTCGTAGGTCACGCCGGGCGTATCCTCCTGGCCGGTCTCCACCGTGCCGGAGTCCCATCGATCCGCGCGGCCCGGGTACAGGAGCTCGCGCCGGCTGGCCACCAGCACCCGGTACGCCGACTGCCACTGGCCGCGCTGGTCCGATGCCAGGACCCAGTGGAAACGAGGACACGCGTCCTCGACGCCCGGCGTATCGTTGTATCCGCACGTCAGCTCGCCCGGGTGCACGCAGAGGCGCGCCTCGATCGGGGCGTACGGGTCGGCCGGCCGCTGCCACGGGTCCACGTAGCGGGCAAGATCGCGCAGCGCGATCACCGTGTACCCGGTGTCCGCCAGATAGTCGACGAACCGCTCGAAGAGCGCGGGCGTGGTGCTGCCGAAGGGATGATCGTCCGGCACCCCGTGCAGGCAGATCACCGCGATCCTGCCGTCGCGTGCCGTGGATACCGCCGCGCGCAGATCGTCCAGATCCATCGCCGCGCCGCCGATGCCGGCGGTCGGGATAAGCAGCGGATGGTCCTCCTCGGGGTCGTAGGCGCGACCGTTGGCGCCTTCGGCATGGTCGACATGCTCGGGCGAGCAGCAGCGGCGCGCGAACAGGTAGCCCGCGTCGTGCAGCGCCTCCACGGCCGTGCGGCAGTGATGGCCGCCCGGATAGCAGTAGGTGACCGGCTTGGGGATGCCGTGCCCGATACAGCTCTCCTCCATGTGGCGCAGGTCGCGCTCGAACTCCTCGCGCGTCTGCGTGTCGACCGCCACATGCCGCCCGTGGTGGTTGCCGATCTCGAAGCCGGCGTCATCAAGCCACCTGATCTCGTCCCACTCCAGGAACCGGCTCTTGTCCTCGAACCCCAGGCCCTCGGTGATGTAGAAGGTGGCGCCGAAGCCGTGCCGGGCGAGCAGCGGGCCCACCAGCTCGACGTCGGACCTGCGGCCGTCGTCGAAGGTGAGGACGACCAGGCGATCGGGAATCGGTTGCATGGAGCCTCCGGATCAGCGTGCTCACGGGCAGTGTGGCATGGTTCGCGCATGGCCAGAACGACGTGCCGGACGGAGAGCGCGCCATGACGGCAGCCGATCTCCGCTGTGACTACACGGCCGAGCCGCTCGGCATCGACGAGCCGGCGCCGCGGCTCACCTGGAGCTGGCGGTCGGCGGCCCGCGGCGCACGGCAGACCGCGTACCAGGTGCTGGTTGCCCTCGCACCCGGCCGGCTGATGCCGGGCGCCGCGGACCTGTGGGACTCCGGCCGGGCGGAAGGCGGCCGCGCGGCCGCGAGCTACGGCGGCGCGCCGCTGCCCTCCGCCACACGCTGCTTCTGGAGCGTGCGCGGCTGGGACGAGCGCGGCACGGCCACCGCCTTCAGCGCTCCGGCCAGCTTCGAGACGGGATTGCTGTCGAGCGATGATTGGCACGGCTGCTGGATCTCCGGGCAGGAGGGAGTGCCTTCCCCCCTGCTGCGGCGCGAGCTGACGCTTCCCGCGCCGGTGCGACGCGCCCGCTGCTACCTCTCCGGGCTCGGCTACTACGAGCTCTCCTGCAACGGTGCCAGGGTCGGCGACCATGTCCTGGACCCGGCCACCAGCTACTACCACAACGACCAGCCCTTCCCGCTCGGCTCCCGCGTCCTGTACGTGACTCACGACCTGACCGACCTGCTGCGTCCCGGCGCCAACGCCCTGGGCGTCATGCTCGGCCACGGCTGGTACTCGGCCGAAGCCGACGTGCCGCCTTCCCCGGATCACCGCGAGCCGTACGGCGACCGTCCGTGCCTGCTGCTGCAGCTCGAGGTCGAGCTGGACGACGGCCGCCGGGTGTCGGTGGCCAGCGACCGGCAGTGGCGCGCCGCGAGCGGCCCCGTCGTCTACAACGACTACAACCACGGCGAGACCTACGACGCCCGCCGTGAGCGGCCCGGCTGGGACGATACCCACTACGACGACCGCGATTGGGCCGCAGCCTGCGAGGTGCCCGGCCCCGGCGGGGGGCCGGTCGCGCAGCCCCTGCCGCCGATCAGGGTGGCGGAAACCCGCGCGCCGCGGCGTATCCTTCAGCCCCGGCCCGGCGTGTTCGTCTTCGACCTGGGGCAGAACTGCTGCGGATGGACCCGGCTCCGCGCCCGCGGACCTCGGGGCACGGAGATCGCCCTGGCCCACGCGGCGCGCGTCTACGAGGACGGCAGCCTGGACGCGCGCAGCAACCTGCACGCCGTGGCGAGCAAACACGGCGCCCGGCAAACCGACCGCTACATCCTGCGCGGCGACCCGGCCGGCGAGGAGTGGGAGCCGCGTTTCACCCTGCACGGATCGCGGTTCGTGGAGGTCACCGGCTACCCCGGCACCCCCGGGCTCGACGCCGTCGACGGGCGGGTGGTGCGCACCGCCGCACCCGCCACGGGCCGCTTCACCTGCTCGGACGAGCTGCTCAACCGCATCCACGCGATGTGCTGGTGGACGTTCGCCAGCAGCATGCAGGGCTACCCTCAGGACGCCGCCGACCGCTCGGAACGGGTGGGATGGCTGGGCGACCCGATCCCGGAGGACTACCTGTACAACTTCGACTGCGCCTCCTTCTGGACCAAGTGGACCGACGACATCGCCGACTCCCAGAAGGAGAACGGCCACGTGCCCTTGATCAGCCCCCTGCATTGGCGCCGCACCTACGACGCCTACGGCTACCCTGCTCCGGTGTGGTCGAGCACCTACGCGGTGCTGGTGTGGACGCTCTACTGGTTCCTTGATGACGAGGCGCTGCTGGCCCGCCACTACGACGGCCTGGTGCGGTTGGTCGCCTGGCTTGGAAGCCTGGCGAAGGAGCACGTGATCGAGCCGGGCCTGGGTGACCACATGGAGCCGCAGCCGGACGGCAGCACCTCCTCGGCGCCCCGGCACACTCCCACGGCGCTCACCTCGACCGCCATCTGGTACTGGGACGTGCGCACGCTGCGGCGGATCGCCGCGATCCTGGGCCGGGGCGGGGACGCCGCACGCTACGCGGAGCTGGGCGAGCGGATCGCCGCTGCCTTCAACCGCCGTTTCCTTGATCCCGAGCGCGGCACCTACGCCTCAGGCAGCCAGACCGCCAACGCCGTGGCGCTGCAGATGGGGCTGGTGCCGGCGGAGGCGACGCAGCGCGTGCTGGCGCATCTCCTGCACGACATCACCGTCCGCCACGATTGTCACCTGTCGACCGGCATGGTCGGCACCAACGCGCTCGTGCACGCGCTGCCGCTCCACGGCGCCGCCCAGGTGCTGTACCGCATCGCCACGCAGACCAGCTTTCCGAGCTGGGGATTCATGCTGGAGCGGGACGCCACGACGCTCTGGGAGGCGTGGTCGGACGACCGCGACGAGCAACTCAGCCTGAACATGAAGCTGCTCGGCAGCATCGACAAGTTCCTCTACCGCGACGTGGCCGGCATCCGCCCGCTGGCGCCCGGCTTCCGCCGCATCGCCGTGGCGCCGCGCGTGGCGGGGCCCGTGCGTCACGCCTCCGCGTCGATCGAGACGGTGCGCGGACCGGCATCGGTCTCGTGGCGGATCGAAAACGACGGCGCGTTGCGCCTGACGGCGGAGATCCCCGCCAACGCCAGCGCCGAGATCCGGCTTCCCACCGGCGGTCGACCACACGTCCGGGTCACCGAAGGCGGCCGGCCGATCTGGCAGCACGGCGCGTTCGTACCCGGCGTGCCGGGCGTAACCGGTGCGCGAACAGAAGACGACTGCGTGGTCGTGGAGGTCGGCTCCGGCCCTTACGAGCTTGCGCTCACCGGCGGCGGCAACTCGGCCACGAACTGGTAGGTCGCCCTACAATGCGTCGGGCGCGCCGGTGTCCTCGGTGAACACGAAGTCATCGGCGTCCAGGTCGGAGACGGCGACGTTCTCCAGCCGCACGGTGCCGGCGCCCTGCGAGCTGAGGTCGATCACTGCGTCGTCACCGTCGGCGGTGATGGTCAGGTCGCTGAACTCGGTGATGCCGATGTTGCTGAGATCGATCGTATCGTCGCCGTCGGTGAAGTCGTAGATCGTGGTGAGCGTC
This sequence comes from Spirochaetaceae bacterium, assembly GCA_028820215.1. The sequence goes on along the minus strand of JAPPKD010000214.1, from coordinate 10,735 downwards.
TGCCCCGCCGCGATGACGAACGTGTCGTCGCCCTCGCCGCCGTGAACGTAGTTGGTGCCGGTGCCGCCGTCGATGGTGTCGTCCCCCTCGCCGCCGACCAGGATGTCGATCAGCCCCGCGCCGCCGGTGATCCGGTCGTCCCCCTCGCCGCCGTGGGCGTAGCTGATCCCGGTGCCGGTCAGGGTGATCGTGTCGTCGCCCTCACCGCCGGACACCTGGCTGCCGGACAGGGTGTCGTCCCCCTCGGTGCCGAGGACGTTGCTTCCCAGGTCCGGGGCGTCATCGAACTCGAAGATGTCGGCGGTGACATCGGTGGTCGCCACGCCCTGCAGCGTGATCGTGACGTTGTCGGCGTCCGTCTCCCCCGGCACCGTGATGATCGACCCGGTGCCGTCCGAGGTCGCGGTGATGGTCAGGTCGTCGAACGAGATGTCGTCGCCGAACGCCGACAGGTTGATCGTGTCGTCGTCGGTGTCGAAGTCCGTGATGGTGTCGCTGCCGTCGCCGGGGGCGAACACGAAGGTGTCGTCACCGGCACCGCCGGTCAGCGTATCGTCGCCGGTGCCGCCGTAGATGATGTCGTCGCCGGCGCCGCCGTCGATGGTGTCGGCGCCCGAGTCGCCGAGCAGGATGTCTGCTCCTTCGCCACCCGTGATGGTGTCGTCGCCCGAACCGCCGCGGATGATGTCGTCGCCCGCTCCGCCGGTCAGCGTGTCCGCGCCGGAGCCGCCCAGGATGACGTCGTCGCCGGCGCCACCCTCGATGGTGTCCTCCCCGCTGTCGCCGAACAGGAAGTCGTTGCCGGCGCCGCCGTCTATGTCGTCATCGCCCGCTCCGCCCGCGACGACGTCGGTGCCGCCGAGCGTATTGATGGTGTCGTCGTGCTCGGTGCCGGGGACGATGTCCATTCCGGACGTACCGGTATAGTCGAGGCCCTCGTCCTCGTCGTTGTTCTGGTTCGTCTGCCCCGCGTTCTGATTGGGATCCGACATCTTGCCCTCCTGTGTAGTCCTACGTCACAGAATAGGAAGCACGCTATGCCTCACCGTCGCTTTCGGTCAACCCGGTGGCGCCGGGGACGGCCTCGTCCGACGGCAGGGGTTCGGCTTCGCGGGTGTTCTTGACCAGGGTCACGACATTGCACCCTTGCTCGCGGCGGTAGTCGACGGAGTCCATCATCTGGTGCACCAGGAACAGTCCGAGCCCGCCGAGCGCCGTGTCTTCCAGGGACGCGTCGAGGTCGCGCTCCGGGGCGATTCCCAGGTCGAAGGGCATGCTGTCGTCCACGATCACGACCACCAGCGACTCCTCTTCGACCCGCACGATCACCTCGATCCGGTGCCCCTCGTCGTCCTCGTACCCGTACTCGATGGTGTTGGTCAGGACCTCGTCGATGGCCAGGTTGACCGCGTAGGCGGCGTGCCCCAGGTCGTGGGAAGCGCAGAACTCGTCGATCTTCGCGGCGACCCCGGCGATCTCCCGTAGCTCGTTCGCGAGCGATATCTCCAGCGACTTCGCGTTCACGCTCGGACCCTCCCCGGAACGGCTTGCGTGCTCATTCCTCCCGCAGGGAGCGGAGGAAATAGTCGGTCAGCGGCTTGGCCAGGTAGCTGATCGGCGAGCGCTCCCCGGTCTGGACGTGGACCTCTACCGGCATGCCCGGCGTCAACTCCAGGCCGCCGGACGATCGGCTCAGGTCCGGCGCGGCGAAGGTCGGAAACGCCTCGTCGTCGGGGTCGATCGGTCCGCCGATGGCCACCTCCAGCAGGTACCACGACCGGCCGGTGTCGGCGTCGCGCACGGCGTCCGCGGAAATCCGCTTCACGGAGCCCTCGAATTCGGCGGTCGTCCGCGCCGGAAACGCGCTGAACCGCAACGTGGCCGACTGGCCGGGATAGACCTGGTCGACGTCGATGGGATCGAGCTGCGCCATCACCACCAGGTCCGCGCCGGCCGGCACGATGTGCAGGATCGGCTCGCCCGGACGCACGACCTCGCCGGCCGCGAACACCGTCAGGCCGAACACCTCGCCCGCCACGGGCGCGTGCACGTCCAGGCGGCCGAGCCGCCCGCGCACCGCCGCGAGCTTCTCCCGGATCTCGTTCTCCCGCGCCTGAGCCTCGCGCGCCTGTTCCTCCGCCTCCTCGATCTTCCTGGCATCGATCTGCAGGATCACGATCTCGTATTCGGCGATGCGGCCTGCGGCGCGCGCGATCGCGGCGTCGTTCGCCCCCGCCTGCCCCTCCAGGTTCGAGGCCCCGCGCTCCAGCTCAAGAAGGACGCTCCTCTGCATCGCTCCCTGATCGACCAGCCGGCGCTTGGCCGCGAGCTCCTGGGCGATCAGTTCGCTCTGGCGCGCGAGCGAAACCGCCCGTGCCTCGAATCCGGTGATCTCCTCCCGGGCCTGCCGGATCCGCTCGCGCATCTGCGCCACCTCGCCGGTGCGCGCTTCGTTGCGCGCCCGGAACAGCCGCTCCTGGCCGGTCAGGATCTCCTGGATGCGAAGGTCGGCCGCCGCCAGTCCGGCGAGCTCCGGATCCCAGGTCACCCGTTCGGCACCGCGGAACTCGGCTTCCAGGCGATTCCGACGCGCCACCAGCTCGACGTACTGCGCCAGCAGGATCGCCTCATCCGACCGCAGTAGCGCGTCATCGAGGCGTAGCAGCAGCTCGCCCGTCTCGACGCGGTCGCCGTCACGCACCCGGATCTCCCGCACCTCGCCGCCGTCGATGTGCTCGACCACCTGATTACGGCCCTCGGTCGCCACCCAGCCGGTGACGAACACGGCCCCACGGATCGAGGCGAGCACGCTCCAGCCGACCAGGCCGCCCACCAGCACCACGAGGGCTCCGAACCCCAGGATCAGTGCGCCGCGCGCGGACGACCACCGAGTGGATGCCCGGCCCATCAGCCTGGCCCTGCCGGTGCGTCCGTGGGGTCCGGTTCCGGGGCGCGGACGCCGCGCACGCGTTCGATGGCGCCCGCGATCTGCCGCTCACGCTCTGACTGAGCCTCCTGCGGTGAAGCACCAGGGGGCGCCGGCGACCCGGGCGGCGCAGGCGGCTCGGACGGAGCGGTGGCCGGCTTCTCCGGCTCCGGTGGCTTCTGCGCCTCCGGAATCGGCCGGTTCGGCTTCTCCCGATCCGGCGCCGAGGCCGCCGGAGTCGGCGCGGCCGGTCTGGGTCCGGCAGCCTTCCGCGCGCCACGGGGTGGCTGCTGCCGCCGGGCCCTGGCGGGCACCGGCCGGCCCGCCTCCATCAGGTAGACCCGGTCGCACTGCGCGAAGGCGCCGTGGCGGTGCGCGACGATCACGGCCGCGCCACCGCGCGCCTTGTGCTCTTTCACCGTGGCGGCGAGGGCGACGGTCCCGTCCGCGTCGAGGTTGGCGTCCGGCTCGTCCATGATGACCACCACCGGTGATCCATAGAACGCACGCGCCAGCGCGATGCGCTGGCGCTGGCCTCCGGAGAGCGCCGCTCCCCCCGCCGACACCTGGAAGTCGTAGCCGCCGGGCAGCTTGAGAATCATCTCGTGCGCCCCGGTGCGCTTCGCCGCCTCGACCACCGCCGCGTCATCGGGCGCCGGCGCCAACCGGGCGATATTCTCGGCCACCGTGCCGTCGAACAGCGTCACCTCCTGCGGCAGGTAGCCGATGTACCGGCCCAGGACCGCCGAGCCGTACTGCTGCAGCTCCGCACCGTCGAGTCGGACCGATCCGCCGAGCGGCCGCACCACGCCCGCCAGGGCACGCGCCAGCGTTGACTTGCCCGATGCGGACGGACCCGCAATGCCGGCGGCCTGTCCGGCCTGCAGGCGCAGTGACGCCTGGCGGACCACCGCGAACCGCGCGCCCGGCGGAGCGACCGTGAGGTTCTGGGCTTCCAGCACCGCGCGCGGCTCCGGCAGCGCCGTGCGCACCGGCTCCGGGGGCGTCTCCCGGAGCAGGGCGCCGAGCGACCGCCAGGCGACCACCGCCCGCTGCAGCCGCGGCCAGTAGCCGACCGCCTGGTCGATCGGAGCGAGCGCCCGCCCCAGCAGGATCGACCCGGCGATCATGAATCCCGGCGTGAGCTCGCCGCGCAGGGCCAGCCATGCCCCCAGCCCCAGCATCATCGACTGCAGGAACAGGCGCAGCGTCCTGGTGATCACTCCGTACAGACCGTTGCGGTCCGAGGTCGCCAGCGTCCGGTCCAGCAACCGGTCGCGCAGCGCCGCCGAACGGGCCAGGACCGCATCGAGCATGCCGAGTCCCTGCACGGTCTCTCCCCCGGCACGCACCTGCTCGATGAAGTGCTCGGACCGGGCGGTCGCCTCGACCGCCTCCCCCTGCAGCTTCCCGGTGCGCGCCTGGTTGATGAGCGCGACCACCAGCAGCAGGCATCCCGAGAACACCGCGAGCACGCCCATCATCCAGTGGAAGGTGAACAGCACGAACAGGAACACGGGTGTCCAGGGAGCGTCGAAGAACGTGAAGGCGCCATTGCTGGATCCGAACCGCTGGATGGCTTCCAGGTCGCGCAGTCCGGTAGCCGGCAGCGCGCGCTCGGCAGGCACTACCGAGCGCTCCAGGATCGCGCGCAGCACGCGTGGATCGAGCCGCGCCTGCAGGCGCGCGCCGGCGCGCGCCAGCACCCGCCCGCGCGCGTGATCGAGCACCCCCATCAGCAGGAACAGGAAGGCGACCAGAATGGCCAGCGTGAGGAGCGTCTCCTGCGATCGCGACCCCAGCACGCGGTCGTAGATCTGCAGCATGAACAGGGGACCGGTGAGCATCAGCAGGTTCACGGCCACGCTGAACAGCGCGCACGCCACGAACAGCCGGCGGCTCTCGGCCAGCGCGGCGCGGATCTCGCGGCTACCGGCTCCGTCCTGCGCCATCAGCCCCCGTTCTCACCCTTCGCCCGCGCCGACTCGCGCGCCGCCCAGGGTGGCATCGGCGAGCGGCACCACGCCGGTGGCCACCTCGAGCTGCGAGCCAGCGGACAGGTAATCGTACACCGCCCGCGCGTAACTGAACTCCGACTGGCGCAGGACCGACTCCGCGGCGATCACGTCGAGCTGGGCGCCGACTCCGGCGCGGAAGCGCAGGATGGCGATCTCGTAGCCGGCCTGCGCCTGCTCGACCGACCGCACCTGGCTCGCGGCGCGCGCGTTCGCTTCCCGCATCGAAGCGGAATGGGCGTGCACCTGGTTCAGCATCACCAGCTCCGCGTGGTGCATGCGGGCGACCGTCTGGCGCAACTCCTCCCGGCGCTGCTCGACCCGCGCGTCGCGGCTGAAGCCGTCGAAGAGCTGCCACCGCAACGCCACCCCGGCCGAGGCTGAGACCTGCCAGCGGGGGTTGACGTCCACGCTCCCGAAGGCGCGGATGGTGGGCAGGTACTCCGCCTCCTGGATCCGGATCTGCAGCTCGTCGAGCTGGTGAAGAGTGCGGAGCTGACGGAGGTCGGACCGGTGGGTCATGGCGTCCAGCAGGAGCTGTTCCTCGTCGGCGGCCGCCAGCCGGGCAGCGCCGGACGCCGCCAGCAGGTCCGCGTTGGCCGGACCGTTGCGCTCCCCCGCGGCCAGCCGCAGCGCGCCCAGGTCACCCTGCAGCGCCACGGGCTGCAGGGGGTCTTCGCCCATCGCCACCAGGAGCGTGCCGCGCGCGATGGCGAAATCGGTGCGGACCCGCTGCAACTCCGCCTCCAGGTTGGCGAACTGAACCTGCAGCCGCAGCAGCTCGTCGTCGGTAGCGAACCCCTCGCGGTGGCGAGCCTGCGTGTCGCTCAGGGTCTGTTGCAGGCGGGCGATGCTCCGCGCGGTCAGCCGCTCCTCTTCCTGTGCCAGCAGGGCGTCGAAGTAGCGCTGCCGCACCTCGTCAACCAGCGCGTGGGCCGTCCCGCGCAGCTCCTCGCCGCGCAGCCGCTGTTGCCGCTCGGCGGCATCGAGGGCCCGGAACGCGGGAACATCGAGCACGGCCTGGTCGACCCGCAGCGATGCGGCCACGGCATGGTCGGGTACGGCGGCGCCGGTCGGTGGCGGCCCGGCGAAGGATCCCACATAGGAAGTCTCCGCCGAGACCTGGGGAAACACCCCGCCGTGCGCTTCGCGGGTCCGCTCCTCGGCAACACGCACGGCCGCCCCCGCCGCCCGGAGCTGGGCGCTCCCGGCCAGCGCCCGTTCCACCGCCGCGCGCAACGACAGCACCGCCTGCTCCTGTGCGTAGCAGGCGGGAACGGCGAGTCCCATCACGACGGCCGCGGCGATGGCGACCGTCACCGCCGGCGGTCGAGCGGGTGCAGGCACGCTGCGAGGGCCGGTTTCGGGTCGTATGACGGCGTCCACCGGTGTTCTCACATTGGATGATCGGCGCGTGGCGCTGCGAAGCTGACCGCCGTGCCCGGTCAGGCCGGTCGACCGCGGGATCGCGGCCGCCTATAGTCGCTCGGAGAGAGGAGTCTCAGACGATGTACACGGTCGCGTTCGAACCGCCGATCCTGACCCCGGAGATGTGGGAGTTCTGGGACGAGAACGGCTACGTGATGGTCCCCAATGCCGTGCCCCGGGAGAACCTGGACGCGGCGATCGCGGCGATCTGGGAGTTCCTGGAGATGGACCCGGACGACCCGGGCACGTGGTACGGGTACCGCCCCCGCGGCGGCGGCTTCTGGCGGTCGCCCATCTCGGCCGTCGGTATCGTCGAGTTCTACCACCACCAGGCGCTCTGGGACATCCGCCAACACCCGCGCATCTACCAGATCTTCACCGAGCTGCTCGGCGAGCGGCGGCTCTGGGTGACCTACGACCGGGTCAACATGATGCCGCCGGCGCGCGCCGATCTGCCTGCGTGGTCGGCCCCGTCCGGGATCCACTGGGACTGCGACACCACCCTGGACCCGGTCCCGTTCCAGGTGCAGGCGGTGCTGTACCTCACCGACACCGCCGCCAACCAGGGCGGGTTCCGCTGTATCCCCGGCTTCCACAAGGTGTTCCCGGAGTGGCGCAAGACCCAGCCGGCCGACCGCCATCCGAACAGTTGCGACGGCATCGACCAGGAGCGCTACCCGTCGCGGGGGATCCCGGGAAAGGCCGGCGACCTGTTGATCTGGACCGGCCTGCTGCCGCACGGCAACGGCGACAACACGTCCGACAAGCCGCGCATGGCGCAGTACATCACTATGTCCACCACCCCGCCGGACGACCAGGAGCTCGCGACACGCCGCTACGCCTACAAGGAGCGCGTGCCGATCGCCAACCCGCAGGGCGACCCCCGCGGCCGCGAGAAACGGCAGCCGGCGGCCGAGCTCACCGAGCTGGGTCAGCGCCTGATCGGCTTCAAGCCCTGGGACTGAGCAGGTCCCCGGGAATTTCGACCACGTACACCTGGCTGGTGCCGGTGTGGTCGGAGGTGTACACCACCCGCGTGCCGTCCGGATGGAACGACGGATGCGGGTGGCCGAACTGCGGACCGTAGGTGGACTCCTCCACCGCGTCGTCGTCGGCCGGCTCCGTGAACGCCCACTGGGTGCCGCCGTTGGAGCTCTGCGGATGGCACAGCGGCCGGTGCTCGCCGGTGGCCGGGTCGATCAGGCGCAGCCCGATGTCCGGGCAGGTGGTGTCGCAGACGATCAGTGAGCCGCTGGCGTTGCCGGACGGATGCCAAGCGTTGACGTCGGCCACCACGCGAGCCTCCTCGTCCTCGACGCCGATCGCCATCAGCGCGAACGGCCAGCGCGCGAAGATCACCTGGTCGGAGGCGCCGAGGAACGATTCGTGCGTGATCCACTCCCGCTTGTCGTGGCGGTGCAGGGGTCCGATCTCGCCCCGCCCCACCGCGGCCAGCCACATGCGCTGATTGACGTCGCTGGTATAGAGAATGAGGTCGCGGTCGGCAGGGCAGACCATCGCGTGCCCGACGTCGCGCGGCGGCTCGCACACCACCGTGTGCCCGGATCCGTCGGTCTCGATCGCCACCAGCGCGGAGCGGCCGTCGCGCGCCAAGCCCGTCACCAGGCGTCCGCCGTCGGCCGACAGGCTGCACATGCCGACCCGGCTCCCGCCCGCGAAGGAGGCCAGCACGGTCTCCTCGAGCGTGCGCAGGTCCACCGCGCGCACCTCGCCTGCCACGTTGTAGAACACCCGCCCGGCGTCGCGCGATGGACAGACCGCGAGACCGTCGAACCCGTGGGCGTCTGTGAGCTGCACCATGTGCCCGGCAGCCTCGTCCAGCTTGAACAGGTTGGCTTCCCCCGACCGGTAGGAGGTCAGGATCATGGCCTCGCCGTCCGGGGTCCACGACGGTATGGAGAAGTACAGGCTGTGGCTCATTGCCGGACCGTCGGTCATCTGCCGGATCAGCGCGCCGGTCTCTGCGTCGCGCGTTTCGGTGATCTCCACCGACCAGGTGCTTCCCTTGCTCATGCTGTTTCCTCCGCGCAGAATCGCTCGTAGCGCTCGGCCACCGCGCCGCTGCGCGCATCGCCGCGGTGGACGTAGATCCCGAACCGGAAGGTCGCCACCTCCGCGCCACCGTCCGCGCCCGGATGGTGATGGGACAGCAGGATCGGCCCGTACCCCGACGCGCCGGCCTCTCCCGGATACCCCGCGTTGTCGGGATGGTCGAACAGCGCCAGCCCCTGCGGCCCCGCCGAACAGGTGCCGGAGTAGTCGATCCAGCGCTCGCCGGCGAACCGCTCGCCGCGGCTGGTCTGGCCGGTGGCGCTCGCCATCACGCCGCCGCCGTCGATGAGCGGCCACTTCCCTTCACCGTTGCGGCTGCTGCCGTCGCGGGCGCGCAGGGCGTCGCACACCCGCGCCGAGATCGCGAACGGCCCGCCGCCCGGCTCGGACGGCTCAGGCACCGTGGTCCGCCAGTCGATCAGGCACTCGCCGCCGGCCAGGGCGAAGAACCGCAGGTCGCGCGTCTCCGTCAGGATCGGCGCGCCTTCGCCGTCGACGTACAGCAGCCGCTGCACGATGCGGGCGCGGCCGTCGCCGCCGGCCAGCAGGTCGAACCCCTGGTGCAGCATCTTCCCGCACGGGCCGTACGGCGGCTCGTCCCAATCGGAGAAGATGTTGGTCGGCCCGTCGTCGTGGCCGCCGTAGGCCAGGAACAGCCCGCACTGGTGGGGGTGGTCGCTCCCGGCGCCGCGCAGCACGTTGCCGCACGGTCCCATCAGCGGCCAGACGTAGGGCTTCCAGGAGCCGACGTGGTTGTAGCGGGCGATCCGGGTCCCGCCGGCGTCGATCGACACGAACGACGGGTACTCCGTGACCGAGAGCCGGGCCATGAACGCTACAGCTCAGGGAAGAAGACGTCGACGACGCGCTCGGTGTCGAACGGGTCGCAGCCGTGGTCGCTGGCGAACTTCGCGTGGAGCTGCTGCTCGTACTCGGTCACGGAGGTCAGCGGCAACTCGACCGCGCCGCGTCCAGGCCTCCCCGACTCCGCGGCGGCCATCGAGATCTCGATGTCGGCGCGCGCTCGGCGCGCGTCGTAGCGCGTGGGCCGGTCCTCGGCCACCGCCTGCGCCAGGCTGTCCATCTCCTCGACGATCGCCAGCCCCATGGCGTCGGTCCGGTACCGGGGCCACGGGTTCTCCCAGACCACCGGCGGGTCGGTGTCGATCTGCAGGCGCTCCACCACCTGGATGCCGCCGTCGTCGCGGGTCACGGTGCGGATCGGGTACGCGGTGGCGCGCCCGCCCCCTGCGAGGCGCTGCTCCTCCGTGGTCAGGTGCACGTCATCTTCCACGATGGAGCCGGTGGTCCCGTCGATCTGGAACAGTGTCCTGGCCTTCCGGCCAAGCGCCTGTGCGTGATAGACGTTCGAGTAGGACGTGACGGCGACCGCGCCACTGTCGAACTCCATGGTTTGCAGGTTCCACTCCTCGGTGTCGTAGCTGCGCACGGCGTTGGCGTTCACGCGCGGGATGGGGCTGTTCATGGCCACGCTGCCGACGCGCGTGGCGACCGCGTCCCCCAGGAACATACGCAGGCTGCTGACGATGTGGCAGCCCTCGGTCAGGAACATCGTGAACACGCGCAGCACGTCGCCGATCAGGCCCTGCTCGACGATCTGCCGCTTCGCCAGGTGCAGCGGGTCGCGGCAGTACTGCTCGGCCACCTCCAGCTTCACGCCGTTGCGATCGACCGCCTCGATGAGGACATCGCACAGCGGCAGCGTCGTCGCCAGCGGCGTCTCCACGATGATGTGTATGCCGCGCTCGGCCAGGTACGTGCCGATCGCGTGGTGGGAATCTCCTGGCGTGCTGATCGCGGCGGCGTCCAGCCGCTCGCCTGCGACCAGGTCCTGCACGCGGGTGTAGGCCGGAACGCCGCATTCGGCCGCCACGCGGCGGGCGGTATCTCCGTTCATGTCGCAGACGGCGGCCAGCTCGAAACGGTCGGACATCATGCGGATGGCCGGCAGGCGGACGTTGCGCCCGCGTTTGCCCGTGCCGATGAGGGCGATTCTGATGCGTTCGTTCCTTGTCATGTGGTTCTGGGCCATGTCGTTCAGGCCATGTCCTTCAGGGCCGCCAGGTTCGGCCGGGATTGCTCTTCGAGAAGGGAGCCGAGGCCCCGGTGCTCGCGGGCAGCCAGCTCCGATACGCGTCGCTACCGGCACCCACCGTCCCGAAGTCCTCGAGGACGATCCTGGGGAGTCTGTCGGATTGGCCGCGAACGCGGCAAGTCCGCGCATTGCCTCATCAAAAATCCACACGAACGAAAACCGGTGCCTCATCGAAAG
>JAPPKD010000164.1 GCA_028820215.1 Spirochaetaceae bacterium | reverse complement strand
GGCCTCGATCTCGGCCAGGTGGTCGATGATGGCGCCCTGCAGGTGGCGTTCGTGGTGGACCAGGGTGCTGGTCTGACGCAGCAACTCGCGGTCGGAGAGCACGCCGATGGTGGAGGTGATGACGGGGCCGGCGGCGATGGCAGGAGAGATGGTCTTCATGGAGTTAATGTAATACTGGTTTTGATATAGACCCTTTGGTCGAGTCCGCGACCGGCAACGGATCCGCGCTCAGTGGGCACTGAAAGGGGTGCTGGGCGTCCGAACGGGCATCCGAGCTTCCGGGAGTCCGGAAGCGACGGGTACGTGCGTTGGCGTGTCACTTCGCAGGCGCGAAACCCCGTCAAGACCCTGCGACAAGAATCTTCGATCTTTTTCGCGGCACGCCCGCTGCCGCCGCGCCGGATGGCGGCGGCCTCAGGGACCGGTCGACCTCGTCGCCGCCGGCCTCATGGCCCTCTTATCCACACGAAACCCGGAAGAGCCTGCTATGCTCGATCCGTACGAAGCGACTCAGACTGGGGTTCGGAGAGACTGACTTGGAGTTTGGTGAGTTGAAGAACGTGGCCCTGCGCGAAGTGTGGGACCATGAAGCAAACGACTTCACGCCGTGGTTAGCCAAGAACATGGAGCGGCTGTCCGACGCGATCGGCGTTCCCATGGAACTCGAGGGGACCGAAGTCGAGGTTGAGCAATTCTCGGCCGATATCGTCGCCCGCAACCCATCCGACGACAGCCGCGTGCTTATCGAGAACCAGTTGCAGGGCTCTGACCACACCCATCTCGGCCAGATTCTCACCTATCTTGCCGGCGTGCAGGCGCAGACTGTTGTCTGGATCGCGCCGGACTTTCGCGACTCGCACCGATCGGCAATCCGCTGGCTGAACGATCACACTGCAGAGCCGTTTGCGTTCTTTGCGGTGCGGGTCCGCGTCGTGCAGATCGCCGACTCGCCGATGGTCCCACTGTTCGAGGTGTTGGAGCGTCCCAGCGCGTGGGACCGGATCGTACGAGAGACGGTCGGCAGCGACAGGAGCGAGTTTCGACGTGAGTTTTGGGCTCACTACTTGAAGCGGCACCCCGATGACGGCGTCCCTCCCGGATATGCGGGGTCTTCTTTCTGGGTGCCGATCAAGTCGGCTGAGCTGAACCTGTCGCTGTACTTGGCGAAGGGTTCCGTAGGCGTGTGGGTACGCGGCAGACGGAGCGAGCCGGCTGACAAGGTACGAGAGCGGATCCTGGCTTGGGAAGGAGACCTCCGCGATGCAATCGGAGTGGAGATCGGCGATGGAACGTCAGGGGGTAGCTTCGCGAACAGCCACTATAAAGTGGATACGAAGAATCGCGCCAACTGGACCGACATGGCCGACTGGCTCCACGACAAGATTCGCGAGTATCGGCGTGTCCTTGATGCGCGCCCGACGTCATCGTCAAGTCACCGAACTACGGGATAGCGCCGGAGGCTGCGCGCAACGCTCTGCCGGCACGGCATCAGGCGCCCGCGCGCCGATCGGTCAGGCGACGATCCTCTCCAGCCGGCAGCGCAAGTGCCAGGCCGACGCTCACGGCCAGGCCGGTGACGATCTTGGCGAAGTCGGACAGCACCAGCCGGGACACCTCGCGGCGGCTGCGATGCCGCTGGTTCCATGCGATGGCGATCTCGCGTCCCGCCAGCAGGCCCACGAACACCCAGGTCGTGCTCATGGGGATGTTGCTCACCTCCTTGAACAGGAGCAGCACCACGCCGTAGATCAGGTCCACGAAGGTCGCCGAGCGGATGTCGGTGGTATTGCTTTTGGTCAGTACGACTTTCTGGATGGCGCCGCCGCGCGTGGCGAAGATGACGGCGTGCAGCAGCAGCATCACCCCGACCGCCATGAGAAACCAGGCCGGGGACAGTTGCCGCGGCAGGAACACGAAGATGTTGGCCAGGTCCTGGATCAGCCACTGGCTCCACAGGAACCCGGTCGAGCACCACTGGGCGACGATCCACCAGGCGCTCACCGGTCCGGGCGTACGGCTGAATCGGGACTCCAGGTGCCGGGTGACGAATCGGTAGACCAGGATGGCGATCACGAACGCGGTGGCGTAGCCGAGCAGTGACTTGATCAGCATGCTCGACAGCGCCTTCGGGGCGAACAGCGTCAGCGTCAGGAACGTGGTGCTGACCGGGATGCCGCCGCGCGTGAGCAGGAGCAGCACGAGCGGCGGCGCGCAGTAGATCCAGGTAAAGCGGTCGGGAAACGGTATCGTCTGCAGGCGCCCGTAAGAGACGTCGCCGTGGACGAGCCAGCCGTAGGTCAGCACCGCCACCATGACGGCGCCGGCGAACAGCCACAGCAGCCACCACGGACGATGGGCGTTGGAGCTGAGCAGCGTCCCCAGAGTCTGGATCGCGTCGTTGCCGACGATCGAATAGGAGGCCATCACGAAGCCCACCACCATCAGCACCTCGGCAGGGATCACGGTTCGTTCAGCGGCAGGTCGCCGGAGGCGTCAGCGATCGCCGCCGGCCCAGGCGTACGGGCCGGCGCCGTGAGCGCGCAGCACGGCGGCGATCATGGCATGCAGATCAGCGGCGCGGGACGGATGCGTTTCGATCAGGTTCGCCATCTCGTCGGGGTCGTCGTGCAGATCGTACAGTTCCTCGCACGGGTCGAAACGGTGGCGGATGTACTTCCAGCGGCCGTCGCGCACCATGATCGTCCCGGCCAGCCTTTCCGGGGCTTCCTCCGGTTCGCGTTCCAGCGCGCGGATCTCGGAGAGCACCGGCGCTGACGGCGGCTCGGTTCCCGACAGCAGCGCCGGGGCGAGCGAGCGGCCGTGAAACGCGGTCCGGGCCGGGACTCCGGCCAGCTCCAGGAGCGTGGGCACCAGGTCCACGCCGCCCACCGGACGCCGCAGCCGGGCGCCGGCGATGATCCGGCCGGGCCAGCGCAGCAGCCACGGCACCCTGACCGACTGCTCGTACATGACCGACTTCGCGTACAGGCCGTGCTCGCCCAGGCTCTCGCCGTGGTCGCTGATGAAGCAGACGATGGTGTCGCGCGCGGTGCCGGTGTCGTCCAGGGCGGAAAGCAGCCGGCCGAGCTGGCGGTCGACGTGGGTGCAGAGCGCGTAGTAGTGCGCGGCGATCCGCCGCATGATCCGCACGCCGAACCGCGGCGCCGCGTGATGGCCCGAGCCGCGCAGGAACCCCGGCTTTCCCGTCAGGTCGTCGTCCCAGGTGCGGGGAAGAGGCATGGCGCCGGGGTCGTACAGCGCCAGCGTCTCGGCCGGCGCGACCAGCGGCGGATGCGGATCCTTGATGCTGCACAGGTGCAACCAGGGGCCGGGGCCGCCGGCGTGCGCCCGGACGAAGTCGATTGCGCGGTCCACCGTCCAGGTGCTGCGCTGCTGCGGTGTCGGGATGGCGGCCACGGTCGTGGGATCGAATCCCTCGGCCATGGCCCGGGTGAACTTGATGGCCCGCTGCCGGTGGTCGTGATCGAACGCAGCCTCCAGGCCATGCTCCCGCAGGTGGCGCAGGTACGGGTCCGTGCGCTCGGGATCGGCGTGGTACCGGTAGACGTCCCATTGCTCGAATCCGTGCTGCGGGAGCTCGTCGTCGCCGAGATGCCAGGGACCGGAGATCCCGCACCGGTAGCCCGCGTCGCTGAGCAGGTCGCCGATGGTGATGGTCCGGGCGGGAAGGCGGAGGCCGGTGCCCTCCGGCACCCCCGGTCCGTAGTTGTCGAGCTGGCCGTGCCCGTGCGGATATAGCCCGGTCAGCCAGCTCGCGCGCGCGGGCGAGCAGACCGGCGAGGAGCAGTAGGCGGTTTCCAGGACCGTCCCCTGCGCGGCAAGACGGTCCAGCGTCGGGGTCCGCACCGCCGGGTCGCCCGCGAAGCCGGTGCTGGCGGCCCGCCACTGGTCGCACATGACCAGCAGGATGTTCGGATGCCGGGGCATGCCGCAGGGTGGGGCTGAGCGCACACCGCGTCAAACCGCCGGTTGTGGCGAGCGTGCGTGCTGGTCACAATTCCAGGCCAATGAGCGACACGGGCGAGGCGGGCGGCGAGTACCTGCTGGAGGCACTCCACATCGTCAAGCGCTACGGCGACTTCACGGCCAACGACCGGGTCACCCTGAGGCTTCGCCCCGGCCAGATCCATGCCCTGCTCGGCGAGAACGGTGCCGGCAAGTCGACCCTGGTCAAGATCATGTACGGGGCGCTGCAGCCGACCGCCGGCACGCTGCGCTGGCGCGGCCAACCGGTCTCCATCGCCAGTCCCGCCGCCGCGCGCCGGCTCGGCATCGCCATGGTCTTTCAGCACTTCTCCCTGTTCGAGGCGTTGACCGTGGTCGAGAACATCGCGCTGGCGCTGCCCGGCCGGTTCGACCCCGGCGCCCTGGCCCGGCGCGTGACCGCCGTGTCCGCGGAGTACGGGCTGCCGCTGGAACCGGGGGCGCTGGTCGCGGACCTGTCCGTCGGCGAGCGGCAGCGCATCGAGATCGTGCGCTGCCTGCTGCAGGAGCCCCGCCTGCTGATCATGGACGAGCCGACCTCCGTGCTCACGCCGCAGGAGGCGGATCAGCTCTTCCTGACGCTGCGGCGCCTGGCCGACGACGGGTGCGCGGTGCTCTACATCTCCCATCGGCTGGAGGAGGTGCAGCGGCTCTGCCACGACGCCACGATCCTGCGCCGCGCCAAGGTCGTCGCGAGCGTCGACCCGCAGGCCGAGACGGCGGCGTCCCTGGCGCGGCTGATGGTCGGCGAGGACGTCCACGCCGTGCGCGCGGAGGGACACGCGCACGACGGCGAAGCGGCGCTCGCCGTCAACGGGCTGACGCTGGCGGCGGAGGGACCGTTCGGTGTTGCGCTGCGCGACATCGAGCTCACCGTCCGCGCCGGCGAAGTGACGGCGATAGCCGGAGTCGCGGGCAATGGCCAGTCCGAGCTGTTCGAGGCCCTGTCCGGGGAACGGCTGGCTCCGTCGGCGGGCGCGATCACGATCGCCGGACAACCATGCGGGACACGCGGCGTGACCGCGAGGCGCCGGCTGGGCGCCGCCTTCGTGCCGGAAGAACGGCTCGGCCACAGCGCCGTGCCGGGCATGGAGCTTTCCGAGAACGTCCTGCTCACGCGTCACGCGTCCGATCGCGGATTGGTGCGCGGCGGGTTCGTCGACCGGTCCGGAACCCGTTCGGTGACACAGCGGGTCACCGAGCGGTTCGACGTGCGCATCAGCGAGGCGAACCCGCAGGCAAGCGAACTGTCCGGCGGGAATCTGCAGAAGTTCGTGGTCGGCCGGGAGCTCGACCGCGAGCCCGCGGTCCTGGTGATCAATCAGCCCACCTGGGGCGTGGACGCGGGCGCGGCGGCGCTGATCCGGCAGGTGCTCGCCGACATGGCCAAGGACGGCGCGGCGGTGCTGGTCATCAGCCAGGACCTGGACGAGATCTTCGAGATCGCCGACCGAATCGCGGTGATGTCCCGCGGCGAACTCTCGGCGACCCATCCGGCGAATCGCGTCGACCGCGAGCGAGTCGGCCTGCTCATGGCCGGTGTCGGGGAGACGTCCGCCGGCAAGGAAGAGTAGTTCGCAAAGAGCGTGCTTGGCGAGTCGGGAAACGCCTTCGCGTAATTCGCGGAGGCGAGGTGCCGGTTCGTTCGCAACTTCCCTTCATCCCGGAATATTCGCGCTGGGGATGGAAAGTTGGCTGAACTGAGGCTCGGAGGCGGTTCGAGGGTCGGATCAGCAACCGGCGGGGACGGAGGTTGCTGCTCGTGATCCAGGGAGGCTCGATGGGCGATCCGTGGGGCGCAACTGGCCGCCTCGGACGGTGTGCGAGGCGTGCCGGGAGATGAGCCGGACCCAGCACGCCCCGTAGGAGGACGCCGGCGAGCGGATCGGAGTGCCGGGCTGCGGATCAGCCCGGCGCCCAGTCGAGCGCGCCGAGCTTGCCCCACAGCCGCAGCCAATCGGCGGCCGCGTCCTGGGCGATAACGAACGTCAGCCTGCGCCCGTGGCGGACCACGCGGCTGGCCACCCGCAGGACCCGCTCGCGCAACCGGCGCAGACTCCAGCCGGTGCCGGTGGCCTGCTCCATCACG
>JAPPKD010000235.1 GCA_028820215.1 Spirochaetaceae bacterium | reverse complement strand
GAGAACGAACGAATGGCTGCCTGACCTGTCACGCTGACGGAATGCACCCTCGTGCCATCGGGGGGTTGACACCTGTGTCGCGATGTGGTTTGATACTGCCCCATGACTGTTGAACGCGTTCCCTGCGACACCGTAAGGAGCCGTCCGGCGGGTGCTGACAATTGTAGTTGTCGTCACTAAACACCCTCCTCCGAACAGTTTCTCGACCAACCACCGGCAGCCCTCTGTCGATCACGGACGGTCGCGTTCGGCGGCCTTTCTGAAGCGGTCGATGTCCTGGACGACGGTGTACCGGAGGCGTAGCTCGCGAGCGAACGCGCCGTAATTTCGTATTTCCTCGGCGATGCCCCACGGCTCGCACGCGCGCCGGTGGCGCTCGCAGTACAGGCGCTTCTCCTGCACCAACGGGACGGACTTCCAGACTTCGGGGGAGGCGATGGGGGGCAGGCGGTCCTGCAGGTAGTACTCGGCCGACCGGTACTGCAGCTTCAGCGTCGGCAGGATGAGCAGGAACAGTCCGGCGTAGGCGGCGATGAAGACCGCCCGGTCGAACCGGAACGACATCGTGATCGTCCGGCCGGCCCGTTCGAAGAGCGGCACCAGCAGGTTCACCAGCGGGACCGTGAGGATCTTGTCGTAGTAGGGAGGCAGCTCCAGGAGGCGCAGCCCCAGGTAGCAGCACCAGATGGCCGCGCCCCAGGTGAGCCCGAACAGGAGCTTGCCGACAGGAGTACGGGGCGAGGTCGCGGGATCGGTGGCCAGCAGGTTCAGACCCAGGAAGACGCTGATGTGGAAGATGTTGAACAGCGGCCACGCGCCCAGCAGCAGCGTGCCGCCGTAGTGGATGAGCGCGAGCGCCAGCACCGCGCCGAACGTGACCAGGGTGGTCGCGAAGAAGACCTGCAGCAGGATGCCGAACACGAACATCAGCTCGAAGAAGCTCGGCGGCAGCTCGAAGGCCAGGATGTGATTGATGCCCGTGGTCGCCGTGGTCGTGTTCGTCGCCATCAGGAACACGCCGGCCGCGGCCAGGACGATCGCCGACGGGTTGAAGACGTGCGAGGAGCGGCCGTCCCGCCGCCAGTGCACGAACTCCCGAGTAGCCAGGGCGCCGGCGATCATCAGGAGTTGCCCGAAGAAGTACGCAGGCTCGAACCACAGGAACAGGTTGATGCTCCCCACCACCGGCAGGGGGCCGAAGCCGGCCCGCCACTTCCTGCCACGAGACCACTGCAGGAGCATCTCCAGCGCGTAGAAGACGACGACCTGGATCGCGATGAGCGGCAGGTGCTCCCGGACCGCCGGGTAGTAGAGCCCCAGGTACAGGTAGTGGCACGCCTGCACGGCTGCCTGGAAGTAGTGAGGCAGCCTGACGTTGCGCTCGATCTCCAGCGCCGGGCCGCGGCGCCGCGCCCTGAGGAGCACGACCGCCTGCCAGCAGACGATCCCTGCGCATACGGGGACGAGCGCGGCCACGACGCCGCGTTCGCCCGACAGCGCGGCCCAGATCACGGCGCCGGCCAGGAGGACGTCGACCAGCACCGTCCAGCGGACCGGGACAGACGTGAGGGTGGGTCGCGTCACGTCAGCTCAAATGAAGAAGGCCGCCGGACCGGCATAGCCGGCCGACGGCCCCATGACGCTCAACGCGTCTGCCGAGTGCTACGGAATTTACTTCGTCCGCGCGTAGGCGGCGTTGTAGATGTCCTCGAGCTGCTTGACTCCGATGCGCTCCAACTGCGCCGTGAAGTCGCCCCACTCGCTCATCGCGCGGCTGCCGCGGATGAAGGTGGCGGCGCCCTCCAGGGCGGCGGCGTCGGCGTCGGCCTTGATCTGCTTGATCTGGTCCAGCTCGTCAGCGGTGAAGGTGAGCACCGGCTCCGGCGGCCGCACCGAGTCGTTGCTGATGTAGAAATCCGCTACCTCGTCGGTGAAGACCTTCTCCGGCACGCTGCCGGCCTTGCTCGGGTTCAGCTCCCACAGGGAGTGCACGACGTTGTAGCGGAAGAAGTGGAAGCCCTGCTCCCACATCCACTCCGTGCGCTGCCCCTCCGGGAAGTGGGCGTAGTAGCCGTAGCCCAGGTCGTCCAGCTCGCTGGTCACGCCGACCTCGCCGAAGTAGATGTAGTAGACGCCCTCGTCGCTGTAGAGCCAGTCGATCAGCGCGGCCGCGTTCTCGGCGACCTCGGTCTTGGCGCCCAGCACCCACCTGGCCGCGTCCAGCACGCGCGGGTTCTGGATCGTCGACCAGTGGCGCGTGCCGTTGAACTCCGGCGCCAGGATCGGGATCCACCACGTGTTGGGATCTGCGCGGTCGGTGCCCTGCCATGAGATCTGGCTGTATGGGCCGGTCGTGAAGTAGGCCTTGCCCTGCGACATGATCTCGCGCCACGGGTCCTCGGTCATGGACATGAAGTCGGGATGCATGACCCCGGCGGCCCAAGCCTGCCTGAGGATCTCGATCATGCCGCGGTAGTTGTCCTCGAGCTCGCCGTAGGTCCAGCGGTCGGTCTCCGGATTGAGGTACACGGAGTGGTTGGTGCCGAACATCACGTGGTAGCCGTCGCGGAGCCCGCGGCGGGTGACCCACGGATGGTTTTCCGGCCACCGGGCCTTGAACTGCCCCAGCACGTCCAGCAGGTCCTGCATGGTCTGGATGTCGGCCCGCGGATCGACGCCCAGCTCGTGCACGGCCGGCGAGATCGACGGCGCGCGGCGGAGCTGCGTGTAGTTGTACACCGACGTGGTCGCGTACTGGTGCCCGTCGGGGGCGGTCATGGCGGAGTCGTACTCCGGGTACTTCTCCCGCCACGTGCTCAGGTTGGGCATCATGTCGAACAGGGTGTCGATCGCGTACAGCGCGCCCTTGGTGCCGAAGTCCATGGCCTCCAGGCGATTGAAGCTGTTCCACATCAGGTCGGGCAGGTCGCCGCTCGCGACCAGGGTCTTGGCCTTCTGCGCGTCACCGGTGACCAGCTCGATGTCGGCGCCGGCGACCTCCGCGAACTTCGCAACGACGAGGGTCTCCGGAGACCAGTTGGGATTGCGGTCCCAGTAGTTCGCGTAGATCTGCATCGTCGGCGGACCCGTCGCCATGCCCTCCTCTTCGCCGGATCCGAACACCGGGGTCACGGACAGGGCCAGAATCGCCGCGGCGGCGATCAGCGGGGTTGTCTTCATAACGTTCCTCCTTCTGCGCTCCCGCGCAGGTCTGGTACGCCGAGCCTCGGCGTATTCGATAACGGTGTCAACGGTCAGTCCTTGACCGACCCGACCAGGATCCCCTTCACGAAGTACTTCTGCACGAACGGGTAGGCGACGATGATCGGCCACACCGTGACCACGACCGCCGCGAACTTGAACGACTTGAAGAAGCCGACGGCGACGAACCCCGGCACGCCCTGGTCGTCCCAGAGCTGGGCCATGCCGCCCCCTGAGTACTTGCCGATCTCGCCTTCCAGGACGATGCGCCGGAGGATGAGGGTCAGCGGGTGCTTGTCGCGGTCGTTGAGGTAGATCAGCGGCAGGAAGAAGTTGTTCCAGCTCCCGACGACCGCGAACAGGCCGATGGTGGCCAGGATCGGCTTGATCAGGGGCAGCACGAGCGACACGTAGATTTGGAGGTGGTTGGCGCCGTCGATCAGCGCCGCCTCCTGCAGCTCGCGGGTGACGACGGTGCGGATGTTGGCGCGCATCACCAGGATGTACCAGGCGCTGAGGCTGGGCAGCAGGATGACGATCAGCCGCGTGTCCACCAGTCCGAGCTGGTTTACCAGCAGGTACGTGGGGATGAAGTACCCGGGCAGGAATATGGTCAGCACCACGAACAGGATCAGCGCCTTGCGGAACGGGAGCGTGCGCTGCTCCAGCACGTAGGCGGCCAGGCTGGTGACCACCAGGGTGATGGTGGCCGTGCCGACCGCGTAGAAGATGCTGTTCAGGTAGCTGGTCAGGATGTTGGTGGCGCCGAACAGGACGTTGTACGCCGTGGTCTGCAACGGCCCGACCGGCAGCAGCTTGACCCGGTTGAAGGTGATCGCCTCGAAGTCGCTCACCGACACCGAGATGACGAACACGAACGGGTACACCATGGAGATCATCAGCAGGATGATCAGCGCGTGGTTCGCCACGTCGAACGCCACCGAGCCCGGCGTCGCCCTATACCTGATCATGAGGGTAACCTGATCACGCGCCTGACGCCTTCATGACTGCCGCCCTCACCACAACCCGTGCTCGTTGACCAGGCGGCTCAGGTAGTTGGCGCTCACTACCAGCAACAGCCCGACCGCGGAGTTGAGCAGGTCCACGGTGGCCGCGAACGAGAAGTCCAGCCCGATGATGCCGCGGCGGTAGATGTAGGTCGCGAACACGTCGGAGGTGCTCATGTTCGCCGGGTTCTGCATCAGGAACGCCTTGTCGAAGCCGACCTCGATGATGTTCTGCATGCCCAGGATCAGGAGGATGGTGATCGTCGGGGCGATGCCCGGCAGCGTCACGTGCCAGGCGCGGCGCACGCGGTTGGCGCCGTCCAGGTAGGCGGACTCGTACAGCTCGGGGTTGACCCCGCCGAGGGCGGCCAGGTAGAGGATCGACCCCCAGCCGATCCCCTGCCAGATGCCGGAGCCGATGTACAACGGCCGGAACCAGCGCGGATCGCCCTGAAAGTCGATGGGGTCCAGGTTGAAGAGGCCGAGGAAGTCGTTGATGTACCCGTCGTGGGAGAACCAGGAGTACATCAGGCCGACCACCACCACCACGGAGATGAAGTGGGGCAGATAGGTAATGGTCTGCGCGAACCGCTTGAACGGCTGGCTCCTGATCTCGTTCAGCGACAGCGCCAGCAGGATCGGCATGGGAAAGCCGATCACCATCCCCAGGAAGCCGAGCAGGAAGGTGTTCCGGACCAGGCGCGGGAAGAAGGCGCCGGAGAGGAAAGAGCCGAACCACTTCAGTCCGACCCAGTCGGACCCGAAGAAGCCGTCGACGATGCTGTAGCGCGTGAACGGGATGGTCACCGCGCCGATCGCCGGGATGTACTTGAACAGCAGGAAGCCCAGGATCGCCGGCGCGATCATGGCGTAGAGCATCCAGTGGCGGCGCACGCGCGCCCACAGATCTCGATTGGGGTCGGCGACGGCGCGCGCAGAGGCGGTCGTGGGCGTCGATGGCGCCGAGCCCGCAACCTGACTCTGCTCGCTCATGGTACCCGTACCGTTTGGATTTGCTACTACGCGAGCGCCTTCCGGTCAACCGGCCGGGCCCTGCGCGCGCGGCGGTATCCCGAACAGCCGGTTGGTCGCCGGGCGCGAGAACGGGGCGGAGAAGTGGAGCACGGACACGTCAGCGTGCGGCCGGGCAAGCGCCGTGGGCCGCTCCAGGACGAAGTCGGCGGCGTCCGGCTGGCGGCTGGCGACGGCGATGAAACCGAGGGAGAAACAGGCCACCGGCGGGTCGTGCCGGCGCGACAGATCGGGCACGCCGATCGGACCGGTTTCGGTCTGCCACACGCTGCCGTCGCCGGCGGCGGGGTACCCCGCCCGGCTGACGTTCATGGTCTTCACCGGGTACTCGATCACCGCGCGCGTGCCCGTGCCGGCATCGGCGATCTCGGTCTGCGCGACGATACCGTGGCCGGCATCCGTGGCGGCCGCGACGGCAGCGAAATCGCCGACCGGGATCTCGTATGCGCCTGTGGCCGGGGTGAGCTGCAGGCGCAGCGGTCCCCACGTGCGGCTGGTGTCCGCACGCACCTCCCGGTAGCGGCCGGGCGCCCCGGCGGGGTTCGACGCATCGGGGAGCGCGCGGCGGAAGATCACGGCGCTGCCGCTGCCGACGATCCAGGTGAAGTCGTAGTTGGGGTCCAGGAACAGGGTGCGCGCCCCGGCGCGGAAGCCCATCGGGCCGTACTGCTTGCGGACGCCGTAGGTGTCCTCGCCCTTGCAGGAGGCTCCCAGGTAGTAGGGGATGCCGGTCCCGTGCGGGCCGCCTGCGAGCAGGATGCGGCTTTCGATGAGGACGCGCACCGAGTCGCGCGGACGATCGTACGGCCACAGGTAGGAGCATCCGTAGTCCAGGCACTCGACGCCGTCGGCAGCAGCGAACATGGGCTCCGTCCCATGCTGAAGCGAGTCGTGCCGCGGCCTCAAGCCACGACCTGCCACACCTCGCTCGCGACGCGTTAGCTGGTTGACACGTAACTATTCAGCCGGGGCGGACGGTTTGAGGCAGGTTGGGATCATGGGGCGA
>JAPPKD010000160.1 GCA_028820215.1 Spirochaetaceae bacterium | reverse complement strand
ATCATTCTGACCAATTCACCCGCTCTCTCGACGATTCAATTCGGGATACAACAGCGAGAGTCCGGCGATCGCCGTGATCGAACAGTCGCCGGAGATGCACTATACTCACACACGTGAGCCCGACCGTGTTCAGGGAAGGGACCGTATCGGTTCTTCTTCTTTTCTCGGGAAGAAGCGCGAATCTACGTACACGTCATCTGCGCAAGCGGCGAGGCGAAGTTCTGGATAGACCCGGCAGTCAAGAGCGATCCAGCGAATCATCGAGCGACGAAAGGAGGAGATAGTACGTGCATGGCGTCAGCACTTCGCGAGTTGAGGTAGTGCAGCAACGTAGTCGAGGAGCGTGACGGGCACTTCCACTGGCCCGATCTTGACGTGGACCTGGACATCGATCGCATCCAGCATCCGGAGAGATACCCACTGGTAGCCAAGGTGGACAGGTAGCGACAGACGGCCAAGCCGACGCGCCGGACGCTTTCGGCGGAGGCGCGCTCGACGGGATAAGAGTCCGCACGTGCCGGTCGCTGCGATCAGCTCGCTGCCTACCCACCCGCGCATTCCCTACGCCGAATCGGACTTCCAGCGCATCCGCCGCAACCGCTGGCTATACGTCGACAAGACCCGCTTCCTGCGCCGGCTGGAGCAGGAGCGCTACGTCTTCCTCATCTGCCCGCGGCGGTTCGGCAAGTCGCTGTGGGTGTCGCTGCTGGAGAACTACTACGACCGTTTCTGGAGGGCAGGTTCGAGGCCACCTTCGCCGGAACCCACATCGGGCGCAACCCGACCGGAGAACAGAGCCGCTACGTCGTGCTGCGGTTCGACTTCTCGGCGGTCAACGAGACGCTGGAGCGCGAGCTTGCACGCCATCACGCCCTCCGGTTGACTGACTGCTACGGCGGATCGACCCAGTCGCGGACGGTGTTGACGGCCGTGGCGGTGTTGTTGAATAGGCTGATGATCGGAGCGACGCGTCCGATGCCTTCCAGCAGGCGCAGGATCACCTGGCGTTCGACGATCAGGATGTCGCCGGTGCTCACGGGGGCGTCCAGCGCCGCGTGGCGCAGGCTGCGGCCGGTCTTGTCGACGAAGTGGACCAGTCCCACGTCGGCCTCGCGCGTCGGCCCGCCCGCCCGCAGCAGGTAGTCGCTGACGGTGAGGCCGTGCTGGAACGGGATCACGCCGGGGCGGTTGACCTCGCCCAGCACGGTGACGAAGACCTCGGCGGCCGGGACGACGATCTGGTCGCGCGGCTGCAGGGGCAGGTCGCCGTTCAGGCCGTCGCCGTCCCAGAGCGCGGCGGCATCGATCTCGATGCGCTCGCCGGCGCGGACGACGTAGGTGTCGGCGGCGCGCGCGAACGGGGTCGGGCCGCCGACGGCGTACAGGGCTTCGTAGACGGTCATGCCGGGATAGAACGGCAGGACCAGCCGGACCGGGATCGGCGCGGGCAGGCCGGTGCGGAGCTCCGCGGAGTTGGAGGGAAGGGCGGTGGGCAGAGTGATCGGCCCTTCGCCGTCGGCGGGCGTGCCGAACACGGCCCCCTCGACGACGACCGCGGAGCCGGAGCCGAAGCTGGACAGCACGCGCACGACCGCGCTGTCGCGCAGCGTGACCAGCATCCCTTCCTCGAAGGTTACCGCCATGGAGGTGTACTGCCCGTTCACGTCGGGCTGGCGGACCTGCATGCGCCGGCGGTTCGCGTACGGGGTCGGGCCGCCGGCCTGGTTCACCAGGTCCGCGACCGTGGCGCCGCGCAGCAACTCATACTCGCCGGGCAGCTCGATCGCCCCGGTGATGGAGACGGTGACCCGGTCGATCGGCACGACCACGCGGTCGTTGGCGCGCAGCGGGATGTCCGGGCGGCTTCCGTCCCAGATCGCGGCGGCGTCGAAGGACACCCGGTCCGCGTCGGCGCGGATGATGAAGCCCGCTCCCCCGGCTGCGTGCGGGGTTGGACCACCGACGGCGCCCATGGCCTGGCGCAGGGACAGGCCGGTCGAGTAGGGAATGGTCACCTCGACCGGAGTCTTCGGGATCGTGATCGGCGCGGTGCCGTCCTGCGCGCGGCCGTAGAAGGCGCCGGAGAGCACCACCGGGTCGGTGTGGCGGCTGGTGGAACGGACGATGATGGCGTCCTGGTGGCGGAGCGGGATGCGGTCGGCCGTATCGATCGCGGCGGTCCTGCGGGCGAATGATCCCGCTCCGTCGTAGCCGGAGATCTCGATGTTGTCGGGGTCGGCGTCGGGCAGCAGGCCGCCGGCCCAGGCGACCAGGGCAGTGACCCCTTCGGAGGGCAGCAGCTCGTACGGGCCCGGATAGCGGACGGCGCCGGCGATGGTGACCGTGGTCTCCGCCACGGGCACGAAGATCCGGTCGCTCGGACGGAGCAGGGGGTTGAAGTCGTCGCCGCCGACCTCGAAGTAGCGGGCCAGATCGATGCGGCGCGAGGAGCCGTCCGCACGGGCCAGCTCGATGCGGCGGACGCTGCCATGCTCGTCCACCCCGCCGGCCAGCCGGATGGCGTCCTGCACGCGGTTGATGGCGTGCACGATCATGGTGCCCGGCGCGCGCACGGCTCCGCCCACGAACACCTCGAACCGCGCAGGGGAGACCAGCTCGAACTCGATGTAGTCGGCCGGAATTCGGCGCAGGGACTCCAGGATGGAGGCGCGCAGGGCCGAGTACTCCTGCCCGTTGGTGTCCACGCTGCCCACGTACGGGACCTCCAGGAAGCCGTCGTCCTGCACGGTCAGGTCGAAGCGCGCCGTCTCCGGGATCGCGATCGTCAGGCGATAGCGGTCACCCGGCGTGACGATGTAGCGCTGGGAGCTCAGCAGCGTGGCCAGCAACTGGGCGTCCGGGAGCACCGCCGGCGCCGGGACACGCTGGCCGAACGCGACCACGCTGCCGCCCCCGTTGCCGGACTGCGCTTCGGCGCCGTCCTGGGCGGCCGCGTGCAGGACGGCGATGCAGAGTATGGGAAGGATGGCAAGAGCGCGTTTCATCATGTGGGTGGACCTGTTCTCTTCCGCCGGAAGCCGATCTCCCGGCGGATCTCGTCGAGCTGGCGGCGCTGCGCGGGATCGGACTCGGCGCGCTTGAACCGCTCGACCGTGAACGCGGCCAGGATCGATGCCATGAAGGCGGCCAGGGTGCCGGCGATGCAGATCAGGGCGCGGCCGGGGCGGCTCTTGCGGAGCGGAACCTCCACCGCCTCGACGATCTGGAAGGCCGACTCCCTGGCGTTCTCCTCGATGCGGGTGCTTTCGTACTGGGAGCGCAGGAAGGCGTAGATCGTGTCGTGGACGCTCAGCTCCGTGGCCAGGTCCAGGTAGCGGACCCCCAGCGCGGGCAGCTCCTGCAGCGGGATCGAGGAATCCTGGAATTCGACGAAGCCGTGCTCGATCTCCCGGATGAGCGTGCGCAGCTTGTCGGCCTCGCTCCGCAGCCGGACCACGGCAGCCGTGCTCTCGCCCAACAGCTCGATCTGGGAGTGGAGCTCGACCTCCTTGCGGTACAGCTCCGTCTTGAGGGCGGTGACGCTCTGGATCGCCGCCTCCGACTGGAACGTGAGGTTGACCACGCCGAACTCCTGCTGGAACTCGGTGAGCGCGTCCTGCGCGTCGGTCCGGTCCTGCCGGACCGCGGCCAGGCGCTCCTCCAGGAATGCCTTCCTGCGGCGCACCCGCTCGATCGTGAGCGCGTGCATCTTGTCGCGGAGCCGCTGCACGGCGAACTCCAGACCGGCGGCCGCCTGCTCCGGATAGTGGTGGTCGTAGGAGATCACCAGCAGGTCGGACTCGAACAGGTACTCCGTATTCAGGCTCTCCGCGAGCCGTTCCCGCGCCAGGAAGATGTCGTCGTTGCCGGACGCGTCGGTGACGAAGCCCTGCTGCCGGGCGAGCGCGTCCAGGATCTCCCGGCCGGTGAGCAACTCCTGCGCGCGGCTGGCGTCCGTGCCGGCCCCGGGAGCCAGCAGGCTGGCGAAGTCGGCGAGGCCGCCGGTGTCCGGAATCTGGCTGAGCAGCGTCGCGGCCCCCGCGCCATAGTCCGGGGCATCGTCGGCGATGGACACCGTCACGCTGGCGGTGAACCACGTGGGGAGCACGTTCCACGGCGACTCCGGGTCCATCGCGATCGCGGCGAGGTTGTAGGCGAGCAGGACCACGGCCGCGATGCCGGTGGTGGCCACGATGAGGCGCCGGCGGCGGACCAGGACCAGGACCAGGTCGAGCACGGTGAAGGTGTCGTCCTGAACGGGGTCAGCGTCCGCCTGGGCAGACGGGGGCATCTGCGGGTCACTCATCGGTACCCCTTATAGCGTCGGGTCATTGGCCGTTCGACTTGACGGACCGGTGCCCGCAGCAGCGCCGGATTGAAGCGCCGCCGACGGCCGTGCCGTATAGAGGTCAGGGGCGGAGATGTATACTGCGGGCAGGGCTGGATGATGCCGTTGGGAAGCGCCGAGATCGAGCAGATCGGCAGCTACGTGCGGGCCAACCTGGCGGAGTGGATGGCGGACGTCGTGGGACCGCACGTTCTGGAGCGTACGGCTCCCGTGGAGGACGCGCTCGCGCTGCAGCGCGAGCTCATCTGCACCCGGTTCGAGGTCGTCGACAAGCGCTTCGAAGGGTTGCATCGGAGCATGGAGACGCGTTTCGAGGCGATGGACAAGCGCTTCGAGGACATGCATCGGAAAATGGAGACGCGCTTCCAGGCCGTGGACAAGCGTTTCGAGACGGTGGACAAGCGCTTCGAAGACATGCATCGGTACACCGACAAGCGGTTCGAAGACATGCACAAGCGCTTCAACGGGATGCAGTGGATGGTAGGTGGCGGCGTCGTGCTGCTGGCGACCATGATGTCGCTGTTCCAGTTCTTCGGATGACGGCCTACGTGAAGCGCAGTCGGGGCAGACACGCCTCGGCGGCGCGGATCTTCTGCTCGGTCCCCAGGTCGGTCCAGTAGCCTTCGGCCAGCACGGCGACCATGCGGCCGTCGGCGGCGATCCGCTCGTACAGCGATTCGTACTTGACCGCCCCTTCGTGGGCGGCGTAGTCCAGCTCGCCCCGCTCCAGCGCCTGCGAGGTGCGCACGATCGCGCCGGTCAGGTAGCGGGCGAACAGCCGGCGCGGGTTGGGGATGATGGAGAAGCCGGAGTTGATCGGCGTCCAGCGGCGGCCGGCACGCTCCAGGAACGGGTTGCGCTCCTTCGGCGCCTTCTCCCGGAAGCCGCGCACCAAGCCGCTGGACTCGTCCAGGTCCAGGGCGCCGTAGTCGCCCGACTCCTCCCACGGCACCAGCGCGGCGACGTCGATCACGCACTCGCCGGCGTCGATGCCGCACGCGGCGGCGCGCTCCAGCCCGTGCCGGTAGCAGCCATACAGGTCAGCGTCGAGCAGGTTGTCGGCGTTGGCGTAGACGACCGGCCGCTCGGGCAGCCGGCCGGCGGCGTGCAGCTTGACGATCGGGGCGATGGTGCCGGCCGGCCGCTCCTCGACCAGGAGCTCGACCGGCAGGCCGCGGTAGGAGCCGCCGGCGGCATGGAAGTGGTGCTGGAGCAGGTCGCCGCCCGTGCCGGCGGCCAGGATGATCCGCTCGATCCGTCGGCACGCCGCGTGCACGTCCAGGTGCCACTCGATCATGGGCTTGACCGGTCCGGCGGGGCCGGCGCGCATCGACGCCAACGCCTTGGGGCCGATCGTACCCCACGCGGAGGCCGGCAGGTGGGGGTGAGTGGCGCGCTCCAGGCGCTTGCGTCCTTCGGCGAGACGAGTGCCCTTGCCGCCGGCCAGGGCGATCGACCAGAGAGTCTCCGCCGGCATGGGCAGCGGTCTCAGACTCCCGGCAAGATCGAAAGGGGTCTGCCGTTTTGCTTGACGACGATGTGTGTCTCCAGGTTCACCCGCGAGGCCATGTTCACGAGTCTGTCGATGCTGAACTTGCTGATCTTGCCGTTGACCAGCTCGCTCACACGAGAACGCGGCACACCGAGCAGTTTGCCGGCTTCCTGCTGAGTGATCGCCTGCCGCTTCACATATTCAGTCAGAGCGATCATGAGCTGAGACCGAATCCTCAGGTTTGCGGCTTCGGCGGGTGTATCGGAGATCGCCTCCCAGACGTCAGAGTACGTATTGTCAGAGTAAGTATTGATTGTGTGCAAATTATTCAACCTCATCGAAGACGATGATCATCGAAGACGAGATTTCATTTCATTGTTTCTTCGGACATGACGCTTACATTTCCTGTATCCTCCCTATTTCGCTCAGCCTCTGTTTCGCTATATCAACGTCGTTCTTCGGGGTCCTCTGCGACTTCTTCACGAATACGTGCAAAACGTAGACCATCTCGCCGATGGTCGTAATGTAGATAGCTCTGTACTGGCTGTCCGAGCCCTGTACTCGAAGCTCCCGAACACCTGTACCCACCGAGGGCATCGGTTTCCAGTCATTGGGATCGAGTCCGCGTTGCAGGCGATCGATCTGGTGCCCGATGTCATGTCGAACGTCCTTCGGAAAGCGGCGAAGATCCCCGAGGGAGGAGCCGCGGAAATCTACCGGATGCATTGGGTGGGGACAGTGTCGCGCATTTGCGACACGCGGTCAAGTAGACGAGTCTTACGGGTTCGTGGGCGGCACGCTACTGCCCGGAGGAGATCGAGAGGGGCTCGTCGCGCGGCTGGTCGGCGAGCGGGCGGCAGCCGCCGTCTTCGATGACGAAGGACTGCTCGCAGTGCACGGAGCTGACGTCGTCCGCCCAGACCGCGGACTCCAGGTTCAGCACCATGCCCGCCTCCAGCGGCAGGTCGGCCGGCCGGCTGACGAAGTCGTCCTCGATACGGAGGCCGGTGTCCGGAACGACGATCGGGTAGTCGCGTACCTCCAGGCCGATGCCGTGGCCGTGCGGGAAGCCGGCCAGGCCGGCAGCGGCCAGCGCTTCGCTCATCGCCTCCGCCGCCGCGGACGCCGGCGTGCCGGGGGCCAGGTGCTCGACGCCTGCCCGGAGCACGTCGCGCACCGCGGCCTGCCGACGCCGGCAGGCATCGTCCGGAGGACCGAAGGCGATGGTGTGGCCGGTGTCCGAGAACCATGAGCGCAGCCGGCAGCCGTGGTCGAAGTACATGGAGCCGCGCTCGGGCAGGCGGTATTCCGCCTCGGTCGCCAGGCCGAAGCCGGTGGGGCTGCCGGAAAAGTGGTCGAGATCGGCGCCGTGCTCGGCCAGCTTCATCCGGTACAGGTCGGTGAGCTCGCGCCAGCTCGACCCCACGCTGGCCACGGCCAGGGTCTCCGCGGCGGCGTACTCCGCGGCCTCGGCGGCGCGCTGCAGCAGGGCGATCTGCGCTTCATCCTTCACCATGCGGCCGAGGCGCAGCAGGTTGGTGCAGTCGCCGGCCCGGTGGCCGCCGCCGGCCAGCGCCTCCCATGTGCCGGCTGCCAGCGCCTCACGCTCGGCGCCGACGCGGGCCGCGGCGCCCAGCAGGTCCAGCAGGGCCTCGGTCCGCGTCGCGCGGCGCGGGCGGCCGAAGGCCTCGGCCACCTTCTCGAACCCGTCCGGCAGGTCGCGGGGGGCCGCCTCTCCCGATCCCCACACGACGATCCGGTGGGCGCTGCTGTCCCTGGCGTTGGCGGCCATCTCGGCGGAGACAAGCAGGGTCACCTCGCCGTCGGACGTGAGGAGGACCAGCGCCTGCTGCAGGTCGGAGGAGGCGCCGGGACGCATCATGTAGTCCCGGAACAGGGGATCGATCCAGTTGCGGTAGCCGGCCAGGTCGGCAAGGGTTGCCGGCGAGGCGCCGACCAGCACGTCCATCCCCGACGCGCGCATCTCTTCCAGGGTTCGGGCTACCATCGGTCGATGCTCCTGATTCCGCGGCCGCTCACGCTGGGCGGCCTGGACTGCGTGTTGTTCGCGCCGCCCGACGGCCGCGCGGAGGGACTGGGCGTCTTCTGCCACGGGTTCGGCGCTCCCGGCGACGACCTGGTGCCGCTGGGCGGCGAGATCCTTGCCGGCCCGGGAACGGAATCGCTGGCGCTGCTGTTTCCGGCGGCGCCGCTCTCGCTGGCCGGCGAAGGAATGCCGGGCGGGCGCGCGTGGTGGCCGCTCGACCTGAGCCGGCTTGCGACCGGCGCGCCGCTCGACGCCGGGGAGCTGGCGCGGCGGGTGCCGCCGGGCTCCGCCGAGGCCGCGGCGGAGCTGCACGAGGCTGTCACGGCGTGCGCCGAGCGGCTGGGACTGGAGTCGGAGCGGGTGGTGCTGGGCGGCTTCTCGCAGGGGGCGATGGCGGCCTGCGAGTGCGCGTTCCGGTCGGGGGACGCCTGGGCCGGGCTCTGCCTGCTGTCGGGCGCGCCGCTGAACCTTGCCCGCTGGGGGCGGCAGGCACGGGGGCTGGCCGGGCGGCCGGTGCTGCAGACGCACGGGCGCATGGATCCGGTGCTGCCGTACGAGGGGGCGGAGATGGTGCGCGACACGCTGGCGGCGGCCGGCCTGCGGGTGGACTTCCGCCCGTTCATGGGCGGCCACACGATTCCGCCGGAGGCGCTCGCCGCGCTGCCGGGGTTCCTGCGGACCGCGGCCGGTCTCTGAGTCAGTCGGAGGTCGGTCAGTCGGAGGTCTGGGGCTCGGCGGCCTGTGCCGCCGGCGCGAACACGCGCACGACGCCCTGCACGATCGCGTCCAGCACGAACCAGGTGGCCAGGAAGGCCACGCACTCCAGCGCGAAGTTCCCGAACTTGTAGAACAGGGTGGCGGTCAGGAAGGCGACGCCCGCGACCGGGAGCTGGCGGGCCAGCAGGTGGCTGGCGCTGAGGGTTCGGATCAGTTGAAACATCGCTGCACCTCGGCGGGACGGTAGCCCGGAATGGCGGTCCGGCGCCAGCGTCGAGCGGAGCTGTGCTATCATGCTACCGTGCTCCCGACCGAGCGCGTTCGCATTGGCAACACGGGCGTCACCGTCACCCGGATGGGACTGGGCGGCGCCCCGCTGGCCGCCCTGCGCACCAAGACCGCCGACAAGGCCGCCGCCGGGGCGGTCGCCGCCGCGTGGGAGGCCGGCCTGCGCTACTTCGATACCGCCCCCCGTTACGGCAAGGGCCTGTCCGAGCAGCGGTTGGGAGAGGCCCTTTCGGGCCTGCCCCGCGACGAGTTGACCATCTCCACCAAGGTGGGCTTCCTGCTCGAGCCGGCGAAACCCGCGCGCACGGGGCGGGTCGACGTGGACGTGATCTGCGACTTCTCGCGCGACGGGGTGCTGCGCTCGCTGGAGGAAAGCTGCGCCCGGCTGCGCACCGACCGGGTCGACATCGCCCTCATCCACGACCCGGACTGGGCGCCCGACGATCCGGAGGGCGACCCGGAGCGCGCCACCGGCAACCACTTCCGGGAGGTGATGGAAGGCGCCTATCCGGCCCTGGAGGAATTGCGCGCCGCCGGCACCGTGGGCGCGGTCGGCCTGGGCATGAACCAGTGGCAGATGCTGCTGGAGTTCGCGCGCGCCGGCGACTTCGACTGCTTCATGCTGGCCGGCCGCTATACGCTGCTGGACCAGACCGCGCTGCCGGAGCTGTTGCCGGAGTGCGCGGAGCGCGGCATCTCCGTGATCATGGCCTCGGTGTTCAATTCCGGCATCCTGGCCACGGGGCCGGGTGGCGACGCGACGTTCAACTACGCCCCGGCACCGGTGGAGATCAAGGAGCGGGCGCGCGGGCTGGAGGCGGTCTGCACCCGACACGGGGTGGCGCTGACGGCCGCCGCGCTGCAGTTCCCGCTGGCCCATCCGGCCGTCGCGGCCGCCGCCGTGGGGGCGCACGACGCCGCCGAGTTGCACGCCGACGTGGCGCACGCCGCCGCGGAGGTGCCGCCGGCACTCTGGCGCGAGATCGGCCAGCGCGAGCTGATCGACCCCGCCGCCCCCACCCCGTAGCCGCCGCCGCGGAGTCCCGATGCAGCGCCTGCGCCTGTTCGTGTTCACCGTCAGCCACTTCTGCGTCGACTCCTACGCGTCCATGCTCACCCCGGCGCTGCCGTTCGTGCGCGACCGGCTGGGGCTCACCTTCGCCCAGATCGGCCTGCTCGGCTCCTTCGTGCAGCTCTCGAACCTCGGCCAGCCGCTGCTGGGCATCCTGGGCGACTACCTGCGCGGGCGCTGGCTGATCTTCGTCGGCATCGCCGTGGCGGCGGTGTTCGCGCCGCTGATCGGCGTGGTGCCCAGCTTTGCCTGGCTGGTGCCGTGCGTGATGCTGGCCGGCCTGGGCGTCTCCGCCTTCCATCCCTCCGGCTTCGCGCTGGCCGGCGACCTGTCGGGCGAACGCCGCGCCTTCGGGCTGGCGCTGTTCATCTTCGGCGGGACGGCGGCGCTGGGCTTCACGCCGCTGTGGGTGCCGGCGCTGGTGACCACGCTGGGGATGGGGTGGCTGCCGCTGGCGACGATCCCGGGGCTGCTTATGCTGCCGTTCGTGATCGCCATGGTGCCGGCGCCCAGCACGCCGCGCTCCGCGTTGCCGGAGCGCGTGGCGGAGTTCCGCAGCGCGCTGGCCCCGATCGGCGTGATCGTGGCGACGGTGATCGTGCGCTCGATCGGCGGTTTCGGCTTCGCGTTCTTCCTGCCGCTGCTCGGCCAGGAGCGGGGGCTGTCGCCGCTGGTCTGGGGGATGCAGCTCGCCGTCTACAACCTGTCCGGCGTGGTGGGCAGCCTGATCCTGGGGTACCTGGCCGACCGGCGGGACCCCAAGCCGCTGGTGCTGGCGTCGCTGGTCCTGGCGACGCCGTTCATGTTCCTGGCCCTGAACGCCGACGGGTTGGCGGCGCTGGCGATGCTGGCCGCCGGCGGCACCATGGCGTTCGCCTCCAACTCGATCATGGTGGCGATGGCGCAGCAGCACGCGCCGGCCAACGCCGGCTTCGTCTCCAGCCTGCCGGGCGGCTTCAGTTGGGGAGTGGCCGGGCTCACCATGCCGCTGTTCGGGCTGATCGCCGACGCCTCCGGGGTGCTTGCGGCGATGCGCATCCTGGCCGTGCTGCCGCTGGCCGCGGCGGTGGTGGGGCTGCTGCTGCCGCGGCGGGGAGCGAGGAGGCCGGAGCTGCAGCCGGCCGGCGCGGAGGCGGCGCGTGGCTGACGGCCTGGTGCTGCGCTACGGCACCAACCCGCACCAGGCGGGCGCGCGCGCGTCGCTGGAGGGCGGCCGACTGCCGTTCGCGGTGCTGAACGGCGCGCCCGGCTACATCAACCTGCTGGACGCCCTGAACGCGTGGCAGCTCGTGCGCGAGCTGCGTGAGGCCACCGGGCTGGCGGCGGCAGCGTCATTCAAGCACGTGAGTCCGGCCGGCGCCGCGGTGGCGGTGCCGCTGTCGGACGCCGAGCGCGCCGCCTGTTTCGCGCGGGGCGAGCTCTCCGCGCAGGCGACCGCCTACGCGCGCGCCCGCGGCACGGACCGGGTTTCCTCCTATGGCGACTGGATCGCGCTTAGCGACCCCGTGGACGTGGCCACGGCGCGCCTGATCCGGCCGGAGGTCTCCGACGGCATCATCGCCCCCGGCTACCAGCCGGCCGCGCTGGAGCTGCTCTCGGCCAAGAAGGGGGGCGGCTACCCCGTGCTGGAGATCGACGCCGACTACCGGCCGCCGGAGCTCGAGCGGCGCACCGTGTTCGGCGTGACCCTCCAGCAGGCGCGCGACGACCGCGCCTTCGACGCGGAGACGCTGGCCGCCGCCGGGGTGCCCGCGGCGGTGGTGCGCGACCTGACCGTCGGCCTGATCACGTTGAAGTACACGCAGTCCAACTCCGTCTGCCTGTGCGCGCGCGGGCAGACCATCGGCGTGGCCGCCGGCCAGCAGTCGCGCATCCACTGCACGCGGCTGGCGATCGGCAAGGCGCGCACCTGGCTGCTGCGCCAGCACCCGCGGGCCCTGGGGCTGCGCTTCCGTCGCGGCGTTCGCCGCCCGGACCGCGACACGGCCATCGCCTGCTACGTGGAGCGCGGCCTGGCCGGCCCGGACGGGCAGGCGCTGGCGGCCCACCTGGAGGAGCGACCGGAGCCGATCCCCGCGGACGAGGAGCGGCGCTGGATCGCCGGCTTCCCGGCGATCGGCCTCTGCTCGGACGGCTTCTTCCCGAACCGGGACAACGCCGACGTGGCGGGCGGCTTCGGCGTGCGCTACATCGCCCAGCCCGGCGGCTCGGCCTTCGACGGCGCGGTCGAAGAGGCGTGCCGGGAGCATGGCATCGCCATGGTCAAGACCGGCGTCCGCCTCTTCCACCACTGAACGACGCCGGCAGCGGCCGATTGCCTGCCGCGACTCGCCGTCCATAGATTGGGCGCGGGGTCATCCGATGGAGTCGATCGTGCGCGCCGACCGGATCGAGAAGCGGTTCGGCGCCATCGAGGCGCTGGCCGGCGTCAGCCTGGAGATCGAGCCCGGCATCATCTACGCCCTGCTGGGGCCGAACGGCGCCGGCAAGACCACGCTGATCCGCGTGCTGGCCACGCTGCTCAAGCCCGACGGCGGCTCGGCCACGGTCGCCGGCATCGACGTCGTGCGCGATCCGGTCGCGGTCCGCGCCCGCATCGGCCTGGCCGGCCAGTTCGCGGCGGTGGACGAGTACCTGACCGGCCGCGAGGCGGTCGAGATAGTAGGCCGACTGTACAACCTGAGCGCTCGCGTCGCGCGCGAACGCGGCGCGGAGGTGCTGGAGCGGATCTCGCTGGCGACCGACGCCGACCGGCTGGTGCGCACGTATTCCGGCGGCATGAAGCGGCGCCTGGACTTGGCCGCGTCGCTGGTGGGCCGGCCCGATGTGCTGTTTCTGGACGAACCGACCACCGGCATCGATCCGCGCAGCCGCCTCGAGGTCTGGGACCTGATCCGTGACCTGGTCAGCTCCGGCACCACCGTGCTCCTGACCACGCAGTATCTGGACGAGGCCGACCAGCTCGCCGGCCGCATCGGCGTCATTCACGAGGGCAGGCTCATCAGCGAGGGCACGGGCAACGAGTTGAAGGACCGTCTCGGCGGCGCGGTGATCCAGGTGGAGGTGCCCGAAGCGGACCGGGAAGCGACGCGCGCGGCCCTGGACGCGGACGGCGGCACCGGCGGGATCATCACCCTGCCCGCCCCCGCAGGCTCGCGGTCGCTGGCGGACGCGATCCGCAGGCTCGACGCGGCGGGCATCGATCCGACCGACATCGGCCTGCGCCGTCCGACGCTGGACGACGTGTTCATCGCGCTCACCGGCCATGGCGCCACGTCCGAGGGCAACGGCGCCGCGGACGGGATGCCGGCCGGCCGGCGCGGCGGCTTCCCCGGCCGCCGCAGGAGGCGCGCGTGAGCGGTACGGCGGTGAGCGCGGCGCCGCCGCGCGGGCGTACCCGCGTCTCGCCGGGACACGCGGTCAAGGACACCGCGGTGATCATGCGGCGCAACCTGCGGCGCGTCGTGCGCATGCCGCAGCTCCTGCTGTTCGCGACCGTGCAGCCGGTGATGTTCCTGGTCCTGTTCAACTATGTGTTCGGCGGTGCGGTGGGACGCTCGATCCCGGCCGCGGCCGGCGGCGACTACCTCAACTGGCTGCTGCCGGGGGTGCTGCTGCAGATGGCCGTGTTCGGCTCCACCCAGACGGCGATGGGACTGATCGAAGACCTCAACAAGGGCGTGATCGACCGTTTCCGGTCGCTGCCGATGGCGCGCTCCGCGGTGCTGGCCGGCCGCACGGTGGCCGACCTGGTGCGTAACGTCTTCGTGCTCGCCCTGGTGCTCGGGCTGGGCTACGCGCTCGGCTTCCGGGCGCAGACCTCGGTGGTGCCGGTGGCCGGCGGGCTGCTGGTGGCGATGATCTTCGGCTTCGCCCTGTCGTGGGTGATGGCCTGCATCGGTCTCGCGGTCAAGAACGCTGAGGCGGCGCAGCCGGCGGCCATGATTCCGATCTTTCCGATGGTGTTCGCAAGCTCCGTGTTCGTGCCGACCGGCACGCTGCCGGACTGGCTGCGCGTGTTCGCCGACCATCAGCCGGTGACCCGCACGGCCAACGCCGTGCGCGGCCTGATCCTGGGGGAGGGGGCACTGGCGCCCACTCAGACGGTCGCCGGCGAGGTCACCGCGGCGCTGATCTGGGCGCTCGCCATCGTCGCAGCCGCCGCGCCGCTGGCCGTGCGCCTCTACCGGCGCGCGGTCAGTTAGCGTCAACGTATTGCCATCCGACGTTGGCTGGGCGGTTGTTGCACGTTCGTGTACTGTTTCGTGCATGGCTACCAAGACCATCTCGCTTGAGCTCGACGCCTACGAGAGACTGAAAGCCGCCAAGCGCCCGGGCGAGTCGTTCTCGGCCACGGTCCGGCGGGCTCGTTTCGGTCCGAGCGACTCCACCGGGAAGACGATCCTGGCATCGATGGGCGAACTGACCGTACGCCCGGCCGACCTGGAGGCCGTGGAGTACTGGTCATCCGGCGTCGAGAAGGCGAGGACGACGACGCCGTCGCGGTGGGGCAGCCGCGCGTGAAGCTCGTCGACACCGACTTCCTCATCGATCGGCAGCGTGAGTGGGCGGCTGGAGAGACCGGGCCCGCGACAACGTATCTGCGTGAGCATGGCGCCACGTCGTTCGCGATCTCGACGGTCTCGCTGTTGGAGTTTCTGGAGGGATACGAGCATCCGCGCGACGGCGAAGCGCTCCTGGAGGCGTATACGAAACTCCCGGTCACTGACCGGATCGCGCGTCGCGGTAGCCGCCTGCGACGGCGACTTCGCGCTGAGGGTCAGATGATCGGGGACTTCGACGTGCTCATCGCCGCGACGGCCCTCGACGCCGGAATCCCGCTGGTAACCGGCAACCTCGCGCACTTCCAGCGTGTACCCGAACTCGAGGTTGAGTCCTACCGTGAGACGAGCGCGTAGAACACCTGTGACACGGAAGGACCGCGTTACGGAGCAGCTCGACGCGGTCTACTCGACCGAGGACTCCTCGCTGGATCCGATCCTGGCGGAGATCCAGCAGCGCACGATCCGGGAGGAAGCTCCGAGCGGTCAGTCGCCTCCCGCCAGCAGCAGCGCCAGCTCGGCCATGCGGTGGGAGAAGCCGACCTCGTTGTCGTAGAAGCTGGTGGCCTTGATCAGGGTGTTGCCGCCGGCCGGGACCGCCAGCAGGTCGTCGCGGATCATCGACGACCAGGGCTCGCCCACGCAGTCGCGGGAGCACTCGTACCAGTCGCCCAGGTAGGCGATCTGGCCCAGGATGGTCGATGCGTTCATGGCCTGAATGTTGGCCTGCATGGCCTCCATCACCTCGTCCGAGCCGTGCTCGCCCTCGATCAGGAACACGGCCTCCACCACGCTGCCGGTGTCGGTGGGAACGCGCAGGGCGGTGCCGTTGAGCTTGCCGTTCAGGTGCGGGAGCACCTTGCCGACCGCCTTGGCCGCGCCGGTGGAGGCCGGGATGATGTTGTTCAGGGTCGCCCGGTTCTTGCTGCCGCCGAACGCGTCGACGACCTTCTGGGTCGCGGTGGCCGCGTGCGTGGTGCTCATCAGGCCGGCGAGGATCGGGAAGGAGCGGTCGACCACGGCGGCCAGCGGCGCCAGGCAGTTGGTCGTGCAGCTCGCGTTGGAGACGATGGTCTCTGCCCCGGTGAGCGATTCGTGGTTGACGCCGACCACGACGGTCGGAGTGTCGTCGTCGCAGGGCGCGGAGACGACCACGCGCCGCGCGCCGGCGCGCAGGTGGGCGGCGCTCCGCTCCTGGGTGAGGTAGAACCCCGTGCACTCGAACACGACGTCCACGCCGTGGTCCCCCCACGGCACCGCCGCGGCATCCTTCTCCCCGTAGATGGCGACCTCGTGGCCGCCGATGCGGAGGCTGTTGGCCGAGCCGCGCTCGACCGGCGCCGGGAAGCGCCCGTAGACGGAGTCGCGCGGCAGGCTGGCGGCGATGTCGTCCACCGCCACCAGGTCGTTGCCGGCGACGATCTCGAACCGGTCCGGAAGCCGCCCCAGGATCACGCGCATCACGTTCTTGCCGATGCGCCCCATGCCGTTGAATCCGACTCTCAGCTTTGCCATCGCGCCGGACCATACCCGTAGTGCCTCCCCTGTGTCTTCGCTGGCGGAGCGCGGTAGAATCGGCGCCGTGAAGACGCAACCTGCCGCCGGGGCCGCGCCGCCGAGCGTCGGCATGCCGACGCCGCTCATCGACGGAGAGGCGCGCGTGCGCGGCCGCCTCCGCTTCACGGCGGACTACATCGACCGGCGAACCCTTGCCATGCGCCTGGTGACCAGCCCCTACGCGCACGCCCGCGTGCGCTCCATCGACACGGAGGCGGCGTGCGCGCTGCCCGGCGTGGTGCGCGTCCTGACCGCGGCGGACCTGCCCGAGATCACGCCCACGACCCGCGTCCGGCTGCTGCTGGCGCGCGACCGCGCGCTGTTCGCCGGCCACCCGGTGGCGCTGGTGATCGCCGAGACCGAGGCCGCGGCCGAGGACGGCGTCGACGCCGTGATGGTCGACTACGAGCCGCTGCCGGCGGCCACCACCATGGACGCGGCCGTCCGGCCGGGCGCCCCGCTGGTGTGGCCGGAAGGGGTGCCGGGCGAGGACGCGGAGGCAGCCGACCACGGCGCCGACGTGGGCGGCGCGGCCGACGGACCCGCCGCGCCGTCCAACGTCGCCAATCCGGTCGGCTTTCAGCGCGGCGACGCGGACGCCGCGTTACGCTCCGCGTACCGGAGCGTCGACCTCACCTTCGAGATCGACCGCGTCCACCAGAGCTACCTGGAGCCGCACGCCACCATTGCCGAACCCGGTGAGGAGCGCGGCGCGACGGTGCGGAGCGCCTCGCAGGCGCCCACCAACGTCCAGAAGGAGTCGGCCGCGCTGCTGGGGGTGCCCGCAGCGGACGTGGACGCCAAGGTCATGCACGTCGGCGGCGGCTTCGGCGGCAAGTTCATCCTCTACGAGCCGCTGGTGACCGCGGCCGCGCGCGCCGTGGACGCTCCGGTACAGCTCGTGATGACCCGGCGCGAGGAGTTGCTGGCCGCGCAGCCGGCGGCCGGCGGGCGCCTGCGCATCCGGCTCGGCGCGGACGAGGACGGCTCGCTGACCGCGGTCAAGGCGGACCTCACCTACGACGGAGGCTGCTTTCCGAACTCGCCGACCGGCATCGGCGTGATGATGTGCGGCAGCATCTACCGGGCGCCCAACATCGACGTCCGCGGCCGCACCGTGATGACGCACAAGGCGTCGATCGGCGCCTACCGCGCGCCGGGGATGACCCAGCAGGCGTTCGCGATGGAGAGCGCCATGGACGAGTTGGCGATCGCCCTCGACCTGGACCCGCTGGAGCTGCGCCTGCGCAACGTGTCGCAGGCGGGCGATGAGCTGGCCGACGGCAGCGAGTGGCCGGACATCGGCATGCGGGAGGTGCTGGAGAAGCTGCGCGCGCATCCGCTCTGGCAGAAGCGCAAGAGCCTGGCGGCCTCCGGGCGCGGCGTCGGGGTGGCGCTCGGCGCGTGGTTCGGAGGCGTGGATGCCAGCAACGCCGGCTGCACGGTGGAAGAGGACGGCGGTATCACCGTGCACCTGAACGCCGTGGACCTGACCGGCGTCAGCACCAGCGTCGTGCTCCTGGTAGCCGAGGAGATCGGCGTCAGTCCGGACGCGGTCCGCGTGCGCTGGCAGGGGCAGGTCGACGGTCCCTATCACCTGTCCAACGCCGGCGGCAGCAAGACGCTCCGGTCAGTCGGGCCCGCGGTGGCCGCGGCGGCCCGCGACGCCAGGGAGCAGCTTTTCCGCGTGGCGGCAGCGCACCTCGAGGCGGACGCCGCCGACCTGGAGATCGCCGGCAACGCGGTGCGCGTCAAGGGCGTGCCGGAGTCCGCGGTCGCGATCGGCGAGCTGGCCGGCATGCGCGCCCTGCACGGGCCGATCGCCGGCCACGGACGCAGCGCCCCGGGCGGACGCACGCCGGCCTTCTGCGCTCAGATGGCGGAGGTGAGCGTGGATGAGGAGACCGGCCGCATCACCGTGCACGGCATCGTCATGGCCCAGGACGTGGGCCGCGCGATCAACCCGCTGACGGTCGCCGGGCAGATGATGGGCGGCGCCGCGCAGGGAGCCGGCTGGGCGCTCTGCGAGCGGCTGGTCTACGACGAGGACGGCCAGCTCCTCACCGGCACGCTGATGGACTACGCGGTGCCGTCCGCGAAGGACATCCCGCCGATCGAGACGCTGCTGGTGGAACGGCCGTCCGGCAACGACCCGCACGGCGCGCGCGGGGTGGGCGAGCCGCCGATCATCGCCACCGCCGGGGCGATCGCCAACGCGGTCCGGCACGCTACCGGCCGGCGGGTGACCGCCGCGCCGCTGATCCCCAGCCGCGTGCTGCAGGCGGCCGCGGGACCCGCGGGCGCCTCTGCCTGACGGGCCGGTGCCGGAGGCGCCGCCGGCGCTCCCATCGCGCCTCATCCTGGGTACCGCCCGGCTGGCCGGGAACGGGCCGGCGCTCCCCGGCTCGATGCGCGGGGCGGCGGCGCTCGAGCTCCTGGACCGAGCGCTCGAGTTGGGCATCCGGGCGCTCGACACCGCCGCGATCTATCAGTTCGGCGGCAGCGAGCGGCTGATCGGCTCCTGGATGCGCGACGCCGGCGTACGCGACCGGATCTACCTGATCAGCAAGGGAGGCCACCCGTCACTGCTGGGCCGCGGGCGGCTGGGCCGGGCCGACCTTGAGCGCGACCTCACGGCATCGCTGCGGCGGCTGCGCACGGATCGTCTGGACCTCTACCTGTTGCACCGGGACCTCCCCGGCGCACCGCTCGAACCGATCGCGGAGACGCTGTGGTCCTTTGTCGCCGACGGGCGCGTGCGCGCCTACGGCGTGTCGAACTGGACGCACGAGCGGTTCGTGGCGCTGCGCGCGCTGGCGCTGCGCCGGGGCATGCCACCGCCGGCCGCCTCGAGCCCGCAGTTCAGCTTGCCGCAGTGGGTGGCGACGCCCTACCCGGGCTGCGTGTCGATCGGC
Source organism: Spirochaetaceae bacterium (assembly GCA_028820215.1). Next base: position 151,636 of record JAPPKD010000160.1, on the reverse strand, counting down.
GGGCCGGGCTCCGCCGCGGCGCTCCGCGCCTACCGGGACACCGGCGCCGCGGTCCTGGCCTGGTCGCCGCTCGGCAGCGGCTGGCTGCGTGCGTCCGGCGGGCGTGCGCGCAGCCGGGCGTACCGGGGAGCGGCCAACGACGCGCGCCACGGCCGCCTGGCGGAACTGGCGAAGGGGGTCGGCTGCACGCCGGCGCAGGTGGCGCTCGCCTGGGTGCTGGCGCACGGGCGCAGCGTGCACGCGATCGTGGGCACGCAGCGTCCGGAGCGGCTGGCCGAGCTGCAGAGGGCCCTGGAGCTGGCGCTCGACCCCGGGCAGCTCGCATGGCTGACGGACGGCCCCGAAGAGGCATCGGTGATCGCGGAATGAACGATGCCGACGCGATCGTGGTGGGCTCCGGCGCGTCCGGCGGCTGGGCGGCCAAGGAACTCAGCGAGGCCGGACTGCGCGTGCTGCTGCTGGAAGCGGGGCCGGAGCGGAAGCCGGCGCGAGCCGGCCGGGCGTGGGCGACGCGCCTGTGGCGTCACGCGCGCGGCGCGCAGACCGTGCAGGAGCTGCACAGCGAGTACTGGATCAAGGATCCCAACCTGTTCGTGAAGGACAAGGAGCAGGGCTACTCCACGCCGCCGGACCGGCCGTTCGTCTGGATCCGCGGCCGGCAGCTCGGCGGACGGACGCTCCTCTGGGGCGGGGTGACGCTGCGCCTGTCGGACTACGAGCTGCAGGCCCCCGAGCGCGACGGCGACGGGGCGCGCTGGCCGATCCGCTACCGCGACCTGGCCCCGCACTACGACCGGATCGAGCGCTTCCTGCGCATCCACGGCACACGGGAGGGCCTGCCGCAGCTCCCGGACGGGCGCTACGTGGGCGCGCGGCCGCTGACGCGGGCGGAGCGCCGCCTGCGCGACGGCGTGGCGGCCGCCTGGCCCGACCGGCGGCTGATCCCTTCGCGCGGGCTGGCGCTGCAGCGTCACGGCGGCCGTGAGCCGCGCCTGAACAGCGTTGGCACCAGCATCGCCGCCGCGCGGGCCACCGGCCGCCTGCAGGTGCGCACCGGCGCGGCGGTCAGCCACCTGATCCCCGGTGGCCGCGCGGGCCGCGCCGGCGGGGTGATGTTCGTGGACGCCGCCACGGGCGCGGCACACGCGGCGCGTGCCCGCCTGATCGTCCTGTGCGCCTCGACGATCGAGACGGTTCGCATTCTGCTGGCCAGCCGCATGGAACACCCCGAGCTGCCGGTGTGCGAGTCGGACTGCCTGGGCCGCTACCTGATGGACCACGTGATCGTGGGGACGGCGGTCGAGATGGACGGCGTGCCGTACGATCCGCCGGCGCCGTTCACGGGAGCGGACTCGTTCCTGGTGCCGAGGTTTCAGAACCTCGACGGCGTGGGGGTGGAGCGGTTTCTGCGCGGCTACGGACTGTGGGGGATCATCCAGCGGCGCGGCTACGCCGGGCGCCGCGGCCGGCCGGCGCTCGGGCTGGTGGTCGCGCAGGGGGAGATGCTTCCGCGGGCCGACAACCGGGTGGATCTGAACGGCGAGCGCTGCGCCGACGGATTGCGCGGCGTGCACATAAGCTGCGCGTGGGGCGACAACGACCGGGCCATGCACGCCGCCATGGGCACGGCGGTCGAGGAGATGATGGACGCCGCCGGCGGGCGCACGGTGCGGCGCTTCGGGTCGCTGGCCCGCCTGCCCGGCCTGCTGGGGCTGCCGGCGCGGCTGGAGCGGTTCTGGCTCGAGCCGCCGCCGGGCGCCTTCGTGCACGAGGTAGGCGGAGCCCGTATGGGCAGTGATCCCGCAGCGTCGGTGGTCGACGCGCGCAACCGCTGCTGGGGCCTGCCCAACGTGCTGGTCACCGACGGCGCGTGCTGGCCCAGCTCCGGCTGGCAGAGCCCGACGCTGACGATGATGGCGGTGACCGCCCGCGCGTGCTCGCTGGCGATGGACGATCTGCGCCGCGGCGGCCTGTGAAGCGCATCGCCATCGTCGCCATCGGCTCCTGGGGGGACGTCGGTCCGCTGATCACGCTCGGCTCCGGGCTTGCCGGTGCCGGCTACGAAGTGGTGCTGGTCACGCACGCCGCCTACGCCGAGGACGCCACCCGCGCCGGCCTGGATTTCGCGGGGCTGTCGGGCGATCCGGTGGCGATCCCGGAGGACGAGCGCGGCCGGCAGTGGCTGGAGTCGGGCGGCAACGGGCTGCGTTTCGCCCTGCACCTGGTGCGCATCGCCCGGCCGCTGCAGCGCGCGGTGCTCGACGAGGCGTACGCGGCCTGCCGCTCCTGCGCGGCGGTCCTGCACACCCCGTTCGCGTCGTTCGCCACGCACGTCGCCGAGCGCCTGGATCTGCCGAGCATCGTCGTCGGCCAGCAGCCGGTGACCCGGACCGGCGCGTGGCGGGCGTTCCTGGTTCCGGACGGCCTGCCCCTGGGCCGGGCGGGCAACCGGCTGTCCTACCGGCTGATGGAGCAGGCGATGTGGCAGCCCTACCGGTCCGGCTTCCAGCGCTGGCGCCGCGACGCGGGCATGCCGGACGCCGGGCCGTTCGGGCCCGCCGCGCGACTGTACACGGGCCGGGTGCCGGTGGTGTACGGCTTCAGCAGCCTGGTGGTGACGCGCCCGGCCGACTGGCCCGCCTGGCACCGTGCCGCCGGCTACTGGACCGCGCCGGCGCGCGGGTCGTGGGACAGCGAGGATGCCCGGGTGGCGGCGTTCCTCCGCGACGGGCCGCCGCCGGTGTTCGTGGGATTCGGCAGCATGACCTCCCGCAACCCGCAGCGCGTGCTGGCACGGGTGGTGGAGGCGCTGCGCGTCGTCGGCTGCCGGGGACTGCTCGCGGGCGCGGCCGGAACCGCGGGCACGGCCGGCGCGCGGCCGCCGCTCCCGGAGGCGCCGGACATGCTGGTCGCCGAGGGCTTTTCGCACGCCCGCGCGCTGCCGGGGGTGGCGGCGGCCGTCCACCACGGCGGCGCCGGCACGGTGGCCACCAGCCTCATGGCCGGCGTGCCGACGGTGGTGGTGCCGTTCTTCGCCGACCAGTTCTTCTGGGGCCGCCGGGTGGCGGCGCTGGGGGCGGGGCCGGAGCCGCTGCCGATGGCCCGGCTGGACGCTCCCGGATTGGCCGGTCGGCTGCGGGACGTGCTAGCCTCGCCGGCGATGCGGGAGCGGGCTGCCGGACTGGGCGCACGGCTGCGCGCCGAGGACGGCGTTGCGGCGGCGGTGGAGCTGATCGACCGCCACTTGGCGACGCCGCGTGGCTGAACGGTCGCGGGTGCCGCGCCGGCTCCACCAGATCTGGATCCAGGGCCAGGAGCACCTGCCGGCGCGGCTGGTCGAGTTGCAGCGCACCTGGCGCGATCTCAATCCCGACCACGAGTACCGTCTCTGGGACGAGCCGGCGCTGCGCGAGCTTATCGAGGCCCGCCACGCGTGGTTCCTGCCGACCTGGGACCGCTACCGGTACCTGCACCAGCGCGCGGACGCCGGCCGGCTGTTCGTGCTGTACGAGAAGGGGGGCTTCTACGCGGACGTGGACGCGCGGGCGCTGCGCCCGCTCGACGAGCTGACGGCAATGGTACCGCACGCGCGGGTGATCACCTCGGCGCTGCCGTTCGCGGGACTGGACCACCGGCTCATCTCACTGGCCTGCGGGACGCGGCGGCTGATCACGAACGCGATCCTGGGCATGGAGCCCGGACTGGACGAGTGGCTGCAGGTGTTGCGGCGGCTGCCGCGGCGATCGACGTTCCTGCGGTTCCACAAGGAACTATCGATAGCGTTCGGAACCGGACCGATGTTCCTTGCCGGCGCGGTCGACCGCGCGTTTGCCGACTGTCGCGGACAGGTGGCGATCATGCCGGCGCGGATGTTTGAGCGGCGGCTTGGGTACCAACCGTACTTCCCCGCACCGCCCGACGCGTTCATGGACCACCTAATGGACGCGTCGTGGCACTCTCCGTGGCTGCAACGGCTGCTGAAGCTGTACTACGGCTGGCTGTACCGCTGACCGCGCGCGCCGCGCGGGGAAACGGCAGGTCAGCAGCGCCGGCAGCACGGTCAGCGCGCCCGCCGTGGTCGCCGCGATGGCGATGCTCAGCAGCAAACCGAACCGGCCGACCGGCACGAAGGTCGATCCCACCAGCGCCAGCAGCCCGAAGCAGATCGCCCCGGAGGTGACCAGGATCGGGCAGCCGGCATGGGCCACCGCCGCGCGCATGGCCTGCTCTCGCTCGGCGCCGTGATTGCGCTCGCGCTTGTACCAGACCAGCAGGTGCAGGGCGTCGTCGATGCCGATGCCGATCGCCAGGCTGGCCACCATCACCGACAGCGCGTCGAACGGCACGCCGGCGGCTGCCATCAGCGCCGCGGTCGCCATGATCCCGATCGCCAGCGGCGCCACCGCGGCGAGACCCAGGAGGATCGAGCGCAGCGCGACCGCGGTCAGCACCACCACCAGCACGGCGCTGGAGAGGGCGGTGATGATCTGGTCGCGCCGCAGCAGCTCGGACAGCCGCAGCCCGAACATGCTCCAGCCCCACAGGTCCGAGCGAACCTCCGGCAGCGTCTCGCCCACCGCCTCGCGGACGAAGGAGGCCAGCTCGGCCGTTCCTGCCTCGTACAGGTAGCCGCCGGTCGACCCTTCCATCACCCACAGGCGGCTGGTCAGGGTCGTCGCGCCGTCGCCGAGGCCGGGGCCGGAGCGGGCCGCGGCGGCCAGCGTGCTCATGCGCGCCGCCAGCTCGATCAGCGGCCGGTCGGCCGCCGTCAGGGGGCCAGGTGGCTCGCCACCGGCGGCCGCGCGCCGCAGCGCGGCCAGGCTGGTGGTGAAGGACGAGATGTGGCTGACGTCGGGATGCGCGGCCAGCCGCGCTTCCAGGTCGTCCACGGCCGACAGCACGTGCGGGAGCGCGAAGTACCGCACGGTGTCGTCCGGGGCCTGCAGCGTGAGGTTGAGGTCGATGAAGCTCCCGAACTCGCGCATGAACTCGGCGTTGGCGGCCACCGCGTCGCTCTCGCCGCGCACGTGTCCGGCGAAGTCGGTTTCGTAGCGGACCGCCGGCAACGCCACGGCGAACAGGACCAGCACCAGCGCCGCGCCGGCGAGGGCCGCGCGCGGCGCGCCGGTCAGGGTCACCGCGAACCGCTGCAGCACGGAGAGCACGGCGGCGGGCCGGCGCCGCCCGGCTTCGGGATCGTGCCGGCGGTGCAGTTGGTGCAGCGCCGCCGGCAGCACGGTCAGGCAGAGCAGCGCGCCTGCGCCCACGCCGGCGGCCGATATCAGGGCGAACTCGCGCAGCCGCGGAATGCTCGACAGCAAGAGCGTAAGAAGCCCCGCTATCGTGGTCACCGCGGCCAGCGCCACCGGGCGGATGACCTCCGCCGTGGCGGGGAGCACGTCGCCGGGTCCGCGCCCGAAGCGGAACGCCAGGTGCACGCCGTACGAGCTGGTCAACGCCAGCACCAGGATCGGCACCACCAGCGTGATGATCGCGATCGGCACGCCGGTGAGGCGCATCAGTCCGGTCGCCCAGATGGCGGCGCTGGCGGCGACGGCAACCACCGACAGCGACACCGGCAGCCGTCCCAGGGCGGCAAGCAGCGTCAGGATGACCACGCCCGCGGCGAGCAGCCCCAGGATCGGCGGGTCGCGGTTGAGCGCGGCCAGCGTGGCCTGGTGCAGCGGTATCCAGCCGGCCAGCGTCACCTCGTAGTGCTCGCGCAGCCCGTCGAGCGCCGGTTCGATCGACACCAGGAACTCCTGGTAGTCGGGGATCACCGTGACCGCGTACACCACCGCGAGGGCGGACCCGTCGGCTGCCAGCACCAGGTTGCGCGCCTCCGGGGCGTCGCGGAGCGCCGTGCGCACGCGCTCGGCCTGCGCCTCCGTGGCCGGCGCGCGTCCCTCGGCGAGCGCCGGAGCGAGCTGCAGCCGGCCGCCTGCGAGGCGGTAGGCCGGCAGGTTCAGGGGCGTCACGGATGAGACGACGAGCGGGTGCGCGGATATGGCGCGGTCCGCTTCCGCCAGCCCCTGCAGCGAGCTCACGGCGAACGGCTCGTCGGCGCGCAGCATGAGGATCATGTAGTTGAGGTCCTTGTCCTCCTGTCCGTAGGTGTCGAACAGACGCTGCGCCTCGTCGTCGCGCGGCAGCAGCCGCACCACCTCCGGATCGACGCGCACGCCCAGGGCGGCAAGCCCGAGGGCAACCGTGATCGCCACCCAGGCGACGATGATCGTACGGGAGTGGCGGAGAATGGCGGAGGCCGCACGCAGGGAGCGCGCGGACGGGCGGGCTACTGTCACGGTGGAGCGATGCCCAATATACCCTTATATTGCGTGTCGGCCGAACGTTCGGTCACCGATTCCCCATGGATCTTCACGAATTTCAGGCAAAGGAGTGCTTCGAGCGCCACGGCATTCCGGTCGTGCGAGGGCACGTGGCCACCACAGCGGCGGAGGCCGCGCATGCCGCCGAACGGCTCGGGCCGCCGGTGGTGGTGAAGGCGCAGGTGCTCACCGGCGGGCGCGGCAAGGCCGGCGGCGTGAAGCTCTGCCGTTCGGCGGCGGAGGCGCGCGCTGCCGCGCAGGCGATCCTGGGCATGGACATCCGCGGCCACGCGGTGCGCACGGTGCTGGTGGACCCGGCGGCGGACATCCGCGGCGAGCTGTACCTGGCGGTGACGAACGACCGCGCCGCGCGCCGGCCGCTGATCATGGCCAGCGCTGCCGGCGGTATGGACATCGAGACGGTGAACTCCGAAACGCCGGAGGCGATCCTGCGCACGCACGTCGATCCCCAGATCGGGCTGCGCGACTACCAGGTCGCCGGCCTGGCCTCCGGGCTCGCGCGCGCGCAGGCGACGGCGCTGCCGGCCGGTCTCCGACAACCGTTCGCGGCGCTGACGCGATCGCTGTACGACTGCTTCCGCGCCACCGACGCCACCCTGTGCGAGATCAATCCCCTGGCCATCGTCGCCGAGGGTGACGCCGTCGCCCTGCGCGCGCTGGACGGCAAGATGAGCATCGACGACAACGCGCAGTTCCGCCAGGGCGGTTTGGCGAAGCTGCGCGACGCGTCCGCCGAGCCGGCGGGCGAGGCGGAGGCGCGCGCGTCCGGCATCAACTACGTGAAGCTGGACGGCCAGATCGGCTGCATGGTCAACGGCGCCGGACTGGCGATGGCGACCATGGACCTGGTCGGCCACTTCGGCGACTCGCACGGCATCGGTCCCGCCAACTTCCTGGACGTCTCCGGCGGCGCCTCCGCGCAGCAGGTCGCCACCGGCCTGCGCATCATCCTGTCCGACACCGACGTGCGGGCGGTGCTGATCAACATCTTCGGCGGCATCACCCGCGGCGACGAGGTGGCGCGCGGCATCATGGCCGCGCTGGAAGAGGTGCCCACGGCGCTGCCGATGACCATTCGCCTGGCGGGCACCAACCACGAGGAAGGCATGCGCCTGCTGGAGGAGGCGGGGCTGGCCAACGTCACGGTGGCGCAGTCCCTGCAGGCTGCGGCGCAGGCCGCCGTCGATGCGGCGCGGAGCGGCTGATGCCAATACTCATATGTCTGTCCTGATCGACCGGAGCACGCGGGTGATCGTGCAAGGCATCACCGGCAATCACGGCCGCTTCCACGCCGGCCAGATGATCGAGTACGGCACCGACGTGGCCGGCGGCACCCGGCCCGGCAAGGGCGGCGAATCGATCCTGGGGCGGCCGATCTTCGACACCGTGGCCGAGGCGCGCGAGCGCACCGGCGCCGACTGCAGCGTCATCTTCGTGCCGCCGCCGCTGGCCGCGGACGCCATCCTGGAGGCCGTGGACGCGGACATCCGGCTGGTGGTCTGCATCACGGAGGGGATCCCGATCCGGGACATGCAGCTCGTGCGGGCGCGGGTCGACCGCGGCGGCAGCCGCCTGCTCGGCCCCAACTGCCCGGGACTGCTGACGCCGGCGCAGAGCAAGGTAGGCATCATGCCGGGGACGATCGCCTCGCCCGGCAGCGTGGGCGTGGTGTCGCGCAGCGGCACCCTGACCTACGAGGCGGTGTACGCCCTGACCGAGCGCGGCATCGGCCAGTCCACCTGCATCGGCATCGGCGGCGACCCCGTGAACGGCACCGACTTCATCGACGTGCTGGAGCTGTTCGAGCGCGACGCCGGCACCGACCGGGTGGTGCTCATCGGGGAGATCGGCGGCACCGACGAGCAGCGCGCCGCCGACTACATCAGGCTCGAGATGTCCAAGCCGGTCGTGGCCTTCATCGCCGGACGGATGGCCCCGGAAGGCAAGACCATGGGCCACGCCGGCGCGCTGGTGGAAGGGGCCGAGGGGTCAGCCGGCGACAAGATCGACGCCCTCCGTTCCGCTGGCGCGCGCATCGCCACCCACCCGGAAGAGATCCCGGACCTGGTCAGCGGCTGAGCCTCCTGCATCTCGGAGGAGGGCAGCGCACGGAACAGGACAGCGCAGAGGACAAAAAAAGGCCCCTGGGTAAAGGAGGTGAAACCCCAGGGGCCCGAAGGCGAGATGTCCTTCGTGTAGGTAACTAAGCAAACAACCCCACGGCTGTCCGGTTACACCACCCGGCGCACTTTCTCGGATCGGTCGTTCCAGGCCGAGTCGGGCCGCCGCCAGCCCCTCTTTCCGATAAGCGCCCGGAATGCCGCGGCGATCGCCAGCGCGTACGCCGCCAGCACCGCGGCCGGCACCCAGGCGCCGCCGCCGTTGGCGGGCACGTTCAGGACCAGGATCATCGGGATCGCCAGGAAGAAGGTGAGCCCGGATGCGTAGCAGTAGTCGGCCGCGGCCGGCGTGCGCAGCTCCGGATCGACCACCCGCACCAGGGCGATGCCGGTGGTGAGGGTGCCAGTCAGGCTGCCGTAGAACATCAGCAGCCGGGCGAACGAGTGGTCGGCGAACATGCGCGGCGTGATCCACATCAGCGATGCCAAGGTCAGCGTCCCGATCAGGAGCGCGAACACGGCCAGCACCAGCCAGTACTCGGCGATGACCCCGACGGCGATCGACGCCAGCCCGGCGGCGATCATGAAGTCGACGGCGCCGCCGGCGACGCGCGTCAGCCCGCCGCCGTCGAGCAGGTGGGCAAGGCCGAGCCGCTCGGCCAGCGCGCGCGCGGCCAGCGCCGTCAGCAGCCCGAAGATGAAGGCGATGCCCCACAGGTTGGCCGCCAGCTCACTCCCTGCCGGCCCGAGCAGGGCCAGCAACCCGGTGATTCCTGCCAGCAGGCCGTAGCTGGCCAGGTAGACTCCGAACACGATCGCCAGCCACAGCGACAGCGAATCGATCGCGTCCGGCTCCGTGCGTTGCCGGGCGCCTTCCGGCCCCACGTCCCGCGCGTCCAGCAGCCCGGTGCGCCGGCCGTAGCCGGACGGGGGCTCGATCCACCCGCGCGCGATCGCGGCGTTGATCAGGAGCACGCCGCCGACGCAGGCCAGCAGGAAGCCGAGCGCCCCGAAGGTCAGGCCGATGCTGCCCGCGCCGGCGAAGCCCAGCCGCTCCCAGCCCGACCCGATCGCGAACGCCTGGCCCGGCCCCAGGGAGAAGCCGATCGCCGCCAGGAACCCGAAGCTCGGAAAGAGCTCCGGCAGCAGCGTCCCGATCAGCGCGAAGGTGAGCAGCAAACCGGCCAGCCCCTGCAGGGTCATCTGCGACAGGATCACGGCCGCCGAACCCGTGATCGCCCTGGCGCGGCGCCGGGTGGTCGAACGCAGGCCGAGCGCGATGATCGCCAGGTTGAGCAGGTGGTAGGTGAGCTGCTCGACGCCGCCAGTGCCGTGCCCGGCGAGCGGCGCCACCCAGTTGTAGAACGGGAACAGCAGCACGCCGGCGGTCAGCGCGTTGGGGATCAGGAAGCGCTGCAGCAGCCGGACGCGCGCGCGGAGGGCGGTCGCGGCCGCCAACGCCGCGCCGATCAGCCCGAGATCGATGAGCAGCGGCCAGGAAATGGGCACCGTTCGGGAGATGTCAGCCGTCGCGCTCGAGCGGGCGCAGGGACTTGGGCGCGTGTATGAGCGTGCGGACCCCGTCGGAGGTCACCAGCATGTCGTCCTCCACGCGCACCCCGCCACGCAGTCCGTCGCCGTACACGCCGGGTTCGACGGTGATGACGTCACCTGAGGCAAGGACGCCGTCCGGCCACGCCGGGTTGAGGTAGGGCGGCTCGTGCGGGCAGAGGCCGATGCCGTGGCCGAGGTGATGGAACATGCCGCCGGGCACGATCCGGTCCATGCGCTCGCGCGCCAGGTTGAACAGGTCGACGCAGGCCACGCCCGGCCGCGCCATCCGCTTGACTTCCGCCAGCGTGTCGACCGCCTGCCGGTGCGCCCGCTCCTGCTCGTCGGTGGGCGCGGTCACCGCGAACACGCGCGAGGCGTCCGCGTAGTAGCCGCGGTAGTTGACGCCCAGGTCCAGGATCCACAGCTCGTCCGCGCGCGCCGGCCGGCGCCGCGGCGGGCCGCCGGGCGACCCGCACTGGAAGTCCTGACCGAACCGCAGCGGCAGCTCGCCCGCCTCTTCCACCACCGCGGCGGACAGCTCGCTGTAGAGGGCCAGCTCGTCCAGACCCGGCTCGATGACCTGTGCGGCACGGGCATAGGCGGCGTCGACGCAGCGCGCGGCGGCCTGGATCAGCTCGACCTCGTCCGGGTCCTTGCGCCTGCGCAGGTGCAGCAGGTCGGTCGTCACGTCCGTAAACGTGGCGTCCATGCGCTGCAGCACGGCGGCGCCGAGCACCCCCTGGTCCAGGCCCACGCGGCGCGCGCCGGCAAGCTCCGGGGCGAGCAACGCCGCGATGCCGTCCGCCTGGTCCAGGCGGATCGTCGCGTTGGACTGCGCCTCGGCGACGCGCACGTCGTCCACGGTGGCGCCGTCTGAGCGCGGCTCGCTGGTGGCCAGCACCGAGCGCTCGGCGCCGATCGCCACCGCCCCGAGCGCGAACCACGGAGGCAGGCAGCCGGTGACGTAGTAGACGTGGCAGGGGTCGGTGAGCAGCAGCAGGTCGAGCTCGCGGTCGGCCAGAATCGAGCGCACGCGGTCGAGGCGTCGGGCACAGCCCTCCAGGGTCAACATGGCCGGAGTTTAGCCCGTCAGCTCCAGCGCTTGCTTGTACCGGGTGCTTCGGGTACCTCTAGGAGAACGTGGTACTGCTGATCATCGTCGGCGCCATCGTCGTGGTGGGGCTGGGGGTGTTTTTCATCGAGCCCGGGATCTTCGCCTTGGCGTTCAGTCTGATCACCCCCGTGTTCGTGCGAAATCCGCCGTTCGTGGACCTGGACCGGGGATTCCCCGGCCACCGGCTGATCGAGGACGCCTACCCGGAGATCCGCGCGGAGGCGGAGGCGCTGCTGCGGAACCCGGAGCGGATCCCGAAATTCCACGAGGTTGACCCGCTGCAGACCCCGATCTCCGGCAAGGACGGGATCCCGTGGCGAACCTTCTTTCTCAAGGGTCACGGCGTCTGGCACGACACCAACGTGAAGCTGGTCCCGAAGACCGTGGAGGTGCTAGGGCAGATCCCGGAGGTCGAAACGGCGATGTTCTCGATCCTGGACGGCGGCAAGCACATCCCCGCGCACCGCGGCTTCTTCCGGGGGGTGTACCGCTACCACCTGGGCCTGATCGTGCCGGACGACGCGCCGGTCTACATCGTCTGCGGCGACCAGGAGTACCACTGGCGGGAAGGGCAAGGCGTGCTGTTCGACGACACCTACCGGCACGAGGTGTGGAACAGGAGCGCTCACCCGCGGGTCGTGCTGTTCCTGAACGTCCTGCGCGACGCCGACCTGCCGCGCTGGATGCGCCCGATCAACCGTCTGGTAGCGTCGTTGATGCAGCGATCGCCCAAGCTGAAACGCGCCGGCAAGCGCGCCGAGGTGGCGATGGACATCTGACCCCGATGGGGTTCACTCCTCCGGCGTTGGCTTCGGCGGAATGGTCACCGTCGCGCTCGATGGCGAACCGATCGAGTAGTAGCCGTAGTGGCTGACGTTCACGTACTGGTTGTTGCCGCCGCGAAAGAGCAACTCGGAGAAACTGTCCAGCGACACCCGCAGCTCCGCTCCGTCCAGAAAGTGCTCGTCGGCGGAGAGGGTGAAGCTGCTCCCGCTCCGTATCTGAACGCGTCTGGTCCGGTACGTCTTGGTGCCGTCCGGCTCGACGAACGTCCAGCCGGTCTGCACGGTATAGCTGCCGGTATGCGTGTTCGGCTGGGCCCCCTGTGGGGTCACCGGAAGCTCCGGCAGCGACGGGCTGACGTTCACGGCGCCGCTGATGGACACGGTCGTGTACGTCCGGCCGCGCCACTCGTAGGTCTCCCAAACCGCGGACAGTGAGCCCATCGTGGCGGTGTAGCTGCCGCGCACCCACGCCGGCTCCTCGTCGTCCGGATCCGGGTCGGGCGGCGCGATGCCGACCGGCACGCCACCCGGCACGGTCTGGGTGCCGGTCTGCGGGTCGTGATCGCGAACCGAGATCGTAACGGAATTGGTCTCCCCGATGGTGTACGCCACGTCGCCCAGGTCGCAGCTTGCGAGCGTCGCCGTGATGGTGCGGTCCGTCGTCACCGGGTCGTCGTCGACGGTGGCGATCAGGTCGGTGCTGGCGTCGAAGCCATTGGCCGTGGCCGTGACGTCCGCCATGCTGTGCCCGCCGCTGTCGGCCAGCGTGATCGTGCAGGTTCCGGCGACCGGCACGGTGCCGGTGAAGCGCACCATCAGCCGAAACGACTCGCCCTCCTGCACGGTGCTGACCGTGGAGTGGATGCCGCCCTCGCCGGCATCGTCGCCACTGCTCGTCTGGCGAAGGGTCGCCGACGCCTCCGGTTCGTCCGGGCGGTCGACGTGCAGGCTTACCACGATCGGATCGGGCTCCGGCGGTGGCGGCTCCACTACGTCGACCAAGAATTCGAGCACGACGGGATCGCCGTCGGCATCCTCTGCGCGATACACGAGCATGCTTTCGCCGGCGCTGGTCGGCGTGCCACTCAGGGCGCGTGTCTCGGCGTCGAACACCAAGCCGTCCGGCTGGCCGCGCACTGAGTAGCGCAGCGGCTCATCGCCTCCGACGGCCGCCGGCAGCGTCACCCGCTCAATCTCTTCACCGACCGTGAACGGCCCTATGAGTACCGCTGCCACCCCATCAGGCCATGCCGGAATCAAGTCTGCCGGCTCGGATTCAGGCTCGGGCTCGGGTTCAGGCTCGGGCTCAGGCTCGGGCTCGGGCTCGGGTTGCGGCTCAACTACCTCCGGCGGAATCGCGAGGTCCTCCGGTATGATCGGCGCGACGGCCGCCTTGCAGCCGATCACCACCAACGCAATCGCTGCGATCAGATATCTGGTCATCCACTTCCTCCCGTCGGTTCGTCGGCTGCCGCCTGATCTGTCTTGCTCGAAGGCTCCGGCCACTCGCTATTCGCGCCCTGTGCGAATGGAACCCCGGCGAGTCAGTTCCGGACCCGAGGGGGTATGGCGCTCTCTCTTACGCGAGGTCATACGCAGGTCCTTCAGAGAATCCCGCCGGGGCCCGATGTTTTTTGCGGGCACGCCCCCGGACCTACCGCCAGCAGGCTGCCAGCGGGGAGTGGGGCCATCAACCCCCAGTGGGGCGCAATTTCCTATACAGCAACGCTTTTTCCCGAACGTTCGTATCCCCTTCCCATATGGTCGCGACCGTGCCCGAACGGCCATGATTCGCGCCCGGACGGGGAGGCCATCAGGACCCGAACGGACAGGATCGGGCTTCTCTTGGTCCGGATCAGGAGCCGACCGACTTGCGGAAACACCGTACAAATCGGTGCCTTGCGCACCGGTCCACGAACGCCGCAGGGTCCATTGACGCAGGTCGAGGGATTGGAGTAGACGTTTTCATTTGCAGGAATACGGGACCCGCATTGCCGAATTCACCGGACTGAATCGCTCGATTTCCTGAACGGCAGGAAGCTGCTTCCTGAACGGTGATCGGGTCATCCCGGATGGTCCACGGCCTTCCCCGGGAAACGTGTTGCGGCTGATCATGAGCGACGACGGAGAACGCAGGACGCCGGCACCGATGCGATTCGCGTATCGAGAGGTCGCGACGCCGGGCATGGGATGGGTGGTAGCCGGCATCTCCTTCGGCTTGCTGGCAATCGTCGCCGCGCTGGGCCCGATGGACACCTTGCGCACCCTGACGCTCGTCCAGAGACTCGCCTATTTCGGTCTCATCACCGTCCTCAAGGTGCCTGTCTACTTCGCCTTCGGGTTCTTCGTCCTGTACGTGCTGCGCGACAGCAGGCTGGTGTACCTCGCGGCGGCACTTGCGCTGATGTGCGCGATCGTGACGGTGTCGGGCGCCGCCCTGGCCATGAGTCTCTACGGGCCGTTTCACGGGGGCGCTTCCCCGAAGGCCAGCTTCTCCGCGGTCTATGCCTTCGGCGTGTTGATCTCCGCGGTCGGAACGGCTCTTTCGCTCTACGTGCTCTACCTGCGAGTCAGCCGAACCACCCAGCGCGACGGCGCCGTCGAGCGCGACTCAGCCGACCCACCTGCCGGCACGCACGGCTCCCCGGAAGCGTCTGCCGTGAAGTCCGCCGCGGGCGGCACCTCATCCGAGGCCCCGCGCGCGGAACCGCCTGAGAGCGGGAGTCCGGCTCCGCAGCTCCGCCTGCCCGCGGAGATCGGACGTGACGTCGTGTACGTCCACGTCTCCGGCCACTACGTGGAGGTCGTGACGACCGCCGGCACGGCCGTCGTGCTGATGCGGCTGTCGGGACGGCCAGGGGATGCAGACGCATCGCTCCTACTGGGCGGCATACCGCCACGTCGTGCGGCTGCAGAGCGACGATCACCGGGTCGTGCTGCATCTCACCGGCGGCCACCGGGTGCCGGTGAGCCGCTCGTTCCGCGCTGCCGTGCGTGCCTACATGACGAACCGCGAAGACGACCACCAGGCCCCGTCAGAAAGCGGTCGAGGTTGACCGATGGCCGCTCAGGCGCCCGCGCACGGCGCATCCTTGCAGGCCGTCAGCGGCGCCAGCAGATCCGGCGTGGTCAGAATGCCGGTGAAGAGACCGATCATGGTCATGGTGGTGCCGGCGTCGTCGATATCGACCGTCATCGGCCCCTCGGTGAGGCCCTGGAAGAGCCGCGTGAAAAAGGGGACGGTCAGGCCCAGCGGGTCCTCGAAGCCTTCCACGAACTCCACGTCGACTCCGTCTTCGGGCACCGTCAGCTTGAAGCTGGTGTCGCCTTCGACGGACAGGCTGCCGCTGACCGTCAGCATGGTGGCCACGTTCTCCGCGCCCTCCTCGGGCGGCACGAGCGGCTGCAGGACGGTGCTCCCGTCACCGACGATGAACGTGAAGGTGTCCTCCCCGAACGTGAGCGTGGTCGGATCGGCCTGGCCCGCGATGTGCCAGGTGCCGACGTAGGCCGGCGCCATTTCCGGAGCCGGCCCGCGGGAGCAGCCCGCTACGGCCAGCAGGATCGCCGCGCTTGCGGCGAACAACGAAGTCCTCTGTTTCATCGACATCCTCCCGAAGCCGGGAAGATACGCGAGCCGCGTCGATCGGCCAAGCACGTCCGCGCGCCGCTGGACGTGCGGCGAGGAGGAGTGAGCGGAGGCGCTCAGCCCGCTGGCGTCAGGTCTTCGGACAGACCGACGCGGCCTGGAGGGCGTCCCCAGGGGGCGCCGGCGCCGGAGTAGCCGGTCGCCGCGGCGTGCGCGGCCTGCAGGGTCCGCTCGATGCCGCGGATCGCGGTGACCGGGCCGGCGGCGTCCGCGGGCAGCGACGGCGGCGGGGTCGCCGTGAGCACGAACTCGGCCGGCACCTCCGCGGGCGGGGCGGCGGCAAAGCCGGCCTCGATGCAGGCCGTGTGCTGCAGGGCGTTGCCGATCGTGCAGGCGGGCGGCTCGCCGGTCTCCATCGACGCCAGGAGTGCGCGCAGCGGCCCGGAGGGGTCGTAGGGCGGGTCGGCCATCTCCTCGCTCTTGCCTGCCCGTTCGATCACCACGCGGCCGCCGGCAACGGTTGCCGTGCCTCCCTCGAAGCGGTACTCGATGTGGACGTCGGTCGCCTCCAGGCAGGCGTGCGCCGCCAGCATGCCGATGACGGTCCCTTCGCGGGTTTCGACCCGCAGGTACTGGGTGTCGGCCCAGGCCTCCCGGGCGGCGCGGTAATTCTCTGCCGTGACGGCAACGGGGGTGGCCGCCTGCCGCTCGCCCGCGCCGGCCACGTACAGCATCTGCTGGAGCTGGTGGGCGCAGGCGTTCTGGATCGGTGAGTCGAGGACCTCCGCGCCGCCGCGCCGGCCGCCCCAGTCACGGCGCCGGTAGTAACGCCGGCCGCGCGTCGCTGAGATCAGCGTCCGCGCGTGTGTGAGCGCGCCCAGCCCGCCCCCGGTGCGCAGGGCCTTGAGCCGGGCGACCGCGGGGGAGTACATGCCCTGGTAGCCGATGGCCAGGATGCGTCCGCTGTACGCCGCGGCCTGCTGCATGCGGCGCGCCTGCGCCAGGGTGCCGGCCGCCGGCTTCTCGCAGAGCACGTGGCATCCGGCCTCCAGCGCCGCGACGGACGCGGTCTCGTGGCAGGGGATGCCGCCGGCGACCACGACCAGGTCCAGCCGGCCCGCCTCGGCGGCCAGCAGCTCCTCCAGGGTCGGGTAGGCCGTTGCGTCCAGCTCGCGCAGCAGCCGCTCGGACTCCGGGTAGCGGCCGGGGGTGCGCACCACGGCGGCTGCCAGCGCGCAGCGCCGCTCGGCGTGCGCGGCCGTCAGCACCTCCAGCAGCGTGCGGCCGTAGCCGCCGATCCCGACCAGCGCGGCGCGCGGTGCCATCGCTCAGCCCGCTCCCCGTGGCCTGTGACTGGACATCGGGCTCATCATACCCTGGCGCCCCGCCCGCCTGACGGCAGTCGCTTCGGACGGCTACGATGCGCCGTCAGCTTGCCGGCCCAGGCTGACGCGCCGCCGATGACGTCCCGCCTCAGTACGACCAACCGCATCATCGCCGTCACGATCGGCGCCGGGGTCACCGTGTCCCAGGCGATCAGCGCCGGGGTGGGCTGGCAGGCGATGGCGTCGACCTTCGAGCGGATCGCGCACGCCGCGGCCGCACCGCTGGCCGGGGCGGCGGCCGCCGGGTTGTGGGTGCTGGTGGTGCGCGCGCCGCAGGCGGTCCGCCGGCTGTTCCTGCCGACGCCGGCGCGGGTCGAGTGGACGATCGGGAACGCCCGGGAAGCCGGGCTGCTGCCGGAGGACTACGTGAGCGACCCGCACCGCGACCTGCTGGTCGCCCGCATCATCGCCTTCGACCGCAAGGCCGGCCTCACGGACGACGAAATCCGCAAGGACCTGGCCGACCAACTTGCAGCAGAAACCCGGTAGAGCCGCCGGGCTCAGCCGCGGATGCCTGACAGGAAGATCTCCGCCGCCTGCGCCACGGTAAGCTCGCGCGCCAGGATCCGGTCCTGGTAATCGCGGGTCCAGGCGGCCAGCCGGCCGCGGGCGGTGCGGAACTCGTTGAGGACCGTGCGGCCGATCGGGCCGCAGCCGTCCAGGAAGCCGGTAAGAGCGAAGTCGCGCTCGGCGGCGGCGCGGTCGTAGTCCAGCCGCACGATGCGCACGCCCCACCCGGTGGAGCCGATCAGCTCCAGGCGCGCGTAGGCGGCGCGCGGATCGCCGTCGAACGGCATGCCGATGGAGCCGGCGTTGACCACCAGGCAGCCGCGGTGGCGGCGGATCAGCGGGCGGTGGGTGTGACCGACCGCGAACACGGCGCTGCCGGCGCGCACCTTGCGGTCGAGCTCCTGGTCGGTGGTGTGCGGGTAGATCCCGTCACGGGAGCCGAGCAGCGTGCCGTGCGTCATGAAGACGTCGCCCGCCGGCGTCGGCAGGCTCGCCTCGGTCGCCATGGCGGGCAGCTCGGCGGCGCGCGCCCCCAGCGACCGCCGGCACCAGTCGACCGCGGCGAACACGTCATGGGCCGGCGGCGGGCGGGCGGCGTCCGGAGAACCGCGCTGCATCACGTACTCCTCGTGGTTGCCGCGGATGACGATCCAGCCGTCGCGCGCGCGGCGCTCTTCGACCAGGTCCCAGCACTCCGGGGAGCGCGGGCCGCGGTTGACGATGTCCCCGGCCACCAGCACCGCGTCCGGCCGCCACCGGTCGACGTGATCCATGACCGCGCGCAGGGCCTGCAGGTTGCCGTGCACGTCGGCCAGAACGGCGATCTTCACGAGTGGCGCCCACAAAGGGCGGGCGGGAGTCCCGCGGTTTGACAGTACGTCAAGTCGGCCAATACATTAGCGTAGCTTCCGGCGTGCGTACGCGAGCCGTTTGCGACGCGCGAAGCGATCAGGTCTTGCCTGCTCGCAAGAATCAACCGATCGACAGAACATGGAACTGATTACTGATCTGGCGTGGCGGATCGGCGGACCGCAGGGAAGCGGCGTCGATACCGCGGCCCGCTTTTTCGCCCGCTCCTGCGCGGCGGCGGGCCTGCACGTGTTCGGCCATCGCGAATACTACTCCAATATCATGGGCCGCCACTCGTACTACGACGTGCGCGTGGCCGACCACCCCCTCACCTGCCACCGGAGCGAGGTGGACTTCATGGCGTCGTTCGACGCGGAGACGCTGGCCCGGAACGTGATGACGGTCGCGGACGGCGGCTGGCTGCTCCACTCGGAGCGCGACGCCGACGTGCCCCTGAGCCGGCTGAGCATGCTGGACGAGCGGGTGGCCGAAGACCTGACCGCGCTGCTGGACGAGCGCGGCCTGCCGCACGGCACCGCCGGCCTGCTGGAGCTGGCGGCCGAGCGCGGCGTGCACGCGCTGCCGGTGGACTTCGGCGCGGTGACCGGCGCCCTGGCGGAGGAGATGGGCATCCCGGCCGCGCGCGCCGACCGCACCCGCAACACGGTGTCGGTGGCGGTCTGCTGCGCGGCCATGGGGCTGGACCGCTCCTACCTGGTGAGCGCCCTGGACCGCGTGTTCCGCGGCCGCAAGCCGATCGTGGAGCTCAACGTTCACGCCATCGACCAGGCGTACCGCTACGCGCTGCAGCGGTTCGAGGAGCGCTCGTTTCACCTCAGCCTGGGGCCCGGCGGCGCCGCGGACGGCCGCCTGTACATCAACGGCAGCGAGGCGGTGGCCATGGGCAAGATGGCCGCAGGCCTCGCCTTCCAGACCTACTATCCGATCAGCCCCGCCACGGCGGAGAACACCTTCCTGGAGCGGCACACCCGCATCGGCCGCCAAGGCGGCGGCGACCAGGCCGTGGTCGTGGTGCAGACCGAGGACGAGATCGCGGCCATCACCATGGCGGCCGGCGCGGCGCTCACCGGCGTACGCGCCTCCACCGCGACCTCCGGGCCCGGCTTCTCGCTGATGACCGAGGGGCTGGGCTGGGTCGGCATCAACGAGGTGCCGCTGGTGGTGACGCTCTGGCAGCGTGGCGGCCCGTCGACCGGCCTGCCCACGCGTACCGAGCAGGGCGACCTGCTGTCCGCCCTGCACGCAGGCCACGGCGAGTTCCCGCGCATCCTGATGGCTTCCTCCGACCTGGAGGAGGCGTTCGCGGACGCCGCGCAGGCGTTCAACTACGCCGAGCGCTACCAGCTCCCGGTCATCCACCTGATGGACAAGGCGCTGTCCAGCACCACGCAGACCCTGCCCCGCTTCGATCCGTCCACGCTGTCGATCGACCGCGGCGTGCTGTACGAGCCGAATGGCCGCGCGCCGGAGCACGGGTCTTTTCCGCGCTTCGCGGTCACCGACGACGGCATCTCGCCCCGACCGGTGCTCGGGCAGCCGGGCGGCATGCACTGGGTGACGGGCGGCGAGCACACCGAGGAGGGCCGCGTCACCGAGGACCCGGTGGTGCGCGAGCAACAGGTGGAGAAGCGGGAGCGCAAGCTGGAGCTGGCGGCGGCCGAGATCGGCACGGCGGAGAAGCTGGCCGTCTACGGCGCCGCCGACGCGGCGGTGACCGTGGTGGGCTGGGGCTCCACCAAGGGCGCGGTGCTGGAGGCGATGGATGCGCTGGCGGGCGAGGGCATCGGCGTGCGGCTCGTGCAGGTGCGCCTGCTCTGGCCGTTCCCGGGTGAGGAGCTTGCGGAGCTGCTGGCCGGCGAGCGGGCGGCCGGCCCGGTGGTGACCGTGGAGCTCAACCACTCCGGGCAGTTCGCGCGCCTGTTGGCGGAGCAGACCGGCGTGCGCGCCGCGCACCGCATTCTCAAGTACAACGGCCGGCCGTTCACGGCCGCCGAGCTGCCGGCGCCGCTGCGCCGCATCGCCGCCGGCGGCGCCGAGGCGCGGACCGTCGTGCGCAATCCCTGGGAGTAGCGAGGATATGGCAACAGCAACCCTGGACCGCAGGCAGGCGCTCAAGCAGTTCCGGGTGGATTACGCCAACGACTGGTGCCCGGGCTGCGGCGACTTCGGCATCCTGGGCGCGCTGCAGCAGGCGCTGGCCGGCATGGGCCGCCGTCCGCACGAGGTCGTGCTGGTCGGCGGCATCGGCTGCTCGGGCAAGGCGCAGTACTACGTCAACTGCTACGGCGTGCACACCCTGCACGGCCGGCCGCTGCCGTTCGCGACCGGCATCAAGCTGGCCAACCCGGAGCTGACCGTGATCATCGTCGGCGGCGACGGCGACGGGCTGGGCATCGGCGCCGGCCACTTCGTCAACGCCGGCCGCCGCAACGTCGACCTGACCTACCTGCTGTTCAACAACGAGGTGTACGGCCTCACGCAGGGGCAGGGCGCGCCGACGCTGCAACTCGGCCTGCAGACCAAGAGCCTGGCGGAGCCGAACATCCAGGAGAGCGTCAACGGGCCGTCGCTGGCGTACGCCAGCGGCTTCACCTGGATCGGGCGGGGATACTCCTACGACGTCCGCCACCTGGTGCGGATGATCACCCGCGCGGTCGAGCACCCCGGTCTGTCGTTCCTGGACATCGTCCAGCCGTGCCCGACCTACAACGACCTGCACGACAAGGCGTGGTTCGGCGGCGAGGGCACCGAGAGCGGCGAGTCGCGCATCTACGACCTGGAGGCGACGGACTACGACGGGCGCATCCCGGCCGACGCCGACGCAGCCGTCTACGCCGACCGGATCGCCGCGTTCTCGACCAAGGCGCTGGAGTGGGGCGACCGCATCCCGATCGGCCTGCTGCTGGAGAGGGAGGGGGTGAGCGCCTTCGGCGACCGCATCGGCGGCCGGCTCGACGCCTACCGGACGCAGCCGCCGGCGGCCCGCGCGATCGCCGGCCCCGACGGCCGGCCCACCGCCGACATCACCGCCGTCTTCGACGAGTCCGGGGTTCCGTAACCCCTTAGCTCTAATAGCGGTCCGTCTCGCGCAAAACGGAGAGCACGTCACTCGCGTCCACCAGGTGTACGCCGGTCGAGGCATCGATCCTGACCGACGCCTCGGGCACGAATCTGACGCCTACCGCCTCCAGACCGGCAGTTCCGGGCACGCCGCCGATGCCGGGCAGGGGACCGGCCCTCGATACGGGGCCGGATCGCGCGGACCACTTCGCCTCGCCAACCAGCAGCCGCCGGCCGTCGACCGAGCGCGCCACGACGTCGAGCTCGGGGGCGTTGCCACGCCAGTAGCGCCGCGCCGGCTCCCAGGGTCCCAGGGGAGCCAGCGGCGTGTCGATCCGGTGCAGTTCCGGCACCGCCATGCGGCAGAGCTCCTCCCACGCGTAGCCCTCCAAGGCCGCCCGGTGCCGGCGCCAGTAGTGCAGCCGGGTGTCGCGCGGCGCTTCCGCCAGGGCCGCCCGGTGCGGGGCCACGGCCGCGAACCACAGGCGCAGGAACGGGTCGTCGAGCCGGTAGAGGCTGCGCTTGCCGGACGCCGGGCTGCTCCCGAACGGGATCTCCCGGCGCACGAAGTCCATCTCGGTCAGGGCGGCAAGCTGCCGCGTCAGGCTGGAGGCCGGCTTGCCGAGCCGGCCCGCGATCTCGCTGATGCGGTGGGCGCCCGCGCCGATGGCATCCAGCAGCGGGCGCAGCGAGGTGGCCGGCGGCGTCTCGGCCAGCAGCAGGCGGTCCGGCTCCTCGTGCAGCGGGCCCGAGGGATCGAGGACCAACTCGTCGACCGCGGCGGCGAGGTCGCCTCCGTACGGTTCGGCGAGCTCCCAGTAGCGCGGCAGGCCGCCCCAGAGCGCGTAGGCGGACACCAGAGAGCGCGGTGTCGCCGCGGTGAAGACGTCGGCCAGGTAGCCGGGCCGCAGCGGGCGCACCGCGAATGCCTCCACCGCACGGCCGTACAGAGGAGCGTCGGCGTCGAGCACGGCGCCGTGCATCATGTGTCGGCTCGAACCGCTTGCCACCAGGCACGGCCGCCCGCCGGGGCGGTCCAGCCAGTTCTGCAGCACGGCGGCCAGCGACGGGTCCGCGGCGATCAGGTACGGCAGCTCGTCGAGGATGAACGGTCCGTTCCAGCTCGCCCGCGCGGCGGCGTCGCCCAGGCGGGTGAAGAACGACCGCCAGTCCGGGTACTCGACGTCGGCGAACCCACCGAACCGCTCCGCGACCGCGGCGGCCAGGTAGCGCCGCTGAACGGCGGGCGCCGACTGATCCGCGACCGTGTAGAGGCCGTCGCGGCGCCGCGACCACTCCAGGAGCAGGCGGGACTTGCCTACCCGGCGGCGTCCCCAGATGACGGCGAACGCCCCGGAGTGGCGCAACGCGTTGTCGAGGCGCCGTAGCTCGCCGGCACGATCGAGAAACTCCATCGCACTATTATGCACGCGAGCATTATGTTCGTCGGCATAATATATTGGAGATGCGCGGCTCTACAGGTCCTCCGGGGAGAGGCCGATCGCGCGCAGAGTATCCCTGCGGACCTTGCACACCATCACGTAGGCGGGGTCGTAGATGTTGCCCAGGTCGTACTCGACCACCTGACCCAGCAGCGTATGCGCGGCGGTTTCCGGCAGGCCCAGCTCGCCCAGCCAGCGCAGCATCTCTCCGGTCGCGTATTGCACGCACTGGTCGAGCGGGCGGCCACAGCCGACCGTCATCAGGTGCTCGGCGGAGATCGCGCGCGGCCAGGCGATGGCGCGCCCGGACAGGACGCGCACGGAGAAGGTGACGTCGGCCGACACTTCCACGCCGTTGCCGGTGATCTCGCCGTCGCCCTGCACGGCGTGCACATCGCCCAGGAAGAACAGCGCGCCCGGCACCGAGACCGGGAACCAGACGGTGACGCCCGCCACGAAGCCGGCGTAGTCCATGTTCCCGCCGTGCGCGCCGGAGGTGGCCGTGGAGATCGCCTCCCCCCGGTCGGGGGCCACTCCGAAGCAGCCGATCATGGGGCGGAGCGGCACCTGCAGCGCCTCCAGGCCGGGCACGTCGATCGGCGTGGCGGTGCCGCGGTCGAGGTCGAGACGCCAGTCGACCATTCGTTTCGCCCCGGCGTCGAAGCCGGGTTCCAGCACCTGCGCATCCACGGGCGAGGTGGTGAAGCCGGTGGCGCGGTTGGGCGTGACGGCGTGCAGGGTCACCGCCAGCGCGTCGCCGGGCTCGGCCCCGTCGACGTGGAAGGGGCCGGTCTGCGGGTTGCCGCGCGGGGTCACCTGGTCGCCTGCTCCGTCGCTGCCGCCCGCGTCGACGGTGGAGGTGACCACGGTGTCGCCGTCGCCGATCGAAACCACGGGCTCGTGCGTGCCGAGGGTGCGGTAGTAGTGGGTGGGCCGATACCGGTGCCGGAGCGGACGCTTTGCTATCATCGGGGCGAGCTTACAACCCGGTCACCGTGACGACGAGCCGCCAAGGAGTCCGCTGAGATGAAACTCGGAATGTTCATGATGCCGCTGCATCCGCCGGAGCGCGACCGCACCGAAGGCTACGAGGAGGACCTGGAGCTGGTGGTGCGCTGCGACAAGCTCGGCTACGAGGAGGCGTGGATCGGCCAGCACCACACCCTGGACTGGGAGCCCATTCCCTCCAACGACGTCTTCATCGCCAACGCGCTGCCGCGCACCTCGAACATCAAGCTGGGCACGGGCGTGACGATCATGCCCCTGCACCATCCGGCCAACATCGCCACCCGGCTGGCCTACCTCGACCACCTGGCGCGCGGCCGCTTCCTGATCGGCTTCGGCCAGGGCGGCGTACCGTGCGACTACGAGCTGTTCGGCCTGGACCCGGCCGAGGTCGGGCTGATGACCATACGCGGCATGGACATGGTCCTGAAGCTGTGGGAGTCCGAGGCGCCGTACGAGCTCAAGGACGAGTTCTGGGAGATCAAGGTCCAGAACCCCCGCCCCGACTTCAACATGGGCGACATCCTCAAGCCCTACCAGAAGCCGCACCCGCCGATCGCGACCAGCATCATCAAGGCGGAGTCGCGCGGCGCGCTCACCGCCGGCGAGCGCGGCTACATCCCGATCAGCGCCAACATGGTCACCCCGCAAGTGCTCAAGCGGCAGTGGGAGGTCTACTGCGAGGGCGCGGCCAAGGCCGGCCGCCCGGAGCCGGACCGCGCCGACTGGCGGGTGTCGCGCAGCATCATGGTGGCCGATACTGACGCCGACGCTTGGGAGTTCGCCCGCGCCGACGGCGCCTACGCCCGCTCGTACGAGTACCTGATCAAGATCCTCAAGGCCGGCATGGTGCAGGAGGCGATGAAGCTCGACCCGGGCATGACCGACGACGACATCGACGTCCCGTACGTGCTCGAGAACCTGTGCATCATCGGCAGCGTCGACACGGTCGTGCAGCGCCTGCGCGAGGTGATCGACATCACCGGCGGCTTCGGCACGCTGCTCATGCTCGCCCAGGACTCGGACAACGACGAGCGCTGGTGGCGCTGCGTGGAGCTCCTGGCCACCGAGGTGGTGCCTGCGCTGTCGGACGGCTAGGGGCCGGCCGGCGGTTCCGTTGGTGGTGGCCGATGCTTGATCGACTCAGGATCCGCAACTATCGCGTGTTCGGCGATCTCGAGGTCACGCGGCTGAGCCGCGTGAACGTCGTCGCGGGCGGTAACAACGCGGGAAAGACATCCCTGCTGGAAGCGCTGTTTCTCCTCTCGGGAGGCGGCAACCCTCATTTGGCCCTGAATGCAAGCATCACCCGGACCGCGAACGATGTCGAAACCCGATCGGACGCGCGGATCACCGGCGCCTCGGTTCGCGAGACCCTGTGGAAGCCCCTGTTCTTCGGGTTCGACTTCGATCGCACCATCGAAATCACCGCGCATCATCAACCGCGCGGCAGTCTGTCGCTCACGGTCGCGCTCGAACCTCGCACGAACTCGGCGTTTCCCCTGGAGGACGCCGGCCGCGCGGACCAAGGCCTTTTCGACCAACAACTGACGCTCAGATTCCAGCAGGGCGACGGACCCGCGATCCGGGCTGCCGTTCAACTCTCCGCGAAGGACATCCACTTCGAACACCACCACGAGACAATTCCTTTCGCGGCCAGTTTGCACTCGTCCATATCACGTACCGGTCGCGAAGACGCGATCCTCCTGGGGGCGCTACGGAAGAAAAAGCAAGGCGACGTGCTCCTCAAGCCCCTGCAGGCGATCGAGCCTCGCTTGAGAAGCATCGTAGACAACTCCTCCAGTGGCTGGCCCATGATCTGGGGAGACGTCGGGCTCCCCGAACTCGTGCCGCTGTCGGTCATGGGCGAGGGGATGACGAGATTTGCCAGCATCGTGCTGGGATTTGTAAGCGCCGAAAACGGCCTCGTACTCATCGACGAAGTCGAGAACGGCATCCATCACTCCGTGCTGACCGACATGTGGCGGGTGATCGATGACTCCTCACGGCGCTATGGCGTCCAGGTATTCGCCACCACCCACAGCTTCGAATGCGTCCAAGCCGCCGACCAGGCCATCCAGACTGACGACCTTGCTCTCCATCGTCTGGAGGTCGACGAAGGCCGATGCAGGTGTGTCACCTACGAGCGATCCGAGATCGCGGCCGCAATCCGCCATGACATTGAGGTCCGTTGACTGTGAAGCCGCATGCCATCACGTCAGCGGTTCAACTTCTGGTTGAAGGCAACGACTATCGAAACTTCTTTGAAGCCTTCCGTGATCATCTTCGGATTTCTCGGATGGAGATTCAGAACTACGGGGGCGTGAGTGAACTGAGTGGCTTTCTCTCCGCACTGGTGAGGGCTCCCAGGTTTGCCGATGTCCGCCATCTCGGGATCGTGCGTGATGCCGAGGCCTCCGCTCGGTCGGCATTTCAAAGCGTACGTTCGGCACTGGACAAGGCAAGGCTGGCGCTCCCCGAAGAGATAGGCGTGGTTGCGCCGGGAAGTCCCATGGTCAGCGTGTTGGTGTTGCCCGAAGACGCGCCAGGCATGCTCGAAACGGTGCTGGCGCGTTCCTTTGCGGAAAGCCAAGAAGACGGTTGCATCGACCGGTTCTTCACGTGTATCGAGTCAGGCGGTGGGACGATTCGTCGGTCTGACAAGGCACGGGCATGCGCCTATCTCTCCACGACCAGCGATCCTCGGGTCTCGGTCGGCGTGGCAGCGAAGCAAGGCGTCTGGGACTTCGAGCATGCTGCGTTCACCAAGGTCCGCGAGTTCCTGTCTCGGCTAGGGGCTCCATGACGGCTGCAGACGAGCGGGGCGAGTCCTCGTTTGGCTATGCCGACGTCAAGCCGCTGACCGACGCCCTGCTGACCGAGGTGCACGCCGAGCTCGGCGCGCGGCTGACCGCGGTCGCGCTGTACGGCTCGGTGGCACGGGGTGAGGCGCACCGTTGGAGCGACATCGACCTGTTCGTCGCTCACCGAGGCGACCGCGAGACCGTCTCCGAGGCGTTTCTGCACGCGAAGCTGCGGTTGCGGGATCGGCCACTGGCGCGCGAGCTGACGGCACGCGGCGTGCCGACCGCCCCGGTCGCGATCTACCGCTCGGAGGAGCAGTTGGCGGACACGCCCTGGTTGATGCTCGACATGACGCACCACGGCATTCTCCTGTTCGATCCGCGCGGCGTGCTCGGCCGCAAGCTGGCGCGCCTCCGAGCGAGGCTCGAGGAACTGGGATCGCGTCGCATCGAGCTGGACGACGGCTCGTGGTACTGGGACCTCAAGCCCGATCTGCGGCCCGGCGAGGTCGTCACCCTGTGACGGCGGCTGGTACGTAGCCGATGGCCGAGGTAGCGCGCTGGCGGGAGCTGGCCGGCGCGCTGGACGCGGCGGCCGAGGCCGACGGGACCGGCAGCCTGAGCGCGGCCGTCCGGCATGGCGGGCGGACGGTGTGGAGACACGCGGCCGGCTGGGCGGATCGCGAGCAGGGCCGGCGTGCCGACGCCGGCACCGTCTACCGGGTGGGGTCGATCAGCAAGACGCTGACGGTGGTGACGGCGCTGCGCTTGGCGGAGCGGGGCGTGCTCGACCTGGACGATCCGGTCTCCCGGAACGTGCCGGAGATCGAGACCACGGTCGGCTACGCCGAGCAGCCGCGCGCCATCACGCTGCGCGACCTGGCCACCCACACCAGCGGCCTGGCGCGCGAGCCGCGCATCCCGCGGCTGCTGGCCGGTGCGGTCGACGAGTGGGAGCAAACGCTGCTGGGCGCCATCCCGGCCACCCGCTTCGCCCATCCCCCGGGCGCCTGCTTTGACTACTCCAACGTCGGCGCCGCCATCCTGGGCCTGGCGGTGCGGCGCGCGGGCGCGATGCCGTACCCGGAGTTGGTCGCCGCCGAGATCTGCGCGCCGCTCGGCCTGACCGCGACCGGGTTCCTGCCGCCGGCGGACCGGGAGCGGCTTGCCACCGGCTACGAGCGGCTGGTGGACGGGTCGATCAGCATCCGCGACTCGGAGCGCCAGCACGCCGGGCGCGGCTTCCGCGTGCCGAGCGGCGGCCTGTACTCGACGCCGAGCGAGATCGCGGCGTTCGGCGCGGCGCTGGGCCCGGGCGCGGAGGACGTGCTGCTGAGCGCGGCGGCGCGGCGGGAGATGCTGCGGGTGGCGACCCGCAAGTCCGAGGAGTGCTCGCCCGGCCCGTCGAACGGCTACGGGGTCGGCGTCGAGCTCTACCTGGACGGCACACAGGTGGTCGCCTTCGGCCACCACGGCGACATGAACGGCTACGGCGCGGTGGTGCTGGGCGACCCGCAACGGGACGTGACGATCTGCGTGTGCAGCAGCTTCCGCGGAAGCGAGGAGCTGGGCATGGAGCGCTCGCTCGACCTGCTGCTGGCGGCTGCCGGGGTGGTGGCGGCCCTCTCGGACGGATAGAGCCTGCCGGCTTCTGCCACCCATGCCCGAGTGAACGGGGCAGGTGCGTGACCGGCCGCGATGGTATTCTCGGAATGATGAATTCCGAAAGTTCCAACGAAGCCGGTCGGCGCGGGATCCTCTCCGCTACGCTGGCGGCTGCCGTGCTGGCGGCTGCGGCGGGCTGCAGCCTGACCCCCGTCCCCGGCTGCGACCAGATGCACACGCAGGCGTTCTTCGAGTGGGCTGATGCGGCGCGGGTCGTCTCCTGCATCCGCCAGGGCGCGGACGTCACCGCGCGCGACCCGGACGGCAACACCGCCCTGCACTGGGCGGCCCGCTACAGCGCCAGCGCAGAGGTCGTCACGGCGCTGGCCGAGGCCGGCGCCAGCCTCGACGCCCGGCAGCGGACCGGCGGCACGCCGCTGCACACCGCGGCCCGCTACAGCGACCATCCGGCCATCATCGGCGCACTGACGGACGCCGGCGCCGACCTGGATGCCCGCCACGACGACGGCGTGACGCCGCTGCACTGGGCGGCCCGCTACAACGATCGCCCGGCCATCGTCACTGCGCTCGTGGACGCGGGGGCCGACCTGGACGCGCGCACCACGGCGGACAGCAACACGGCGCTGCACCTGGCAGCCCGGCACAGCGATCATCCGGCCGTCATCGCGGCTCTTGCGAGCGCCGGCGCGCCGCTCGAGACACGCAGTGAGAACGGCGCAACGCCGCTGCACAGTGCCGCCGCGTACAACCAGAATCCGACCATCATCACCGCCCTGGCGGCAGCGGGTGCGGATATGGAAGCCCGGCTCAGTGACGGCAACGGCACCGCGCTGCACGCCGCGGCCTACACCAACCAGAACCCGGCTGTCATCGTCGCCCTGTTGGAGGCCGGCGCGGATCTGGAAGCCCGCAACGACTTCGGCGCAACGCCGCTGATCACCGCGGCCGGCAACACCGAGAATCCGGCGATCATCACCGCGTTGACCGATGCCGGCGCCGACCTGGATGCGCGGCACCGGATCGGCCGCGGCACGCCCCTGCACCACGCGGCCGCGCTCCACCACAATCCCGCCATCATCGCCGCCCTGTTGGAGGCCGGCGCGGATCTGGAAGCCCGCAATCTTCTGGGCCGCACGCCGCTGCACAGCGCCGCGGGCGGCGACTATCCCGCCATCGTGGCCGCGCTGCTGGATGCGGGCGCAGAAGTCAATCCGACGGACAGATCCGGCCGCACGCCGCTGGATCGCGCCCGACATCCGGACATCATCGCGCTGTTGCTGGAGGCCGGCGGCGTGTGCGCGAGGTCGGACGTCTGTGAGGAGTCTCCTGGGGGCTCGATGAGGTGATGCCCGCCCTGTGATCCTTCATCGGTCGCCGAAGTGAGCCGACCTGGTTGCGCGGCACGGCCTTGATGGTGCCGGCGGCGAGCCGCTCAGCAATCGGCGTCGCCGAAGAGGCCGATCTGCACGTCCCGCTCGACGCGGAGGCCGCGGAGCGAACGGTCCGCGAAGTCCAGCAGCGCCGCGTAGTCGGCCGCGGAGTGGTCGTGCACGCCAGGGCGGAACGCCCAGCCGATGGCGTCCGCGGCGCCGAGCATGCGGTAGACCCGCTCGGTGGTGCGTAGCGCGGCGTAGGAACCGGAGGGATTGGCCCATGGGTCGCCGAACGCCTCGGTGACCAGCAGCGCCCGCGGCGCGATCAGCGCGTGCAGAAAGTGCTGGTCGTACGGCAACTCCGCGTCGCGGCCGGCGTAGTCGGCGAAGTCCTTGCCGAACCAGAAGATGTAGCGGCTCCTCAGGAAGTCCTCGATCACCTCCGCGCCGTCGCCCTTCATCCGGTTCGGACCGGAGCCGCCGGCCCCCGAGCAGTTGGGGTTGGTGAGCGCGATCCGCTCGTCGGTGGCGCCGGCCAGAAGCGCGCTCTTGCCGCCGCGGGAGTGCCCGGTGACGGCGATCCGATCGGCGGCCGCCGAGTCGATCCGGCCCAGCGCGTCCACGCAGCGGTGGAAGCCCCATGCCCAGGCGGCCAGGGCGCCGAACTCGGCGCCCGGCATCAGGCGGTACAGGCCGGTTTCCCGGTACCGGTCGGGATTGTCGGCGGCCAGGGCGGTCCGGTCGAACGAGGCGGCGATGTAGCCGCGCTCCAGCACGGAGCGGACCACCTCGTCGTTGAAGTAGCGCCAGCAGCCGTCGCCGTCCAGGACGACCGGAAACGGCCCGTCGCCCGGCGGGATCCACAGGCTCAGCGGAAAGCGGATCTCGCCGCCCGCGACGTTCACCCGGATCTCGTACGTGTGATACGCGACCACCCGCTCCGGCGCGATCAGGTTGGCCGAGCGCCGGATCACCTCCACGCCGTCCGGCGCCGGCGGCATGCCGCCATACTCGTGCGGGATGATCGCGCGGGCCAGCTCGCCGCGGCGGCGTGGCCACGACGACGCGTCGGCCTGCGTGCCGTCCTCGAACCGGAGCGGATCGGGCGCCAGGGTCGCCGCCACCGAGTCGAGATCGTTCATGGAGCGCCCAATTCTACCCCGCGGCTGCCGGCGAGTTCGGCTTCGGGTCATCAGGCTACTATGGGCGGCCGTGGAGGCGATGAGGGACATCCGCATCGTGGACTGCGACGTGCACGTCCGCGAGCTGCCGGACGAGCTGGCCCGCCACTGCGAGATGCCGTGGCGCAAGGCCCTGGAGGCGATCGCCCCGGCGGCGGCCGTCACCTCGCGCTTCGGATCGGTGGGCGACTACATCGTGCCCGGACTGGCGCAGGGGTCGGGCGACGGCTCCGACCCGCTGTGGCCGGGCGGGCAGAACCGCCCCCTGTTCGAGGTCGATCCCGCGCAGTGCCGGCGCGACCTGGACGGCTTCGGCATCGAGTCGGCCGTGCTCTTTCCCGACCTGCTGCTCAAGCTGGCCGTGCAGGTCGATGCCGGCTACGCCATGGCCCTGGCCCGTGCCTACAACCGCTGGCTGATCGACCGGTGGCTGCCGGTCGACGGCTTCTACGGCGCGCTGTGCATCGCCCCGCAGGACCCGGAAGGCTCGGCGGCCGAGATCCGCGAGCTGGGCGGCAGGCACAAGATGGTCTGCGTGTACCTGCCGGCCGCCGGCGTGAGTCCCCTCTACGGCCACCGGCAGTACCACCCGATCTACGAGGCGGCGCAGGAGCTGGGCCTGCCGGTGTCCCTGCACGGACTGGCCATGTGCCATCCCACCTTCCCCTGCCAGCTCGAGCAGTTCGACGAGGTGGGCCGGCACGGCTTCGGCCACTCGCTGCAGATGTCGGCCAACTTCTATCACCTGATGTGCAACGGCATCCCGGTGCGCTTTCCCGACCTGAAGGTCAGCTTCAACGAGGGCGGCCTGGCCTGGGTGCCGTGGATGATGATGCGGCTGAACAACGAGTACCTGGAGTGGCGCGGCCGGCTGCTGCCCTTCTACCAGGAGCGGCCCAGCCACTACCTGAAGAACTTCCGCTTCTCCACCCAGCCCGCCGAGGAGCCCGAGCACCCGCGCGACTACCTGAAGCTGCTGGAGCTCGTCGCCACCTTCACCGGGAACCACGACACCGTCATCTACGCCTCCGACTGGCCGCACCACGACTTCCTGCATCCCGACCGCCTGGGCAGGTACCCGATGCCCGACGAGGTGCGGCGGCAGATCATGGGCGCCAACGCCGCCGGGTTCTTCGGGATCCCGCCGAGGTAACGGACCATGGCCGACTACCCGCTCATGCCCGCGTCCGAGATCGCCGAGGGGACCTGCCGGCTGGTGACCGTGAACGGCGTCCAGATCGGCATCTTCCGCGCCGGCGGCAGCCTCCGCGCCTACCGCAACCGCTGCCCGCACGACGGCGGGCCGGTCTGCGCCGGCACGATCACCGGCACGCTGGCGCAAGGCCCGGAGACCGGCTGGCAGCCCCGCTGGGAGCGGGAGGGAGAGATCCTCTACTGCCCCTGGCACGGCTCGGACTTCGACCTGTGCACGGGCAGGGCGCTGTCCAGGAAGCCGTTGAGCCTGCCGTCCTACCCCGTCAGGGTCGAGGACGGCACGGTCACGATCACGGTGTGAGAAGCCCGCGGCGGTCTCACCGGTACCGGATCGAGACCTCCGCCCACTCGACGACCTGGTCGAGAGCTCACAGCGATGATTGCGGTTCTCACTACACTGTAGTTACTTTATACTCGCGTGACTGAGATCCGATTCCAGTGGGATGAGCAAAAGCAGGCCGAGACAGACGCAAGCACGGGGTTTCCTTCCATGAGGCCGAGACCGTCTTCTACGACGATCAGGCTCTGCTCATCGATGATCCCGATCACTCGGACGACGAGGATCGCTTTGTGCTCATCGGGATGAGCATGTCGCTTCGAACGCTGGTGGTCTGCCACTGCTATCGCGAGGACGACGAGGTCATCCGGATCATATCGGCACGCAAGGCGGGCCGCATGGAGCGGACCGACTATGGGCGGAGGTGGGGGCGATGAGGGACAACTACGACTTCTCCAGGGCGAGGCGCAATCCCTATGCGAAGCACCTCAAGAAGCAGGTCACCATACGACTGGACCAGGACACGCTGGCGTACTTCAAGGCCTTGGCAGCGGAGAGCCACGTTCCCTACCAGACGTTGATCAATGTCTACTTGCGGGACTGCGCTACGAGCGGCAAGAAGCTCGTCTTTCGATGAGGCGCAGGCGCCGCCGGGCTCATCGATACCGGATCGCGACCTCCGCCCACTCGACGACCAGCGGCGGGTGGATGTACGGGTTGCGCTTCCGCACCGTGACCTGCAGCTCGTTGCCGCCCGTGCTCAGGACGTCCGGCGATACGGGGAAGGTGATCTCCGCCCCGTACTGGTACGTGTAGTCCCGCTCTTCCCCCACCAGGCGCCGGCCGTTGACGGCCAGCTCCAGCTCGTCCCGCTCGGTGAGGTTCGCGACCTCCACCCGGAGCGCGATCTCCTGCGGCACGCTCCCGCCCAGCCGGTCGCCGATCCTGAAGCGGACGCGGCCCTGTTGGCCGTCCCCGGACAGCTCCAGCGGCAGGTCCACCAGCTCCTCCGGGATCCCGTGGCCGTAGGCGCCCGGCGTGCCGGCCTTCAGGAAGTCGAAGATGTAGAGCTTGTCGCGCGTGGCCAGCGTCTCGATGTCGCCGATCTCGCGCAGCGCGTCCCATCCCCACCGGTCCAGGTCGAAGAACTGCCGGTAAGTCTTTGAGAACGGCTGCCGGAAGAAGTTGAACAGGTACACGCCGTGGGCGCCGTCGCGCAGGTGCAGCATGGCGAAGGCTCGCAGCGCCTCGGCGCGCGCGAGCCGGGGGTCGTGGTTGGGATTGATCGACGGGAACACCTGGCACGCCGTGCCGGCCACCGCCTGCATCCACGCGCCGGTGGGGATGGTCGCCGGGGTGACGCTGCGGCCCAGCGACAGCACGTCCACGATCTCCTCGCCGATCCAGGTGCGCACGTCGATGCCGATCCGCTCGCAGCGCCCGATCGACCCCGGCACGCGCACCATGAGCGACTTGTCCCGCTCGGCCGCCAGCGCCTTCACCCGGCGGATCATGGCGGTGAGCAGCGGCGCGTCCTGCCGCTCGCGGCCGAGCCGGAACAGGAACGGGTGGCTCATGAAGTCGAGCTCGATCCCGTCGTTGTCGAAGCCCAGGATCTCCTCGACGAGCGCGAGCACGTGTTCACGGCAGCCTTCGGCCGCGTAGTCGAACGCCCGGCGCATCCACCACGGGATGGACTTCGGCTCGTAGGCGGCGCCCGGCTCGCCGATCAGCCAGTCGGGGTGCTCGCTCTTGATTGGGGCGACGCCGCCGATGCCCGCCGCGACCGCTTCCGGATCGGGGTCGTGGGCATCGTGCGCGTCGTTCATCCGCAGCGAGAAGAACAGCTCCATACCGCAGTCGCGCGCGCCGCGGGCGACGAGCTCCGGCGGGTTGTGGCCGGCCTGCAGGAAGGACTGCAGGTTGCACCAGGAGCGCCAGTTGTGGACGTTCAGGAACTTGCCGTCGGCGGTGCGGTGGTGCTCCATCCACAGGGCGGGCCGCTCGGTGCCGGGGCCCACCCTGTCCTGCCGCACGAGGTTCAGCCCGTGGGTCGCCCCGCAGCACCAGACATAGGTGTCGACGTGGGTGCCGGCCAGCGGCGCGAACAGCTCGGAGAGGTACTCCCCGGCCGACATCGGCGCCTCGTGGAGCCTGCTGCGAAAGCCTCCGAGGGTGTCGCCGTCCTCGTTGTAGATGAGGCGGCGCCTGCGCGTGCGCTCTGTCATGCCGTCCCCGACGCTGGCACGGGTCCCGCGCCCGGTCAAGGAATCGGAATCACCCGGACCGCCCCGCGCATTGGTACGGCGCCCGCCATCCGCTACGCTTCCCGGACCACCGGACAGGACCATGAACCCCCAGCAGGTAGCGCACTTCCAGACGCTCGGGTTCCTGCAGTGCCGGCAGCTCTTCTCGCCGCCGGAGATGCGCGCCCTGTCGGACGCGTTCGACGCTGCGATGAGCCGCGCGCGCGGCGGAGCCCCGGCTCCCGGACCGGGGGACCGGCGGCAGCAGGTGGCGGCGTTCTTCGACCTGGACCCGGAGGCGTTCTACCCGCTGCTGGACGACGAGCGACTGGTGAACGTGTTCGAGACGCTGCTCGGGGAGGACTTCATCCTGCTGGAGAGCGAGGGGCTGCTGCACACGGAGGGCAGCCGCTGGCACCACGACGCGCGCGCGCCGACCGGGTTCTTCAGCATGCGCGCGGCCATCTACCTGGAGCGGCTGGGGCCCGGCGACGGCTGCCTGGACATCATTCCCGGCAGCCACTTCCTGGAGTTCGGCGAGGCGCTGACCCGCACCCCGCGGGACTATGGCGAGGACGGCTTCGGCGACCGCCTCCTCGACCTGGGCGTGGAGCCGGAGGAGATCCCCGGCCGCCATTCGCTCCGCAACGAGCCGGGCGACGTGATCTTCATGAACCACAAGGTCTATCACGCCGCCCTCACCGAGAAGCCGGGGCGCCGGGCCATCCACGTCAACTGCGTCCAGAACACGACGCCGGAGCGCAACCGCGAGCACTTCGACTGGCTGACCGGCGTGCTGGAGCAGTCGAGCCGTGCGCGGGGACGGCTCTACTCGGACCGCCTGATCGAGACGGCCGGCCCGCGCCGCCGCCGCATGCTGGCGCGCGCCATCGAGCTGGGCTACGGCGCCGGCCGCCCGGGACGCGGACGGATTTCTGTACCACACTGAGGACACCCTCGTGGTGACTGGCGGCGAGCCGCGCATCCTCACGGACCTGATGGACACGGAGGAGCTGTTCGTCATCGGCTGACCACGCCGGGAGAAGGACGGACCATGCTGGAGATCATCGACCAGGGCATCCTGTCGCGCGTGCCGGGGCGCGGCGCGTACCACCCGTGGATCACGCCGCTGTCCGACGGCACCTTCATCGCCAGCCAGTCGGTGGGGCCGGACCTGGCCTCCTCGGACAAGCTGATCAAGGTGCTGCGCTCCGACGACGGCAGGGACTGGGTCAGCCAGGGCAGCCCCCACCCGGGCGGCGGGCCGCCCACCGACGGCTACGGCTACGGCGGCCCCCAGGTCAGCGAGGTGCCGGACGGCCGCCTGGTCATGACCGCCGGCCGCGCGTTGCTCAGCGATGACCCGATGTTCGATCCCGAGACCGAGGCCCTGAACCCCCCGGAGAACCTGCTGCTCTGGTCGCACGACCGCGGGCGCACCTGGTCGGAGCCGCAGGTGGTGCCGGTCGACCTGCCGCCGGAGAAGTACACCGTGAACGGCGCCGGCAGCCTCAAGCAGCTCGCGCCGGACCGCTGGATGTATCCGCTCGAGACCTGGAAGCCGGAAGGGTACGACGGGCCGCCCGACCAGAAGGCGGTCGCCGTGTTCTCGGCCGACCGGGGGCGGACCTGGGGCGAGCTCACCGTGGTAGCGGACGATCCGACGGGCCGCCTGCTGTGGTGGGACCAGATGTGCGCGGTGATGCCCGACGGCCGCATCTACACGATGTTCTGGACGCACAAGTACGGGACGTCCGAGGATGCCGTCAACCACTGGAGCGTGTCCGCCGACCAGGGCCGCACGTGGACGGCGCCCGCTCCCACAAACCTGCGCGGCCAGGTGTGCTCGCCGATCCCGCTGCCCGACGGGCGGGTGGCGGCGATCTACAACTTCCGGCACGAGCCGCAGGGCATCCACGTCGCGCTCACGCGCGACCTGTCGCACTACGACGTGGCGAACGAGATCGTCGTGTTCGACGCCGGCGACGAGGCCACCCTGGGCGAGCCCGAGCACGAGAACTTCCTGGCCGAGCACATGCAGATCGCCTTCGGCAAGCCGTCCGGCATCGTGCTGGCCGACGGCACCGTGCTCGCCTGGTTCTGGTGCACGTCCGAGGGCGTCACCCACACGCGCTGGGTACGCCTCCGCATCGATTGAGGGACAGGGGCTTCGCTACCCGAGGTGGGTGCACAGACCTCGGAAGATCCGGGGAAGTTCGTTGAGGCACGCTCGCGAAGCGTCCTTCCTGCTGCCGTTCGGGGTCGGCACTCCGTACATGGTGATCCCGGTTGCCAGCCAGGCGTCCCTCGCCGCCACCAGGCGCCCGCTCTCGAAGTAATCGCTCACGAAGCCGTTCCAGCCGATGCCGAGGCCCTCCCCGTTGGCCACGGCCGGCAGCAGGTTGACCTGGTTCTCGAAGGTCTCGACCGAGGCCGGCGGAGCCGCGCAGCCATGGGCGCGAAACCACGTGTCCCAGGTTGCCCAGCCGGAGGACGTCCGGGGGACGTCCAGGCGCGGCACGTCGCGCCACGTGCTCGGATGCTCCCCGAGCACGCTGCCGAAGCGTTCCATGAAGGCGGGCGAGGCCACTGGCACGATCTCCTCGCGCAACAGCGCGACCGCCTGACGGTTCGGGTGCGGTCCGGCCACGCCCTCGAACACGATGTCGACACCCGACGGTAGCAACAGGGGAAGGAGGTCGTAGTCGTAGACCACGATCCGCACCGCGATCGAGTCCCCGAGTGAGCGCTTGAGCGCAAGGAGCACGCGGTTCAGCACCACCAGGGACATCTCCAGAGTGCAGCCGATGTTGAGCCTGGGCTGGCGGTTGCGCATCCCCTGGCTCGCGTCATGCAGCGCACCCAGTCCTGACTGGACGGCCCCGAAGTAGGTCTCGCCGCTCTTCGTCAACGCGACCCCCCGGCCCCGGCGTTCGAACAGCGCCACCCCGAGTGTCTTTTCGAGCACGCGGATGTTGCGGCTGATCGCCGAGTGGGAGGTCGCGCGTTCTTCGGCGGCGAGCGTCATGCTGCCGAGCCGCGCCGTCGCCTCGAACGCGAGCAGCGTGCTCATGGACGGAAGTTCGAACCGGCTGCGGGTCATGGGGATGCGTCCATCATTGCCTTTCACAGCCAAAAAAGAGGAGCCGGCGCACGAGCCCGCCTCGGGCCCGTGTCGCCAGCCTCCGTCAGACGTGGGCTACCAGCCCATGACCTCCTTCCACGCGGCGATCGGCGTCACGGACTTGAGCTCGGCGCGGTCGTCGATGCCGTTGGACTCGAGCCATGCGACCCACCGCTCGGTGCGGTCCTCGTAGATCCGCTTCCAGCGCGCGGTGTCGATCAGCGACGCGATCATGTCGTCGTAGGCGGACTGGAAGTCCTCCTCGCTGCCCGCGGTCAGGACCGTCACCAGCCCCGTGTTGTACTTCTGCTCCGCGGACGCCAGCGCCGTCGCCTCCAGCGGCGGCAGCACCTCGGCGACCTGGGCGTAGGACGGGATCGGGCTGGCGAACGCCGCCAGCGCCTCGGCGTACGGCTGACCCCACTCCACGCCGCCCGGCACGCCGGAGTCGTAGGGCTCGGAGGGTATGAGCATCCCGTAGTGGTTGCGGTTGTGCTCCATGTTCTCGAAATTCAGCCGTTCGACCCATGACGCATAGGCGGGTGCCGCCAGCGGGAACAGCTTCGGAAAGCGGCCGGCCTTCTCGCCCGTCTCCGGATCGGTGTAGCCGGACTCCCAGAGGTTGTTGACCCGCTTGTGCTGCGTGCCCGGCTCGCTCGGGCCGTGAAACCCGTCCGGCAGACTGGTCCAGTAGAGCGGCGGCGGCGCCGGCTCCCAGTCCACGCCCACCTGGCCGACGTGCACGAACGTCGAGATCACGCCTTCGTCACTGAACATCCAGTCCAGCAGCTTCATGGTCTCGTCCGGGTACGGGTTGTTCGCCATGATCAGGTTGAAGCTCGACTGGTTGTTGGTATAGCGGCCCGGATTGTCCGTGATCGGAGGCAGCATCATGATGATCGCCTGCGCCTGGTACGCCTTCACGTCCTCGTGGTCGGGGCCGAGCTGGTCGACCCGTGCGGTGAGGTGATCGCGGTAGCCGGCGCCCGAGTAGCCGCCGTGTCCGGCCATGACCGAGTACTGGCCGGCCGCCAGGTCGCCTTCGAACGCGCCCGGATCCAGGAAGGCGCCGGGGCTCATCAGGCCGTCCCGCCACAGCATGTTGAAGAACTTCAACTGGTGGTAGAGCTCTTCCGAGGCCCACTGCGGCATGAGCCGCTTCTCGCCGTCGACCTCCCAGCCGGCGCCGCCGCCCTGGTTGATGACCATCTTCGGCCAGCGCATGTTGGCGTCGGTCATCAGGCCGAACGGAATGCGCGGGCTCCCGTCGAGCGTGGTGAAGTCGTCGTTCTTGAGATTCATCAGGAGCTCGTGGAGCTCGTCATAGGTCGTGGCGTAGCCGTACTTCTCGTAGGCGTCCAGCCGCATCATCCAGTGCGGATGGGCCGAGAACGGATCGTCCGCCCTGATCCGCCAGACCCAGGAGGGGACGGCGTACAGCGTCCCTTCGAGCCGGTACGCGCGCAGGTGACCCTTGTCGGCCGAAGCGAAGACGGGGTAGTTCTCCGGGTCGTCGAAGTACTTGTCCAGCGCGTGCAGCCGCCCGTCCTTGGCCAGGTCGGTGAGCAGCCGTACGGACTCCGCGTTGAAGCCCACCCTGGCGATGACGTCCGGCACGTCGCCGGAGGCGACCAGGGCGCGCAGCGCCTCCAGGTTGCCCGAACCCTCGGCGCGAATGCCGGGAATGCCGAACATCTCCTGGACCCACTGGTTGCCTATTTCCTCGAACGTTCCGTCCGGATCGCTGAACGGCCCGTCCGCGGGACGCGAGCCCATGCCCCAGATCCAGATGGGATCCTCGGCGACGCCGATGGACGCTCCCAGCAGGAGCACCACCAGCACGATCGATAGCTTTTTCATCGAAAGCCTCCTCCAAAGTGTCAAGTGCTGCACTCGGCAGCAGCGAAGATCACGGTCCTGAGTTCCCAAACACCTCCCGTTCTCGTTCATTCCTTGATCGATCCGATCAACACTCCCTTCACGAAGTAGCGCTGCAGCCACGGATACACCAGCAGGATCGGCACCATCGCGAACACCGTGAACGCCATGTCCAGCGACCGCTGCGTCAGGCGCGACGCCTCCTCCTCCAGCGGGCTCATGTTCGAGTAGTCGAGGATGACCCCCTTGAGGATGTCGATCGCGTTCTGCCGCGACACGCGCAGGAACGTCTGCAGCGGCCACAGCCTGGGCTCGGTGTTGACGAAAAACTCGCCCGTGAAATAGTCGTTCCAGTGGGTGACGGCGCTGAACAGGCCCAGCACCGCGAACATCGGGATCGACAGCGGCACGACGATCCTGAAGAAGATCGTCGGGTAGCCGGCGCCGTCCATCCGCGCCGCCTCCGTGAGGCCTTCCGGGAGTCCCTGAAAGGAGGTCTTCATCACGATCATGGTCCAGACCGAGAACCCGGCCGGGATGATGTAGACCCAGAACGTGTTGAGCAGCCCGAACGCCCGCAGCACCATGTAGTACGGGATCAGCCCGACCTCGAAGAAGATCGACAGGAAGAAGAACAGGATGATGATCTTGCGGCCCAACAGCTCCCTGCGCGTCAGGGCGAAGGCCGCCGTGCCGGTCACCACCAGCATCAGCGGAACGCCGGTGGCCACCCGCAGCACCGTGATGCCCAGCGCCCGCCACACCCCGGGCGTGTCGGCGACGATCCAGTAGTTGGCCCAGTAGAACTGCTTCGGCCAGAGCATCGCGTCCACCCCCGCCACGGGGTCTGAGAGCGAGTTCACCACCAGGTACCAGAACGGATAGAAGGTCGCGGCCCCCAGGAACGCCAGGAAGGCGTAGTTGCCGGCCCGGAAGAGCGTCTCGGAAGGCGTACGCCGGTAGTGCACGTGCCCGGTTTCCCGCCGCTCACCAGATGCCGGTCCCGGCGGACCGCTTGGAGATGAAGTTGGCGGTCAGCACCAGCGCCAGGGCGATCACGCTGAACACCAGACCCATGGCGGCGGCGAACGCGTAGTTGCCCTGGATCAGCCCGACGCGCAGGACGTAGTAGTCGGTGACGTAGGCCATCTCCGCGATGGTCGGGTTCATCAGGTTGTAGATCTGGTCGAACCCGGCCGACAGGATGCCGGGGATGCCGAGCACCAGCAGGATGGCGATGATGGGCAGCATCCCCGGCAGGGTGACGTGCCAGAGCTGCGCCCAACGGCCGGCGCCGTCGGCCAGCGCCGCCTCGTACAGCTCGGGATCGATGCGGGTGATCGCCGCCAGGTAGATGATCGTGCCCCAGCCCACCTCCTTGAAGATGTTGCTCACCACCAGGATCGGGATGAAGGCCGACTTGTCCCCCATCAGCGCCACCGGGTCCAGGCCGAGCACGGCGCGGATCTGGTTGAAGGGGCTGGTGGCCTCCCAGGACAGCAGGTCGTAGATGATCCGCGCCAGGATCACCCACGACAGGAAGTGGGGGAGGTACGCGACGGTCTGGATCGTGCGCTTGAAGGAGCGGTGGCGCACCTCGTTGAGCAGCAGCGCCAGGACGATCGGCATCGGCCAGGCGGCCAGGAACTTGGCCACCGAGATGCGGACCGTATTGCGCAGCACGTACCAGAACTCCGGGTCCTGGAAGAAGAAGAAGTTGTAGAAGATGGGGTCCGTGAAAGGGCTGCGGAAGGGGCCGAGGGTGGTGCTGTAGTCCTTGAACGCCAGCGTGAGCCCGTAGACGGGGATGTAGCGGAACACGAACGTGAGCACGACGGCCGGCAGCAGCAGCAGGTAGAGCGCGCGCTGCCGCCAGATCAGGGTGAGCGCGCGCTGCACGGACATCCGCGTGCGCGTCCGTTCTTCGGTGACCGGGGCGGCAGGGTCGCGTCGGGCGGCAGGGTCGAGAGCCTTGGATGCTCGCATGGCCGCCCCGCCGGTCAGTGCGCGCGTCCCGGATCAGGCGGGCGATCGGCCGGCGCGCGCAGCGGTGGCTCGTACGACTCCACGTTCAGTGCAATCGCAATCACCATCCGCGGATCGTTCCACGGCGCCCCGCGCCGGTCAAGCGCGGCGGGCCGGCAAGGTTGCCGGCTTTCAGCCGTGCCACATGTACTGGTGCTTGGGGTAGCCGTCCGGCATGATCCGCTCCGGGTGGGTCTCCGGGATGCAGACCACGCCCAGGTGCTCGTGGCCGAGCGTGTCGATCGCCCTGAGCTTCAGCTCCCGGCGCCGCGGTCCGGCGAGCGCCCCGCGCAGCTCGTCGACGTGCCCGAGCCGGCGCTGCAGCGGGCCCTTCACGCTCTTGCCGTCGAGGTTGCACGCGTCCCAGATGGCCAAGCCCGCCGCGCCCGCGTCGTACAGCGACAGGGCTTCCGTGCGGTACGCGTCGTAGGCCGCGTCGGTGCCGTCGTCCCACACCCGCAGGTGCGGCCAGAGCTCGACCGGCGACCCGTCCACCAGCTCCCGGTAGTGGGCCATGTCGACCGCCGGCTGCCCGCGGATCTTCCCCCACGGGTGCAGGCGGTCGACCAGCCCTTCGGCCACCCACGCCGCCACGTCCAGGCCGTAGTAGAGGTTGCCGGCCGACAGCGCGAAGGTGTCGGCCGACAGGGCGATCCGCCGGCCCGCCTTCCTGCCGACCGAGTCGAGCTCCGCGCGCAGCTCGCGCACGAACGCCGTCAAGGCGCGGAATCGGTAGCGCAGCCAGCGCTCGTCCCACTCGTCGAGGGTACGGGGGTCTTCCCCGTACTCCTGCAGGAAGCCGCTCACCAGCGGCTCCTCGTAACCGACGAACGGCGGTCCGCGCAGGAAATTGAGGTCGATGCCGTCGGCCCCCCAGGAGGCGAGCTCGGCCAGGAACTCGACCTGGTGGCGGCGCACCTCCGGGAATGCATAGCTCAGGCTGCTGGTCGCGATCCCGGCGCGGCTCACGCACCGCCACTCCGGGTGCTCCAGGCAGAGTGTGCTGGTCGGCGACTCGTGCGGGAAGGGCATCGCCCACGCGCCCATGCGCTGGTAGACATGGAATTGCTGTCCCATCCCCTGCGCGTATTCCATGGCGGTCGTCAGCGTGTTGACGCCGCGCCGGTTGAGCGTCTCGAACGACTCGTGACCCTGCACGCCCATGGCCGGGCCGTCGTGGCCGGCGAGCATCCTGCCCTTGGTGACCGGGAAGGTCGTGGCCGTGCCGATGACGCCCCAGTAGAGGCTCTCCACGTCGGAGTGGCGGTACGGCTCCACCAGCTCCCGGATATCCTGCCGGTCGCGGAACCGGCCCGACGTGACGAAGCCCACGCCGTCGTTGTAGGCGATCAGCCGGCGGTGATCGCCATGCTGCCGGTCCGCCTGCAGCTCCTCCACCTCGCGGTCCGAGAGCGGCTCACAGCGCACGTAGGCCAGCGCGGTGGCGGCGCCGCTGTGCCGCCTGGGCGGCGCGATGACCAGGTCCTGGCCGGTCAGGTCGGCGCAGGCGACCTCGAAGTCCTCGATGCTGATGCTGTCGGACGGCGGCGTCCGGTCGCGCTCGAAGGCGCGGAAGCAGGGGTCGCCGCTCAGCCTGACCCGGTTGCCGGACGGGGCGTAGGTGTGGTGCAGGCTGAAGCAGTCGCCCCACACGCCGATCGTCACCCGGTGCCACCCCCGCAGGTTCAGCGGCAGCGTGAGGTTCGGCGTGTCGCCCGCGTCCGCAGCGTAGAGCAGCCTGCCTTCGAGGTCGCCGCTGGTGTAGTCGCAGACGCGCCAGTAGCCGGGGCGCGCATGCGGGGAGATGGCGCCGGCAGGGGACGCCTTGCTGAAGTCGCTGAACACCACGGCCTGACCCATAGCGGGCTACGCTGGGCGAGCCCGTAGGCGCTGTCAAGCTGCTCGGCGGGTCAGGCGAGCTCCGCCAGCACCTGCAGGCAGCGCTCGGCGACGATGCGTTCCTGGCCGGGCTTCAGCATGTGCGGGTTGACGACGACGCCGTCGCCGATGAAGTGCTGGGCCACCACCACCCGCGGATCGCCGTCCATCAGCGCCTGGGAAAGCTGCCCGGCGGTGAACCCGGCGTCCGGCAGCGTGCGCACCGCGAGCATCGGCACGGTGTAGGTGTCCCCCTTCTCCATGCGCTCCAGCGCGACCGGGTGGCCGGCGCCGGAGAGCGCCTGCTCGACGTGGCCGATCTGCGCCGTCCAGCGGGCGCGGTCGGCGTCGTGGTCGCGCGCCAGGTAGAGCTCCAGGGCCTTCAGGAAGCCGATGATCTCCTCGCGGCTCACCTTGGCCGGCCGGCCGACGGTCGCGAACGGGTTGCCGTTGGCCATGCAGGCGTCGATCAGGTCCTGCCGGCCGACCACCAGCCCGGTCGACTGCGGCCCCATGATGCTCTTGCCGCCGCTGAAGATGGTCAGGTCGGCGCCGGCCTTCCAGAAGCGCGTCAGGGTCGACAGCGGCGGGCACTCGGAGGCGGCATCGACGATCAGCGGCACGCCGGCCCCCTGGGCGATGCCCACCAGGTCCGCGAGCGGTACCGACGCGGGGTCGCCCAGCCGGTGGGCCATGCACAGGATCGCGGCCGTGTCCGGGCCGACCGCCTCCCGCAGCGCGTCGGTGGGCGGTGCGCCCCCGTCCGGGACCTCCACGAAGGTGGCGCCGGCCAGCCGCAGCGCCTGGTCGTAGGCCAGGCGGTGGATCTGCTGGACGACCACCTCCGACTTCATGCCGGTGGTGTCGGGAAGCTGCGTGATCCGCTCGGGATCGGTGCCGGCGATGCAGGCCGCCGCCGTCACCAGCAGCCCGGCCGCGGCGCTGGAGGT
This sequence comes from Spirochaetaceae bacterium, assembly GCA_028820215.1. Next base: position 107,275 of record JAPPKD010000160.1, on the reverse strand, counting down.
CACGTACGCCGCCTCCACGTCCAGCAGGCCGGCGATGCGCCGGCCGACGGCGGGGTGCAGGTCCTCCAGCCTGCAGAACTCGCGGTTGGCCTCCCTCATGACTGCGAAGATCTCGGGATCCATCACCGAGCCGCCGTAGTTGGTCACGGTGCCGGCGGCGTTGATCAGCGGGCGAACGCCCAGTTCCTCGTAGATTCCCATGCGTTCCTTTTCACTCTCTGTGGGGGTGCGGCATCCTATAGCATGATCGCGCGTCGACGATTGGTTCGGATGCAGGTACGGTTGCCGGAAGCAATGGCGAGGCGCGTTCGCCAAGCGGCAGATCGCGAGCAGATCTCGGTGGCGGAGCTGATCCGGCGCGCCGTGTCGAGCTATCTCGAGGCGTCACCCGAAACCGGCAACTCGGCACGCTTTGGACGAGCGGCAGCCGCGGCGGGTGCGATCAGCTCCGGACGCGGCGACCTCTCCAGCAATCACGACAGCCACTTCGCGGAAGCCTCGCAGGCGTGATGTTCATGCTGAACCGATCGCCCTGGCGACCGCTTCCGGCTCGCGGTCGATAACGGTCAACAGAACGCGAGCTGCACGGTCCGGAACGCGGCGACCCTGTTCCCAGTCCTGCAGGGCACGTGCATCAAGGCCGAAGCGATCCGCGAACTTCTGCCGACTCAACTTCATGCGCTTGCGAAGTGCGATGATCCTCTCCGCCGTCGGATCGTCGACGATTCGGCACGGAAGCTCGACTTCGCCTCGCACGTGGGCCAGGACCTCGCCCAGCGCAGCCTCGACGTCGCGGCCCAGGTCGGTTCGTTCGGTGGTCATCTGACGGTTCCCGGAATCACGGGAGCCCTGCCGGGATTGGCCACTATTGCAGCCTCCATCTCCTTCCGAACTGACTCCGAGATGAGCTTGCGAGTTGCTCGTTCGTAGGTCGTGGTGGCGAAGATCTGCATCAGGACCAACTCCAAATATGCGGCATTGCCGCACACCGTGCAACGTCACCGGTGGGCGCCCATGATGCAGATGACGCCCGCATGCTGGCGGCGTTTGCCTCACCGGCAGCGCCGATCTACCATCGGCGGGTGGACCACGCGCAGCTCCCGTTCATGATCGAGCTTCTCGACGACGAGACGCCGGCGGTCCAGCAGCGCGTGATGGAGGCGCTGGCCGACTTCGGCGACGAGCTGGACGCGGAGATCGAGCGGCAGGGAATCGAGGTCGACGACGCGCGCCGCGAGTTGCTCGACGAAGTCCACGCCATCCAGCGGCGCGAGCGGTTGCTGGAGCGCTGGCAGGAGTGCCTGGACGTCCCGAACGAGAAGGTGAAGCTGGAGACCGCGCTCGGGCTGATCGCGGAGTACGAGCTGGGCGACGGATCCGCCGCGCGGCTCACCGACCTGCTGGACGGGCTGGCCGACGACTACCGCAGCGCCCACGTCGGCGCCGACGTGTTCACGCTGGCCCACTACCTGTTCCGGACCAGGGGGCTGACCGGCTGCGGCAAGAAGGACTACTACACGCCGGCCGCGAGCAACCTGGTGTCCGTGATCACCCGCGGCCGCGGGCTGCCGATCAGCCTGTCGTGCATCTACCTGCTGGTCGGCGCCCGGCTCGGTCTGGACATCGAGGGCTGCAACGTGCCGAACCACTTCCTGGCCCGCGCCGTGGCCGGCGACCGGCTGATCCTGGTCGATTGCTTCAACGGCGGGGCGACCCTGGACGTCGCGCAACTCATTCCCAAGGGACACGACGCCACCGCGCAGCTCGCCCGCATCCGCCGCGGCACCCCGGCCGCCACGATCATGCTGCGCGTGGCCGCCAACCTGGCGGTCGCGCACGCGCGCGCGGGCAACGAGTCCGACGCGCGCTTCTTCACCGAGCTGCGCGACCAGACCGCCTGAGCGGTCCGCTGAGCGCCAGCGGACCGGCCCTGCCCGCCGCGTCCGGCGGCGATGGGGAATCGCTGCGCGGCACGGTCCACTCGATCATCTACGTCACCGACGACGGCTCCTTCGCGGTCGTGCGCCTGCAGTCGGAGGATGACCCCGATGCGCAGCCGGTCGCGGTCGGCCCGCTGGCCGGCGTGCGCCCGGGCGAGCTCCTGCACCTGCGGGGCGCGTGGACCCATCACCGCCGCCACGGCCCGCGCTTCGAGGTCAGCTCCTTCCACTCCGTGGCTCCGAGCACCGCGGCCGGCATCGAGCGCTTCCTGGCCTCGCGCCTGGTGAAGGGCGTCGGCCCCGCGCTGGCGAAGCGCATCGTCGCCCGTTTCGGCACCGACGCGCTGGACGTGCTGGACCGCCACGGCGAGCGGCTGACCGAGGTGGCCGGCATCGGCACCGACCGCCGCGACCGCATCCTGGCCTCCTGGGCCGACCACCGCCAGCTCCGCGACACCATGATCTTCCTGCAGGGGCACGGCATCTCCCCGGCCTACGCGCTGCGCATCCACCGCCGCTACGGAGCCGGGGCGCGCCGCGCGGTCACCGACAACCCGTACCGGCTGGCCGAGGAGGTGGCCGGCATCGGCTTCCTGATCGCCGACCGCATCGCCGCCTCGCTCGGCGTCGACCGCGACTCCCCGGAGCGGGCCGCAGCCGGCGTGCTGCACGTGCTGGCGACCGGCGCGGCCCGCGGCCACACGCTGATGCCCGTGGACGCCGTGGCGGAGGCCGGAGCCGAGCTGCTGTCCGTGGACGAGTCGGCGGTGCGCGACGCGGTCCGGGCGCTGGCGGCCCGCCGCGCGGTGCTGCCGTGCGAAGAAAGCGGCGCCGATGCGATCGCCCTTCCCGACCTGCGGCGCGCCGAGCAGCGCTCCGCCGACCGGTTGCGGGTTCTTGCCGGACGGCCGCCGAACCCGTTGCGTTCCGACGTCGGCCGGCTGCTCGACTCCTTCGAACGATCGGGTGGCGTCGAGCTGTCACCCGAACAGCGCGCTGCCGCCGCACAGGCGGCTCAGGCTTCGGTCCTGGTCGTCACCGGTGGTCCGGGAACCGGCAAGACCACGCTGATCCGGGCGGTGCTCGGCCTGTACGACGCTGCCGGCGGGCGGGTGCAACTCGCCGCCCCGACGGGACGCGCCGCCAAGCGGATCGAGGAGCAGGCCGGCCGGCCGGCCTCGACCATCCACCGGCTCTTGGAATACAGCCCCCGCGAGGGGCGGTTCCTGCGCGACGCGGAGAACCCGCTGGACTGCGACGGACTGATCATCGACGAGCTGTCCATGGTGGACGTGACGCTCCTGGACGCCGTGCTTCAGGCCACGCCGCCCGAGTGCCGGCTGCTGCTGGTCGGCGACAGCGACCAGCTCCCGTCGGTCGGGCCGGGCGACGTGCTGGCCGACCTGATCGCCGCGGGCGTCTGCCCGGTCGCCCGCCTCACCACCGTGTTCCGGCAGGGCGAGCGCTCCGCCATCGTCATGGCCGCGCACGCGGTCAACGACGGCGAGGTTCCCCGCGGGCAGGGCGACGGCGAGGCCGGCGACTACTTCTTCGTCAGCCGCGACGACCGGGAGGCCGCCCGCAACACGATCGTGCACCTGGTCACCGAGCGCATGCCGGCGCGTTTCGGACTCGACCCGCACACGGACATCCAGGTGCTGACGCCGATGAACCGCGGCGAGTTGGGCACCGCCGCCCTCAACCGCGAGCTGCAGGCGGCGCTGAACCCGCACGGGGCGGCCATCGAGGGCGCGGCCGACATCCGCGTGGGCGACCGCGTCATGCAGACCCGCAACGACTACCAGCTCGAAGTGTTCAACGGCGACATCGGCCTGGTGCGCGACCTGGACGTCGAGGATCAGCGCGTGCTGGTCGACTTCGCCACCGGACCGGTCTGGTACGAGGCAGCCGAACTGGACTCGCTGGTCCCGGCCTACGCGATCACGATCCACAAGTCGCAGGGCTCGGAGTTCGCGGCCGCGGTGATCTCCATCGCCACCGAGCACTACCCGATGCTGCAGCGCAACCTGCTGTACACGGCGCTGACCCGCGCGCGGCGGCTGGCGGTGGTGGTGGGCAGCCCCCGCGCCGCGCATATCGCGGTCGGCAACGCGCAGGCGCGCCAGCGCCATACCGGGCTGGTCGAGTTGCTGACGGGCGTTTCGCAAGCCGCGCGATGACCGCGCCGGTTGGCAGTCGCGTCGGCCTCGGCACCTGGGCGATCGGCGGTCCCGGCTGGCGGGGCGGCTGGGGGGCACAGGCGGACGCCGACTCGCTGGCCACCATCCACGCCGCCCTGGACCGCGGCGTCGACTGGCTGGACACCGCCCCGCTGTACGGCCGCGGCCACGCGGAGAACCTGGTCGGCCGCGCCTTGGCAGAGCGGCCCGGCGGACGCGGCGTGCGCATCGCCACCAAGTGCGGCTGGCCGTGGGTGGGCCGGCGCGCGCGGCCGTTCGCGCGACTCACCGCCGCGAGCGTCCGCACCGAGCTGAAGCAGAGCCTCAGGCGCCTGCGCGCCGAGCGCGTCGACCTGTACCAGATCCACCACCCGCGCCCGCCCGAGCAGCTTGCGGAGGGATGGGAAGAGCTGGCCCGCCTGCGCGAGCAGGGCCTGGTCGGCGCCTGCGGGGTATGCAACGCCGGCATCGCCGACCTGGAGCGGCTGCGCGCTATTGCCCCGGTGGCGGCGCTGCAGGTGCCGTACAACCTCCTGCGGCGCGATGCGGAGGCCGAACTCCTGCCCTACTGCCGCCGCCGCGGCATCGCCGTGCTGGCCGCAAGCCCGCTGCACAGCGGCATGCTGGCCGACGGCTTCGACCGCGCGCGGGTGGCGCGGCTGCCCGGCGACGACTGGCGGCGCGGCCATCGCGACTTCACCGACCCGCGCCTCGCCGAGCACCTGCGGGCCTGCGAGCGGCTACGCGCGGCGGCCGGCGGCCGGCCGCTGGCCTGGCTGGCGCTGGCCTGGCTGCTCGCCCAGTCGGGCGTGCACGCGGCCATCCTGGGGGCACGCCATCCTCAGCAGGTGGCCGAGACGCTCACCCCCTGGCCGGCGCTGGAAGCGGCCGATGCCGCCCGCCTCGGCACCTTGGCGGCGTCTCCGTTGCCGGGACTATACAAGTCATAGGACCATGGTACATAGTCCGATTATGACAACCCTCTCCAAGTCGCAGTTCAAACCTCGGGCGTTCGAGTACTTCCGCAGGGTCCAGGAGCGGCGCGAGACGCTGGTCATCACCGATCGCGGCACGCCGGTGCTCAAGATCACGCCGATCACCGAAGACGACGATGCCGATCTGGCGGCGCTGCGCGGATCGGTGCTGCGCTACGACGATCCGTTGGAGCCGGTCGAAGAACCGTGGGAGTCAGCCGATTGATCCTGCTGGACACACACGCCTGGATCTGGCACCTGAGCGATCCGTCACAGCTCTCGGCGGCAGCCCGCGTTGCGATCGATGACGCGCGACGCGATCTCGCCGTGCACGTCTCCTCGATCAGCGTGTGGGAGCTGTTCATGCTGACGAAGAAAAGCCGCCTGCAACTCGCCATCGCGCCGGAGGCATTTCTGCACCGGGCGGAGCGCCTGTCCTACGTGCGATTCGCCGCTGTCGACAACGGCGTCGCCCGCCGCTCCGTGCAGCTCCCCGACATTCACGGCGATCCGGCAGACCGGCTCATCCTCGCTACCGCGCAGCAACTCGGCTGCCCGGTCGTGAGCAAGGACCGCCGCCTCTCGGACTATCCGGACGCGGAGATCATCTGGTAACGCCGCTCGTCGCGGAAGCGGTGAGGGCGCCGACGATCTTCTCGCCGTCGAAGCGCGCGGTCTCGATGAAGATGCTGCCGGCCCGGTCGCCCGCGCACACCGAGCCGCACACGAACACGCCCGGCACGTCGGTCTGGCACGTGTCCGGGTCGTAGCGCGGCCTCCGGTCCGGGCCCTCGAGCCTGACCCCGACGCCTTCCAGCAGGCTCAGGTCGGGACGGTAGCCGATCTGCACGATCACGGCGTCGTTGGCGACCTCCTGCGACCGGCCGTTCCGGCGCACGGTCACAGACCCCTCGTCGATGCGCTCGACGGTCGTCGACGGCAGCCAGCCGATCTCGCCGCGCGCGATGCGGTTCTCCAGCTCCGGCAGGATCCAGTACTTCGTCTGCATCCGCTCGCCACGGTGGACGAGGGTGACGCGGGCGCCGGCCCGCTGCAGCTCCAGGGCCGCTTCCGCGGCGGCGCTGCGCCCGCCGACGACGGCCACGTCGCGGTCGTAGTAGGGATGGCCCTCGTCGAAGCGGTGCACGACCTTGGGCAGCTCCTCGCCCGGGACCCCCAGCCGCCGCGGCCAGTCGAAGAAGCCGGTGGCCACGACCACCGCGCGCGCGGCCGACCGCCGCGCCCGCGAGCCGCGCACCGACGTGACCACGAATCCTCCGGTGCCGGCCTCGTCCCGCTCCAGCGCGACCACCGGCTCGTACTGGCGCACGCGCACGGCGAAGCGCTCGGCCACGCGCCGGTAGTACTCGACCGTCTCGGCCCGCGACGGCTTGCGCGCCAGCGAGGCGAAGGGCATCCGCGCCAGCTCCAAGCGCTCCGGCGAGGAGAAGAACACCATGTTGCGCGGGAAGTGGAAGATGGAGTTGACCAGGCAGCCCTTCTCCAGCAGCACGTAGTCGAGGCCGGCCTCATCGGCTTGAATCGCGCAGGCCAGCCCGGCCGGGCCCGCGCCGATGATGACCAGGTCGTGCCTGGCGCGACGGGCACCGTGACCGCCGTCGCCTCGATCGCCAATGTGATGGTGCGTGTCTGACATCGTTCGCTTCCGCCGCCGCGTCCTGGACCACTACCGCCGCCACGGGCGCCGGTTTCCGTGGCGGCAGACGCGCGATCCGTATCGGATCCTGGTTTCGGAGTTCATGCTACAGCAGACGCAGACGGCGCGCGTGCTCGGCCACTACGAGCCGTTCGTCGCGCGTTTCCCCGAGGCGCGCTCGCTGGCCGCCGCCGACCGTGGCGAGGTGCTGGCGCTGTGGAGCGGCCTTGGCTACAACCGGCGCGCGGTGGCCCTGCACCGCGCCGCGGCGTTGATCGCGAATCGTTTCGGCGGCGAGGTGCCCAGCGGCGAAGAGGATCTGCGCGCCCTGCCCGGCGTCGGGCCGGCCACCGCCGGGGCGGTGCAGGCATTCGGCTTCGGGTTGCCGGCCGTGTTCGTTGAGACGAACATCCGCCGCGCCGTCCTGCACGAGCTCTTCGGGGGCCGCGACCAAGTCAGCGACCGCGAGCTTGAGCCGGTGCTGGAGCGGGCGCTCGACCGCGCCGACCCGCGCACCTGGTACCAGGCGCTGATGGACTACGGCGCCGCCCTGGGGCGCGGCGGGCCCAACCCCAACCGCCGCTCCGCCCACTACACGCGGCAGAGCCGCTTCGACGGCTCCAACCGCCAGCAGCGCGGGCTCATCCTGCGCGTGCTGGCCGAACGGGGCCCGCTGAACCGCGACGAGTTGGCTGCCGCGATCGGCGCTACCGACCGCGCCGGCCGCGACCGCGCGCGCCGCAACCTGGACGCGATGGCCGCCGAGGGCTTCCTCGACATGACCGGGCGCATGGTCGCTCTGACGACCGGTCGGAGGGAGCCCTAGACCGGCTCGGTTCGCCCGGTGCTTGCCTCGCTTGATCGCCTTCGGTAGCGTCGCAAGGCGCGTCATACTATGACGACGGGCCATCTCTCGCGGGCCGAAGTTCCAGTTCCGGAATGGCGGCTCAGGCGAGAGGAGACAGGGGGGGGCATGGCCGAACTGAAGGTCATCAAGCGCACCGGCGAAGTCGTGGGCTTCGACCGGGAGCGGATTGCCATCGCCATCAGCAAGGCGGTGCGCGCGACCGGAGAGCCACACATTACCGCCGTTCTGGGCAACGGCAAGCTGCACGACCTGCTCACGGACGTCACGACCGAGATCGACGACCGCTTCGTCGAGCTGTTTCCCAACGTCGAGAACATCCAGGACATCGTCGAGAAGCACCTGGTCAAGCACGGGCTGTACGAGGTCGCCAAGCGCTACATCCTGTACCGCGCCGAGCACCAGAAGGCGCGCGAGGAGCGCAAGGAACAGGTGGCCGAGCGCTCGCTGCTCGGCAAGCTCACCGTGGTCAAGCGCGACGGCCGCTCGGTGCTGTTCGACATCTCGGAGATCCAGCAGGCTATCCAGGAGTGCGCGCACGGCTTCGACCAGTCCGGTAGCGGCGAGATCGACGTCGACCTGATCGCGCGCGAGACGGTGCGCAACGTCTTCGACGGCATCTCCACCGCCGACATCGACCGGGCCGTGCTGCTGGCCGCATCCTCGTTCATCGAGCGCGACCCCGCCTACGCCAAGGTGGCCGCGCGGCTGTTCCTGCGCCGCATCTACCGCGAGGTGATCGGCGTCGCCCGCAGCCACGAGGACGGTTACCGGCAGGCGTTCGTGCGCGGCATCCGCCGCGGCGTCGAGCAGGGTCTGTACGACGAGCGCCTCCTGGAGTTCAACCTGGGCCGGCTGGCCGAATCGCTCGATACCGCGCGCGACGACCTGCTCAACTTCATGGGCGTGCAGACCCTGCACGAGCGCTACTTCGCCCGCGCCGGCGATGCGCTGCTGGAGACGCCGCAGGCGTTCTGGATGCGCGTTGCTATGGGGCTGGCCGTGCTGGAGGAGGACCGCGACGAGCGCGCCGTGGCCTTCTACCAGGCGATCTCCTCCCTGCGCTTCGTGCCGTCGACGCCCACGCTGTTCCATTCCGGAACCACCCGCCCGCAGCTCTCCTCGTGCTTCCTGACCACGGTGGAGGACGACCTGGAGCACATCTTCAAGTCGTTCGCTGACAACGCGCAGCTCTCCAAGTGGTCGGGCGGCCTCGGCAACGACTGGTCGTCCATCCGCGGCACCGGCGCCCACATCAAGAGCACCAACGTGGAGAGCCAGGGCGTGATCCCGTTCCTGAAGATCGCCAGCGACGTGACCTTGGCGATCAACCGCTCCGGCAAGCGGCGGGGGGCCACCTGCGCCTACCTGGAGACCTGGCACCTGGACATCGAGGATTTCCTCGACCTGCGCCGCAACACCGGCGACGAGCGCCGCCGCACGCACGACATGAACACGGCCAACTGGATCCCGGACCTGTTCATGAAGCGGGTGGCCGACGACGCCGAGTGGACGCTGTTCTCGCCGGACGAGACCCCGGACCTGCACGACCTGTACGGGCAGGCCTTCGAGCAGCGATATCTGGAATACGAGCGCAAGGCGCGCGCCGGGCTGCTTGCGCGGACCCGCACCGTCTCCGCGCTGAAGCTCTGGCGCAAGATGCTGTCGATGCTGTTCGAGACCGGCCATCCCTGGATCACCTTCAAGGACCCGTCGAACATCCGCTCGCCGCAGGACCACGCCGGCGTCGTGCACAGCTCCAACCTGTGCACGGAGATCACGCTCAACACCTCGCGGGAGGAGACGGCGGTCTGCAACCTGGGATCCGTCAACCTGGAGAGGCACGTGGTCGACGGCGCGCTCCAGACCGAGTCGCTGGCCGTCACCGTCGAGACCGCGATGCGGATGCTCGACAACGTGATCGACGTCTGCTTCTACCCCACGCCCGAGGCGCGCGCGTCGAACCTCCGCCACCGGCCGGTGGGCCTGGGCGTGATGGGGTTCGCCGACGCCCTGTTCAAGCTGGACATCCCGTTCGAGTCGGACGAGGCGATCGCGTTCGCCGACCGCTCCATGGAGCTGATCGCCCACAGCGCCATCCTGGGCTCCTCGCGCCTGGCCGCCGAGCGCGGCCCCTACGACAGCTATGCCGGCTCCAAGTGGGAGCGCGGCCTGCTGCCGCAGGACACCCTGGACCTGCTGGAGGCCGAGCGCGGCCTGCCGGTCGAGGTGGCGCGCGGCGGCGAGCTGGACTGGGAGCCGGTGCGCCGGCACGTGCGCGAGCACGGCATGCGCAACTCCAACACCATGGCGATCGCCCCGACGGCGACCATCTCCACCATCTCCGGCTGCTTCCCTTCGATCGAGCCGATCTACCAGAACGTCTACGTCAAGTCGAACATCTCCGGCGAGTTCACCGTAGCCAACCCCTACCTGGTGGGCGACCTCAAGCAGGCCGGCCTCTGGGATCGGGAGATGTTCGAGCAGTTGAAGTTCCACGACGGCAGCGTGCAGGCGCTTCACGCGATCCCGGCGCCGCTGCGCGCCAAGTACCGGACCGCGTTCGAGGTCGCCCCCCTGCACTGCCTGCGCATGACCGCCGCGCGCAGCAAGTGGATCGACCAGAGCCAGTCGCACAACGTGTTCATGCGCGGCACCTCCGGGCAGGCGCTGAGCGAGATCTACCAGACCGCCTGGAAGCTGGGGCTGAAGACCACCTACTACCTGCGAACGCTGGCCGCCAGCCAGGTGGAGAAGTCCACCCTGGGCAGCCAGTACGGCTTCACCCAGAAGCGCGCCAACGGCGCGACGGCCAACGGGACTCCCGCCAACGGGACGCCGGCGCCTGCCGAGCCGGCCGCGGACAGCGAGCCGCAGAACGGCCAGGACGCCGCCGCCTGCAACCTGGACGAAGACTGCGAGGCCTGCCAGTAGCCCCAGGACCGGCGCCGGAGGCGACGGTCCTGGCCCAGCCCCTCCTTTCGCTCCGGGGCCTGTGGGCTTGCCGCCTGCGCGGCAATCCCACAGACTCCGTCGCAGGACACTGTCAGCCCGTGGGCATCATCAACAACACCGCGACCGACCCCAACAAGATCCTGCCCCTGAGCTACCAATGGGCGCGCGGCTACTACAAGGCCGGGGTCGCCAACAACTGGGTCCCGGAAGAGGTGTCGATGCAGAAGGACGTCGAGCAGTGGAAGGCGCCCGACGTGCTCTCCGACGACGAACGGCGGCTCATCCTCTGGAACCTCGGATTCTTCTCCACCGCCGAGTCGCTGACCGCCAACAACATCGTCCTGGCCGTGTACACGCACGTGACCAACCCGGAGTGCCGCCAGTACCTGCTGCGGCAGGCGTTCGAGGAGGCCATCCACACCGACACCTTCATCTACTGCTGCGACAGCCTGGGGCTGGATCCGGACGAGATCTACACCATGTACCGGACCATCCCGTCGATCGAGCGCAAGGACTCGATGGTGATCGAGATGACCCGCTCCATCTTCGCGCCCGGCTTCACCACCGCCACCGGGCAGGGTGTGCGCGACCTGCTGCACGACCTGGTCGGCTACTACGTGATCATGGAGGGCATCTTCTTCTACGCCGGGTTCGCGATGATGCTGGCCCTCAAGCGGCAGAACAAGATGGTCGGCGTCGGCGAGCAGTTCGAGTTCATCATGCGCGACGAGAGCGTGCACCTGGCGTTCGGCTCCGACCTGATCAACACGATCAAGGCCGAGTACCCGGACGTCTGGACGCCGGCCTTCCAGGACGAGCTGATCGACCTGATCCGGCGCGGCGTGGAGCTGGAGGCCGCCTACGCGCGCGACGCCTGCCCGCGCGGCCTGCTGGGCATCAACGCGGACCAGTTCGCCGCCTACGTCGAGTACATCGCCGACCGCCGCGTCGAGCGCATCGGCCTTCCCCGGCAGTACGAGCGCGAGAACCCGTTCCCGTGGATGTCCGGCGCCATCGACCTCAACAAGGAAAAGAACTTCTTCGAGACCCGCGTCACCGAGTACCAGACGGCCGGCTCCCTCACCTGGGACTGACGCCCCGCAACCCGCCCGCGCGCATGCCGGGCCCAATTCCTACTCGACCAGGAACACCGCCCCTTCCAGGTTCGTGCCGGTCAGTGACCGGAGCAGCCGGCCGTCGAACGTGACGAGGTGTCCGCGCCGGTGCGCCGCCAGCACCGCGAGGTGGAAATCGGTTAGTTGCTGGTGGCCCTGCAGTCGTCTCTTCACGTCATCGTCCAGGGAACGCCGGAGGGACCGATCATCTTCCCAGTAGCTGTGACCGCCCGAGTCGCAGAACCGTGCCAGCCGATCGAGCACCTCGACAGGCGTCGCCGACACCGTCGGATACGCCGGGTTCGACAATACACGGACACACCCGTTCTCCGTGGTCGAGCAGGTCGCCCAGTCGGCGGCGAACGTCCCGAACCGGCGGTGCGCGGCATCGTGATTCACGTGCCGGGCGTCGAACAGCGCCACCAGGTAGTTGACGTCGAGCAGGTAGCTCACGCTCCCTCGTCGCGGAGCCGGTTGACCAGGTGAAGGTCCGGGGCGGCTCCATCCTGCGCCGGAAAGATCGGCACCCCGTTCCTGACGGCCGGTCCGCTCTCCGGCTGCAGAGCTTTCAGGATCAACTCCGACGCGACGGCCCCCAGGGTGGTGCGCCGTTGCTGCGCGAGCTGCCGCACCTTTGCCAACGCCTCCGCGGAGAGGTTCAAGGTCGTCCTCATGCGCCGCAGCCTGCCGGTCATCAGTGCGTGATGTCAAGCATCACGCATCGCGGTTTACTCCCGCGGCGCGCCGTCTGGACAGCGCAAGGCCGGCGACGATCATGGCCAGGGCGACCGGCGCGCTGGGGTGGATGCGCTCGCCGAGCACGGTGGCGATCAGGACCAGCGACAGGAACGGCGACAGGAAGATGAGTTGGCCCAGGCGGCCGGCCACCGCGGTCAGGGCGAGCGCGCGCTGCCAGAGCAGGAAGGCCACGCCCATCTCCACGAGCCCCACCCAGGCGCCGTAGCCCAGGTTCGCCGGCGTGATCGCCGGCAGGCCGGCGGTGGCCGCGCAGATCACGCCGATCGCCACCGTGGCCGCGGCGAAGCCGTTCAGCATGAGCGGCACCGCGTGCGCGCCGATCCTCACCGTGAGCAGCCAGTAGCCCGCCCACAGGACGGTGCTGCCCAGCGCCAGCGCGACCCCGACGGTGTCGAAGCGGCCCAGCCCCGCCGATCCGCCGCGGGTCAGCAGCACGGCGACGCCGGCGTAGCTGACCGCGACGCCGATCCAGCCGCGCAGCGACAGGCGCTGCTTCAGCACCGGGATCGCCAGTAGCGCCAGGGTTACCGCCCACAGGTAGTTGAGCGGCTGCGCGATCTGCGCCGGCAGGCGGTCGTACGCCTCGAACAGCACCAGGTAGTAGCCGAGCGGATTGAGCAGCCCCAGGCACGCGGCGGCGAGGTGCCGGCGCAGGTTCATCGGCGCGCTGACGAAGGGTCGCGCCGCGGCGAAGAACGCCAGCGCCACCACGCAGCCCAGGAACAGGAGCTGCACCGGTTGCAGCTCCCGCAGCCCCAGCTTGAAGCCGGTCGCGACCGTCGACCAGAGCGCGACGCTGATCAGGGCGTAGAGCAGCGCCCGCCGCTCCCGGCCTGCCGGTGCTACCAGATCTGCTGAATCGCCACTGTACCGCCGACGAGCGGTGAGGTGACCTCGCCGTGTACGGGCGGCAGCTCGACCAAGCCTTGCTCCGAACGAGCGTACACGGTTACTTGCCGCTCCTCGGGATCGACGATCCAGTACTCCCCTACCCCCGCGCGCCGGTACAGTTCCAGCTTGAGCACCGTGTCGTACCGGGGATTCGACGGCGAGAGGATCTCGACCAAGAGGTCCGGTGCCCCGATGATGCGCGTCCGGGTCACGATCGAATCGTGCTCTGCCATCACCACGAGCAGATCCGGCTGGACGATGTCCGTCTCGGTCAGCTCGACGTCGACCGGCGCGAACAGCACCCGCCCCCTGCCAGTGCTCCCGAACGTCGTTCGCAGCAACTCGTAGAGCCGTGCGGCCAATTCCTGGTGATAGATGGTCGGGGCCGGACTCACGTAGTGATCGCCATCGATGATCTCGTGCCGGTTGCGGTCCTCCGGGATCAGCGCGTACTCCGTATAGGTGAGCTTCCGTTTGCCTGCTACGACGACCGCCATGCCTCCAACCCCCGCACCGCGTCTGTCCCAGTGTACCGGCGCGCACCGGGTGGGGCCATGCGCGTCATCGGTGGTCCGCCGGCGCCGGCTCGACGCTGCCACCGGCCAAGGCCTCGCCCTCGCGTCCGAGCGCCGCGCAGGTGTCCCGCGCCGCGGCGAGGTGGTCGCGGCGCAGCACTGCCAGCAACTCCTGCCGGCGCCCTTCGAGCAGCCGCATGATACGCAGCAGCCCAAGCCGCTCGTCTCGACGGCGGGCGCGAGCCAGCTCCTCCTCCGTGCCGGAGAGGGCCAGCCGCCGCAGCCTCGCGGTCTGCGCGGCGGAGACCCGCGTCAGTTCCCGGTCGACAGCCGCGGCCAGGACGCGGGCGTCGTTGAGCTCGCCCAACACGTCCTGCAGGCGTTTCAGCTCCGCAGCCTCCGCAGCACCTCCAGTGAGACCGCCGACCGCTGGTTCAACGAGGTAGCGCAGGCGCTTCACGACCAACCGCGCGTCGTGGAGCTCGTCGTCGCTGGCAGCCTTCGCGGCCGCCGCCAAGCGGGCGCCTGTGTCGGCCGCGTACTCCTGCAGCCGCTCACCGAACGCACGGCCAAACGTCAGCGGCGCCGGCACCGCCTGCTCCAGACGTGCGCGCAACTCCGCGTCCAGCCGCTCGAAGCGGCTGCGCACCGCGGCCGCCGCGGCGGCGTGGCCGGCGTGCCGCCGCCGGCGCAGCCGCTCCAGCAGGTGGTTGAGGCCGGCCCGTTCGCTGCGCCGCAGCGCCGCGCGGACGCCCACCAGCCACGCGATCTGCACCTCCGCGTCGCGCCCCTTGTTGGTCCGCCGCATCAACCGGCGCAGCGCCGACCGCACCCGCTTGCCAGCGGCCCGGCCCAGCCAAGGCCGGTAGGCGCGCAGCACGCCGCGGCACCGGCGCAACGCGACGCGGAAGTCGTGCAGCGCCTCCGGCTTGCCGGGCCGCCCTACGTGCCGGACCGCCCGTTCGGCCTGCGACAGGTAGCGGTCGACCAGCGCGGCCACCGTCTCCACCACCGGCCGCTCCAACAGACCGTCCGCCCGTGAGCTGTCCATGGGCTCAAGCCCGGTACTATACAGACGAGGCATGGAGTAGCGCAGCCAAACCGTCGGTCGGCTCCGGTGCCAAGCTCCCGTTTTCTCCCAGTCTCAGTCCACATCGATCGGATCGATGATGTCGCCAACCAACTCGATTCTGCCGCGGTCTATGCCGAACAAGCTTCGTGGTCTGGTCCGATAGGGTACCAGTCGCGATACCGGACGCCCATTCTTGGTTATCACGATCTCTTCCCCTGTATCCGCGACACGATCCATGAGCTGAAGACACTTGGCCTTGAATTCGGACGCCTTGATGATGGTCGCCGCGCCGGCCCCCTGGTCTGCGTTCGTATTCACCACTCGGACCCTTTGATCGTACCATGTGCCGGGCGGTCGTGAGCCGTTTCGGGCCGGCCTTCAGGAGAGCTCGACGCGCAACCCGAAGACCTGATCCATCAGCTCCCCCTTGCGGGCCAGCGCCATCCGCTCCAGGGACAGGTCGCCCTGATACCCGCACTTCAGGCGCAGCACGTCCCCGGCGCGCTCGGCGTCGAAGCGGTCGACGCGGCCCAGGTGGCTGACGTCCAGCGCGTCGGCGACCCGCAGGATCGCCGCCAGCTTGTTGACCACCAGCCGCTGCCGGCGGGAGAGCTCCGCGTACATGGGGTGGGACATCGCAGGCAGCGCCCGGCGGTGGTAGCGCACGACGTTGGCGACCACCGCCGTGTCCCGCTCGTCGATGCCGAATACCTCGGAGTTGGCGACGATGTAGGCGCCGTGCTTGTGATGGCCGGACGCCTTGATCAGCTTGCCGACTTCGTGCAGCAGCGCGGCCACGTTCAGCAGCAGCCGCTCGCGGTGGCCGAGCCCGTGATCGGCGGCCAGCAGGTCGAACAGGACCAGCGCCAGCCTGGTGACGTGGCGCACGTGCGGGTCCTCGGCGTGATACTTGCGCGCCACGCTCAGGGCCGAGGCGATCGTCTGCCGCTCGAACTCGCGGCGCGACTCCTCGTCGTCGAGCGCGGCGCTCAGCAGCACGCCCTCGCGGATGCTCAACTCCGGGACGATCACCTGCTGGGCGGCCGTCGACTCCAGGAACAGGTCGTAGACGATCAGGTCGGGCAGGATGCCCTCGGCGTCCTCGTACGGGATCGAGAGCTCGTGAACGAGCTCCTCGACCCGCAGCGCCTGCAGGCCGCGGATCAGCTCCTGCAGCGCCGGGCGCTCGATCAGCGAGCAGTGCTCGGCGATCCGCCGCCCGGCGCGCGAGGCGGCCAGCCGGATCACGCCGCCGCCTGCCACGAAACGGCGGATGTGCTTGAGCGGCTGCTCGTGGCTGAGCACCTCGCGCGTGGGGGCCACGGTCTCCGACAGCACGCGGCGCAGCCGCTCCGGATTGCCGTGCATGGGCCGCAGCATGTCCTCCATGCGGGCGCTGCCCAGCTTCAGCGAGTGGACGAACGCCATCCGCCCGCGGCGCAGCAGCATGAACTCCGTGCTGCCCGTGCCGATCTGCATGATCAGGGAGTTCGAGCGCGCGAACCGCGGGATCGCAGCCTTGATGGCGTGCACGGCGCCCAGGTAGGTCAGCCGGTTCTCCTCCACGCCGTCGATCACGCGCACGTCCAGTCCGGTGCGGAGCGCCACCCGGTCGACGAAGGTGTCGCGGTTCTCGGCCTCGCGCAGCGCGCTGGTCGCGATCACGGTGGTCTCGCCGGGGCCGATCCCCCAGCCGCGCAGCAGCTCCTGGAAGGACGCCAGTGCGTCCAGCGACGCGCCGATGGTGGTGCGGCTGGCCGTGCCGGAGCCGAACACGTCGTGGCCGAGCGGCACCGGCCGGTCCGCGCGGTCCAGGATGCGGATCGCCCCGGTCGCCTCGACCTCGCCGACCACCATGCGGATGGCGCTGGAGCCGATGTCGATCACCGCCCGCGCGGCGCCGTTGCGGCCGTCCGGCGCACCGCCGCTCATGCCAGCGACTCCTGCGCCAGCGCCGCGGCACCGCGCACGACCGCCTCGTCGCCGAGGGTCGCCGCGACGACCTCGACCCCCTCGCCCAGGGACGGCAGCGCGTGCCGGCGCATCGAGTCGGCCGTGCGCTCGACCAGCCAGTCGCCGAGCTTCTCCACCAGGCCGCCGCCCAGCACCACCATCTCCGGGTTGAGCAGGTTGACGCAGTTGGCGATGCCGATGCCCAGACGCTCCGCCGCCCTCTCCAGCAGCTCGACGCCTGGCTGCTCGCCGACGGCCAGCACGCGCGCGATCATCTTGCTGCGCACCGACCGCACGTCCGTTCCGGCCTTCGCGGTCACGGCCGGCGCCTTGCCGATCGCGGCCTGGGCGATCAGGTCGCGCGCGATGGCGCTGCGGCTGGCCAGCGCCTCAAGGCACCCGTATTGCCCGCAGCCGCACAGCGGCCCGTGGAGCTGCACGATCATGTGGCCGATCTCCCCGGCATTGCCGTTGGCGCCGCGGTACAGGCGGCCGTCCAGCACCAGCCCGCCGCCGATCCCGGTGCCGGGGAACACCCCGACCACGTGCCGGCGGCCGCGCGCCGCGCCGAAGCGGTGCTCGCCGTAGGTGCCGGCGCTGACGTCGTTCTCGACGACCACCGGAACACCGAATGCATCCTGCAGGCAGTCCCGGATCGGGAAGTCGGCAACGCCCAGGTTCGGCGAGCCGGTCAAGGTGCCGCGCTGCGCGTCCATCGGTCCCGGCGCGCCGATACCGATCGCGGCCACGGCCGACCGCTTGACCTCGGCGTCCTCCAAGGCCGCCTGCACGGTGCCGACCAAGCCCATCGCCAGGCCGCGCGCGCCGGCGGTAGGGTCGGTCGTGCGCTTGTCCGACCCCAGCGCCTTCGCGCCGCGGTACACGGTCGCGAGCATCTTCGAGCCGCCGAGGTCGATGCCGACCACCAGCGCATCCATGGGCACCTCTCACGCGGGGCGGCCGAACTCTGCCGCCCGCGTTGCGATTCTCCGATGATTGGGCGCTATCATGCCAGCATGCCCGCCAGCGGGACGCCGGACGCCGCTACCCCCGCGACCTCGCCGGCGAGAGTGCGCCCTCGGGAGGCCGGTCCCCTGCCGCCGGCACGCTATCTCGACGGCGCGCTGAGCTGGCTGGCGTTCAACCGCCGCGTGCTTGACCGGGCGGACACGGCCGCCACGCCGCTGCTGGAGCGCCTGCGCTTCCTGAGCATCGTCGGCACCAATCTGGACGAGTTCTTCATGGTGCGCGTGCCCGCGCTACGGCGCGCCGGCGACGCCGGCCGCCGGCTGGCTGAGGTGCGCGGCCGCGTCGAGCGCATCGTGCGCGGCCAGACCGACTGCCTGCGCCGGCGGGTGCTGCCGCCGCTGACCGATGCCGGCGTGCGCATCCTCGAGCGCGACGCCTACCCGCTCGGCACCCTGGAATTGCTGCGGGACCACTTCCGGAGCCAGATCCACCCGGCCCTCACCCCGGTGCGCATCACGGGCGAGGAGAGCGTGCCGCTGCCGAGCCTGCGGCTGCACGTGGGCTTCCTGCTGGAGCCGGCCGACGAGCAGGCACGATCCGCGTCCGCCGCGGCCACGGCCGGCGCCGGCCCCGTGGTCGCCGTGGTGCCGCTGCCGGGCACCCTCGACCGGCTGGTGCCGGTCCCGCGGGAGGGAGCGGGCACCGGCCGAGGGAGTGAAGCGGGATCAGCACATCAAGGCGCCGGCCGCCGAGCACCAGCCGTCACCTACGCGCTGCTGGAGGACTTGGTCGCCGGCAACGCCGACCTGCTGTTTCCCGGCTTCCGCATCCTGGACAGCATCCGGTTCCGCGTCACCCGCTCGGGCGACGCAGAGGTGGACGAGCTGCGCGACGACGACTTCGTCGAGGCCATGGAAGAGGTCATCTCGGCGCGGCGCGGCGGGGTGGCGGTGCGCCTGGAGGTGTCGGACGCCGACTGCGAGCTGTGCCGGGTGCTGGCCGCCGAGTTGGCGGTGGAGCCGGCGGACGTTTATGCCTGCGACGGGCCGATGGACCTGGCCGGCTGGTCCAGCCTGGTCGACATGCCGGGGCTCGACCGCCTGCGGTTCGAGCCGTGGGAACCGGTGCGCCCGCTCTGGCTGGACGGCACCGAGACGATCTGGGACGTGATCCGCACGCGCGACCGCATGCTGCACCACCCCTACGAGTCGTTCGACGCCGTCGTGCACCTGCTGAAGCAGGCCGCGGACGATTCCGACGTGCTGGCGATCAAGATGACGCTGTACCGGGTGTCGCGCGAGTCGCCGATCGTGGCCGCGCTGGGACGGGCGGCGGAGGCGGGCAAGCAGGTGACGGTGCTGGTGGAGGTGAAAGCGCGCTTCGACGAGGAGCGCAACCTGGAGCGTGCGGCGCTCCTGGAGCGGCAGGGCGCGATCGTCGTGTACGGCATCGCCTGGCACAAGGTGCACGCGAAGGCGCTCCTGATCGTCCGCCGCGAATCCGGCCGCATCCGCCGCTACGTCCACCTGGGAACCGGCAACTACCGCGACGACACGGCGCGCCTGTACACGGACGTCGGGCTCCTGACCGCCGACGACGAGCTGGCCATGGAGGCCGGCCTGTTCTTCAACGCGATCACCGGCTACTCCACGGTCCCGAACCTGCGCCGCCTGACCATGGCGCCCACCACCCTCAAGCAGCGCCTGCTGGCCATGATCGAGCGCGAGGCGGCGCGGCCGGCGAACGAAGAGCCGCTGATCATGGCCAAGCTCAACCAGCTCACCGACCGCGACGTGATCGACGCCCTGTACGCCGCCTCGCGCGCCGGCGTCACCATCAAGCTGAACGTACGCGGCGAGTGCCTGCTGATCCCGGAGCGGCGCGGCATGAGCCGCAACATCACGGTGGTGTCGGTCATCGACCGCTACCTCGAGCACGCGCGCCTGCTCTACGTGCGCGCAGGCGGCGCCGACGAGTGCTACCTGGCGAGCGCCGACTGGATGCCGCGCAACCTCAGCCGCCGCGTGGAGCTGATGGTCCCGATCGCGGATCCCCGGCTGAAGCGCCGCGCGCTGGAGATACTGGAATCAGCGTTCTCTGACAACACCAACGCCTACCGGCTGCGCAGCGACGGCACGTACGTCCGGGTGAGGCGGTCCTCGGCGGACGAGCCCTTCCATCGAAGCCAGGAGGCCATGCACGAGGCGGCCGGGCGGCGCGCCCGCACCGAGCTTGGCGAGCCGGCCGGCAAGCTGATCGCCCGCCGGCCGCGCCCGGAGCGCTGAAGCGGAGCGCGTAGCTGGGCTCAGAGCTCGACGCGTTGCCCGGTCGCCACGTAGACCGAAGCCTCGCAGATATTGGTGGCGTGGTCGCCGACACGCTCGTACTGCTTCGCCACGAACAGCAGGGTCTGCGCCTGCGCGATCGTCTTCGGCGACTCCATCATGTAGGTGAGCAGCTCGCGGAACATCTGCGAGTAGGTGTTGTCGATCAGGTCGTCGCCGGCAGCCACGTCCTGCGCGGCCAGCTCGTCGCGGCTCACGAAGGCGTGCACGGAGTCGCGCACCATCTGTGTGGCCCGGTCCGCCATCAGGTTCATGGAGATCAGCGGCTTGATGTAGGTCTCCGAGGCCAGTTTCTGCGCCACCTTGGCGACGTGCACGGCCAGGTCGCCGATGCGCTCCAGCGCGATCACCACGTGCAGGGAAGTGATGATGAAGCGCAGATCGGTGGCCACCGGCTGTTCCCGGGCCACGATCTTGTTCACGTAGTCCTCGATCTCGTAGGTGGCCTGGTTGACCGCGTCTTCCCCCACGAGAACGTCTTCGGCCATCGCCTCGTTCTGGCTCAGCAGCGCCTTGGTCGCCTGGCCCACCGCCGACTCGACCGTCTGGGCCAGGTCCAGCAGGCGCTGCTGCAGCTCCTCGATCTCGCGCTCGAACTGATGACGGAGCGGTTGCGGCTCACTCACGGTTGCCTCCTGCGGAGTCTGTCGGATCGGCGCTTCGACGACACATCCGACAGACTCCGGCCCTGTCTATCCCGTCGCGGCCTGCCAGGCCGCCAGGTACTCGTCGATCACCTCGCTGCCGACCGCCTTGATGGTCAGGCCGAACGGTCCGGCCAGCGGCCGCACCACCTGCTTGGCGGGCTCGCCGGTCTGCAAGAACGAGTCCAGCTCGGCGCTTCCGGCCTTGAACACCCACAGCCGGCCTTCCTCCATCTGCGTGTAGAAACCCGGCAGCGTGGTCAGGTACTCGTCGATCGTGGCGCTCTCGGTGGACTTCACCGTCACCCCGCCCGGCGCGGCCAGCGGCCGTACCACCTGCCTGGCGGGCTCGCCGGACTCCTGAAACGCGGCAAGGTCGTCGGACCCTTCGCGAAACACCCACAGCCGGCCTTCCTCTTCCAGGACGACGAAGCCCGCCTTGGCGTACACCGCCAGATCCAGCGGCTGCTGTTGGGCCGCGGTCGCGCATCCGGCGATCAGCGCGCCGGCCACCACCAGCTTCATGACCGGCACCATGCGATCGTTCCGCTTGCGAATTCCCATTTCCACTCCTCCTCCAATGCGTGGGCTTTGCTTCATTGCCTGTTCGGCCGGCTCATCCGAACCGGCCGCTGATGTAGTCTTCCGTCTCCTGAAGCTGCGGCTTCAGGAACACGTCCTCGGTGGGCGCGAACTCGATGAGACGGCCCAGGTACATGAACGCCGTGATGTCGCTGACGCGCGATGCCTGCTGCATGTTGTGGGTGACGATCAGGATCGTGTAGCTGCCTTTCAGCTCGTGGATCAGATCCTCGATCTTGCTGGTGGCGATCGGGTCCAGGGCGCTGGCCGGCTCGTCCATGAGCAGCACCTCCGGCTCGGCTGCCACCGCGCGGGCGATGCACAGCCGCTGCTGCTGGCCGCCGGACAGTCCCAGCGCGCTCTCCTGCAGCCGGTCCTTGACCTCGTCCCAGAGCGCCGCGCCCACAAGCGCGCGATGGCACACGGAGTCGAGCACCTGCTTGTCGCGTTCGCCGTCGATCCGTAGCGGGTAGATGACGTTCTCGTAGATGCTCATCGGGAATGGATTCGGCTTCTGCGCCACCATCCCCATGCGCTTGCGCAGCTCGATGACGTCCGTACCCGGCGCGTAGATCGAGTCGCCGGACAGGCGCATGTCACCCTCGATCCGCACGCTGTCGACCAGGTCGTTGAGGCGGTTCACCGAGCGCAGCAGCGTCGATTTTCCGCAGCCGGACGGCCCGATCAGCGCCGTCACCTTGCCGAACGGGACCCTCATCGACACGTCGAACAGCGCCTGCGCCGCGCCGTACCAGAGGTTGAAGCGGTCCACTTCCAGCACGCTCGCAAGCTCCAGCGTGCTCGGATGCACGGCGGTCCTGACGTCGCCGCCGGCGGCGACGCGCTCCAGCAGGTTCTCCCGGACGACGCCCGCCGCCCCACCCCGCAGGCGGCCGTCCGCGTGCGCTGTTCCGTCGGCGGTCGGGGCGAGGTGCCGGTCCACCGTGAGGCGGCCGTGCTCGCTGCGGTCTCTGGTGGCATCCATCTGGCAGACCTCTCCTAGAACTGACTTCCGGCGACGCGGCGGTACAGCCGGCTGCGCAGCCGGATCGCCGTCACGTTCAGCAGCACGACGATCAGGATCAGCAGCAGCGTCGACGTGAACACCATGGGGATGGCCGCCTCGCTGTTCTGGCTCTGGAAGCCGACGTCGAAAATGTGAAAGCCCAGGTGCATGAAGCTGCGCTCCAGGTGCACGTACGGGAAGTAGCGGTCGATCGGCAGCTCGGGCGCGAGCTTCACGGCGCCCACCAGCATCAGCGGCGCCACTTCGCCGGCCCCCCGCGCCATCGCCAGGATCATGCCGGTCATGATGCCGGGCAGTGCGCGCGGCATGACGATGCGCTCGATGGTCTGCCACTTGCTGGCTCCGCAGGCATAGGACCCTTCCCGCATCGACCCCGGCACCGCGGCCAGCGCCTCCTCGGTGGCGACGATCACCACCGGCAGCGTCAGCAGCGCCAGCGTCAGGGACGCCCACAGGATGCCGCCGGTGCCGAAAGTGGGGCTGGGCAGCTTCGCGCGGAACAGAAGCTCGTCGATACCGCCGCCGATCAGGTAGCTGAAGAAGCCCAGCCCGAACACGCCGAAGACGATGCTGGGCACGCCGGCCAGGTTGTTGATCGCGATCCGCACGGTCGACACCAGTCGCCCCGGCTTGGCGTACTCGCGCAGGTAGAGCGCGGCGATCACCCCGAACGGGGCCACGGCGAGCGACATCAGGAGGGTCATCACCACCGTGCCGAAGATCGCCGGGAAGACGCCGCCTTCGCTGTTTGCCTCACGCGGGTCGGCGGTCAGGAACTCCGCCCACCGCGACAGGTAGACGCCCAGCTTGCCCAGCAGGCCGAGCCGGTTGGCCGGGTAGCCGCGCACGACCTGGCCGAGCGGGACCAGCACCTCGGAGCCGTCGGAGAGCCGCATCGCGATCTGGTAGCGGTCGCTCGAGCGCTGCAGCTCGTCGATCCGGGCGCGGATCTGCGCATACTCCGCATTCGCCGCCGCCTCGACGGACGCCGCCTTCTCCCGCTCCGACGCCAGCTTGTCCCCGGCGGCCGCGATCGAGGACGCATTGCCCTCGGCCCGGGCGTCGTCGTTCTCCAGCGCGGCTTCGCGCACGCGGAGCCGCGCCTTCTCCAGGCGGTGATTCACGTCGCCGATGTCGCGCCGTTCCAGCCGCCTGCGCTCGGCGCGCCAGCCCTCCACGGCCGGGTGGTGCCGCTCGAACTCCCTCCAGGCGGGCTCCGGGCCTTCGGCGGTCGCAGCGCCGTCGACCAGGAACGCCACCGGCTCGCCGTAGAATCGCCCCCACGTCAGGCGTTCGAAGATCACCGCCCATTCCGGGGCGCTTCGCCCGGCCAGGGCGAAGTCGTCCACCCACGTGAAGTGCACGCCGGTCACGTCGAAGTTGCCGGTCCGCACCAGCCACCGCGTGGACCAGCCGCGCTGCCGTTCCAGCAGCTCCCGCGCCGGCTCCTGCGCGGCGGCGGGCAGCGAGTCGATCGCGGTCGCGGCCGGTTGGTAGCGGTCTCGGCGGGTCACCTCGCCCACGTGGACGGAGCCGTCGGCCATCTCGAAGCGGGCCAGCGGCGCCGGCCAGAAGGTGCCGAGGCCGCGCACCAGGATCAGCAGCAGCAACCCCAGGGTCATCACCAGGGCGATCACCAGCGTGCCGGCGGTCAACCACATCATCGGCTGTCCCTGCGCGACCAGCGAGGCGCCGCTGCTCACGCGGCGGCGCGGCGCGGCAGGCGCGGCGGCGGCCAACCCGGCCGGGGGCGCGACAGCGAAGGCGCTCGGAGCGACGGTCGACTTCACAGCTCGAACGCCCTGCGGCGGAACCGCTGGCGCACCGACTCCGCGATCGTGTTCACCACGAACGTCATCACGAACAGGGTCAGCGCTGCCAGGAACAGGATGCGGTAGTGCGTGCTGCCTACGACCGCCTCCGGCAGCTCGACGGCGATGTTCGCCGCCAGCGTGCGGAAGCCGTTGAACAGGTTCATCTCCAGGATCGGCGTGTTGCCGGCCGCCATCAGCACGATCATCGTCTCACCCACGGCGCGGCCCAGCCCGATCATCACGGCCGAGAACAGCCCGCTCATGGCCGTCGGAACGATCACGCGCATCGCGGTCTGCCACGGGGTGGCGCCGGCGGCCAGGGACGCGGAACGCAGGTGCTCGGGCACGCTCTTCAGCGCGTCGTCGGCTATGGTGTAGATGATCGGGATGATCGCGAAGCCCATCACGAAGCCCACCACCAGCGAGTTGCGCTGCACGTAGGTGCCGAGCACGGGGCCGATGACCGGGAACGACCCGCGCGAGTCCAGTCCCAGCGCCTGCAGGAGCCAGCCGCCGAGCAGGGCGGCGCCGCCCGCGACCGCCACCGCGGCGGCGACCTTGACGATCTCCAGCAGCGCCACCTTCCGCGCCGGCAGGCTCCGGTACAACGTCCGCAGCCTGGGAGCGAGCGAGCGCGACACGTACCACACCGTGGCCAGCCCGGTGAGCGGCAGCAGCATCATCGCCCAGCCGCCGGCGCCGGTACCGATCTGTCCGTCCAGCCAGAGCTTGATGTCGCCCGCGAACAGCGCCCGCTCGGCCACCGGCCCGGCCAGCCGCGACAGCAGCAGGCCGAGCGGCAGCGCCGCCACGAGCACGAAGGGGATGCGGAATCGCGACAGGATGATCGCCGTGCGGTCGGGCAGGAGCTGGAACAGGTAGCCGCCGGCCAGGCAGGTGAGCGGGATCATCAGGAACGCGACCAGGATCATCGGCACCGCCCGCTCGGCGATCGGCGCGAACACCAGGCCGGCCAGGAAGCCGAGCACGACGCTCGGCAGGCTGGCCATCATCTCGATGATCGGCTTGATGCGCGCACGCAGCCTGCTGTGCAGGAACTCGCTGGTGTAGATGGCCGCCAGCAGCGCCAGCGGCACCCCGAACAGCATCGAGTAGATGGTCGCCTTGATCGTCCCGAAGATCAGCGGGACCAGCCCGTACTTGGCCTCGAACGTGTCGGTGCCGCTCGACGACTGCCAGACGTGCTCGGGATCGCGGTTGCCCTCGTACCAGACCTTGGCGAAGATCGATCGCACGGTGGCTTCCGGGTGCGGGCTGTCCAGCGCCAGCAGCGCGAATCCCCGGTCGGGCACGGCCGCGATCGCGTCGTCGCGGGGGCTCGCCGCGACGGCCGTGATCGGCACGCCGGCGAAGGGCCGCGCCTCGGCCAGAAACGCGTTGCTGGTCACGTAGAAGCCGCGCACGCTGCCGTCCACGTAGCCCACGACGATCATGCGCTTGCGCGACGAGCTGCCGATGCTGGTGACGGCCGCCGGGCCGCCAGGCACAGCAGGGCCGTCGAACGTATGGGCGTTGACCAGCAGCAGCCCGTCGGCCGTCGCGGCGTCTTCGTCGCGCACCCGGAACCAGGTACGGACGCGCCCGCGGCTGTCGCCGATCAGCAGCGTATCGCGGCCCAGCAGGAAGCGGGCCACCGTGAGGCGCACGGCATCGTCGCGCAGCACGTCGCCGCGCGCGGCCACCACGGGCTCGCGCAGGTTGCGGGTATCGAAGCGCACGAACGCCCCGTCCTGCCAGAGGACGTAGACGGCATCCGCGTTGCCACTGACGAGCACGCGGGACAGCGGGACGGCGCGCCCGAAGTCGGGAATCGCGGCGCTGCCGCCGCGCACGGTCGCGGTCACGCGGCCGGTGAGGATGTTGCGCCGCCGCGTCACGGCGCTGATCCGCATCACGCCGTCATCGGTCACCATGGCGACCACCGGCCCGACCGGGCGCACCGTCTGGTCGATCAGCAGGACGCTGCCTGCGTGGCCGCTCGCCACCGGGTCCTGGATGTGCGCCTCCAGCCGCTGCAGGCGCAACTGGCCGATCGGCGTGCGCTGGATCGACGCGCCGTCGAGCACGCCGACCTCGCCCTCGCGGAG
Source organism: Spirochaetaceae bacterium (assembly GCA_028820215.1). The sequence goes on along the minus strand of JAPPKD010000160.1, from coordinate 80,910 downwards.
CGCGTGCAGCCCGGCCGGCACGTCCTCGTTCTCGAAGAACGCGGTCTCGAACAGCACCTGGCCGAGCCGGAACGTGCCGTCGGCGAAGCCGGCGGCCAGCCAGCCGCCGTCGTCCGAGTAGGTCAGGGAGGTGGGCTGCTCGTCGAACAGCGGCACCTCCTCGAGCAACATGCCGCCGGGGACGCCCGGGTCGATGCGGAAGTGCCGCAGCGCCCGCCCGCCGTCGACCAGCCCGGCGGCCGCCACGCGGAACTCGTCCACCAGCACGAAGCGGTCCACCGCGGCGGGGAAGGCGGCGGGCCCCTGGCCGGATCCCGACTGGGAGACCGCCGGCTCCAGGCGTGATCGACCCACCAGCGGCACCACGACGGAAGCCAGGAACACGAACACCAGGAACACCGCGGCGATCACGCCGATCCCGCCGATCGTGATGATCGATTTGGAGGCGACCTCCGCGATACGCACACCGGCGCGCGTCTTGCGCGCGCGCCGGTAGCCCGTGAACGCGGGCTGGCTCATGCGCCGGGGCCCCGTGCGCCGGACCCGCTCAAATGCCCAGCGCTTCCATCGCCTCGGAGGCGATCTGCTTGGTGATCGGGTAGTACCCGTCCTTGATCACGTCCTCCTGACCCTCGTTGGAGAACATGTACCGGACGAACTCGCGCCGCAACGGGTCGAGCTCGCTGCCGGGCCGGTGGTTGACGTACACGAACAGGAACCGCGAGAGCGGGTACTCGCCGGTGTACGCATGCTCGGGGGTGGCCGGGATCGGGTCGGACCAGGCGTCATGGGCCAGCGGTACCGCGCAGACGTCGGCGGTGAGGTAGCCGATGCCGGAGTAGCCGATGCCGGGAGCGTCGCTGGCGACGCCCTGCACGACCGAGGAGCTGCCGGGCTGCTCCTTCACGGACGGCTTGTAGTCGCCGTTGCCGAGCACGTCTTTCTTGAAGTAGCCGTAGGTGCCGGACGCGGAGTTGCGGCCGTACAGGCTGATCGGCTGGTCGGCCCAGGCGCCATCGGACACGCCGGCTTCGCCCCAGGTGCGGATGTCGCTGTCGTGACCGAGCAGCCGGTTGGTCGAGAAGATGGCGTCGACCTGCTGCAGGGTGAGCCCCGTCTGGCAGATCGGGTTGTCCTTGTTGGCGTAGACGGCCAGCATGTCGATCGCGGCCGGCAGGCTGGTCGGCGGATAGCCGTACTTGCTCTCGAACGCGTCCACCTCGGCCGCCTTCATCTGGCGGCTCATCGGACCGAACTGGGAGCTGCCGGCGATCAGCGCCGGCGGCGCGGTGGAGGATCCCTTGCCCTCGATCTCGATGCGGACGTTCGGGTACATCCCCAGAAAGCCTTCGGCCCACAGCGTCATGGTGTTGTTCATGGTGTCGGAGCCGACGCTCTTGAGGCTGCCGGACACGCCCTGCACCTGCTCGTACATGGTGAGGGCCGGGTCGACCGACACCTGCGCCAGGACGGTCATCGACGTGAGCGCCATGGCGGCGGCCAGGGCCGCCGCGATGATGGGGTTGGTTCGCATGCTTCTCCTCGCGATGTTCAGAATCGAGGGTACGGTCCCGGACGATTGCTAGCGCACCGCTAGCGCTCTGGTATTTCTGTGCTAGGGGGCGTAGCGTCTGCGGCGTGCCGGAGCTGCCGGAGGTTGAGACGATCGCGCGGGGGGTGCGGCCGGTGCTGGTGGGGCAGCGCATCGAACGCGTGGTGGTACGCGAGCCGCGGTTGCGGTGGCGGGTGGCCGACGACCTGCCGCCGCGGCTGGCCGGGCGCACGGTGCGCGACGTGCGGCGGCGGGCCAAGTACCTGGTGGTCGACGCCGGACCCGAGAGCCTGATCGCCCACCTGGGCATGTCGGGGCGGCTGTTGGTGGTGGAAGCCGATGCGCCGCCGGCAAAGCACGACCACGCGGACGTGGTGCTGGGTTCGGGACTGGCCGTCCGGCTGCGCGATCCGCGCCGGTTCGGGTCGCTGCACGTGGCCTGTACGCCCGGCGAGCACCCGCTGCTGGCGGGCCTGGGGCCGGAGCCGCTCGACGGCGGCTTCGACGGCGAATACCTGTACGCGGTGAGCCGCCGGCGCACGGTGGCGATCAAGGACCTGCTGCTGAACAGCCGCATCGTCGCCGGCATCGGCAACATCTACGCCAGCGAGGCGCTGTTCGCCGCGCGCGTGCATCCGCGCACCCCGGCCGGCCGGCTGGCCCGCGTCCGCCTGCAGCGGATCGCCGGCGCCGTGCGCGCGATCCTGGAGCGGGCGATCGCCACCGGCGGCACCACCCTGCGCGACTACCGCACGCCCGGCGGCGATCCCGGCCTGTTCGCGATCGAGCTGTCCGCCTACGGCCGCGCCGGTCTGCCCTGTCCGCGCTGCGGTGCGGCCATCCGCGCGTTGCGCTCCGGCGGCCGATCGACCTTCTATTGCCCGCGCTGCCAGCGCCGCTGATACTGCCCGGCATGCGTATCGAGCAGGCCGTGGTAGTCCCGGCTCGCGGCGGCCACTACAACGAGGATCTCCAGGCGATCCGCGCGGGCGCCCACCGCGACGGTTACCTCTACCCGGGAACGCCGCAGGCGCCCGGCTTCGACGCGATCCGCCAGCCGAGCGAGGCGTTCTCCCTGATCCTGCGCCTGGAGGGCGGCGCCACCGTCGCCGGCGACGGCATGAGCGTCGCCTATTCGGCGGCCGGCGGCAGGCACGGCCTGTTCCGGGCAGCGGAGCAACTCCCGCACCTGCAGGCGATCGCCGACCACCTGCGCGGCCGGCCGGTGGGCGGCCTGACAGAGATGTGCGCGGAGCTGGAAGCGCTGCCGCTCGACGACCGGCTGCACCGCAACGCCGCCTTCTACGGCGCATCACAGGCGCTGGCGCAGGCGGTCGCGGTCGCACAGGGGCGCACCGCCGCGGAGGTGCTGGCCGCCCGCTTCGGCCGGCCGGTGGCGACCGCGCCGGTGGCCATCAACGTGCAATGCGGCGACGAGCGGCACCACGGCGTCGACAAGGCGATCATGAAGCGTGCCGACGTGCTGCCCCACGGCCTGATCAACGACCTGGACGTGCTCGGGGCGCAGGGCGAACGGCTGCAGGAGTACGTGAGCTGGATCGTCGACCGCATCGCCCGCCACGCGCCGCCGGACTACCGGCCGGAGCTGCACATCGACGTGTACGGCATGGTCGGCGTCGCGTTCGGCCACGACGTCGGGCGGATGGCCGACTACCTCGCCAGGCTGGGCGAGCTGGCGCTGCCGCACCGGCTCAGCGTGGAGACGCCGGTGCTGATGGACTCGCGCAGCGCCCAGATCGAGACGCTGGCAGCCCTGCGCGAGGCGCTCGCCGCGCGCGGCGAGCCGCGCGTTCCGATCATCGTCGACGAGTGGGCCAACACGCTGGCCGACATCCGCGCCTTCCTCGCCGCCGGTGCCGTGGACATGGTCAACGTGAAGAGCCCGGACCTGGGCTCCATCCTCAACGCCGGCCGGGCGATCCTGGACTGCAAGGCCGCCGGCGTGCGCCCGATCCTGGGCGGCTCCTGCGCGGACACCGACCAGTCGGCGCGGGTCATCGCCCACCTGGCGCTGGCCGCCGAGCCGGCCTGGGTGCTGGCGCGCCCCGGCATGGGGATCGACGAAGGCATGCAGATCGTCGGCAACGAGATGGCGCGCACGCTCGCCCTGATCGCAGCGCGCGGCGCCGGGGAGGAATCATGATGCACCGGCGGGCGGAATCGAACCGATGGCTGTGGTGACCGTATCCGAGGCCAGGCAACTGCTGCCGGCGGTGAACGGCGACGGGCTGCCGGTCGTCGTGATGAGCGAGGAGCAGAAGTACCTGTTCGACCTGAAGGGCTGGATCGCCCTGCCCGGCCTGCTGGACGAGGCGCAACTCAAGTCGATCCGCGAGCACCAGATGCGCTTCCTGTACCAACCGGAGGAGCTGCCCCCGGAAGAGCGCGACAACCACGGCGGCCGGTCGCAGGTGCTGCTGGACGCCCCGGCGGTGGTCGGCGTCCTCAACGAGATCGTCTCCCATCAGCCGCTGGCGGCAGAGGACTGCTACGGGTTCCGTTTCGACCACACCTACACCAGCCACCGGCAGGCCGGCCACGACAACTTCGCCCCGCACGGCGGCGGCGGGCTGTTCAACTTCTCGGGGAACTCCCACCTCTACCAGATGCACCCGGGCCGCATCCACGCCGGCCTGGTGCGGGTGGTGTGGGAGCTGAACGAGGTCGTCGCGGGCGAGGGCGGCACGCTGTTCCTGTCCGGCAGCCACAAGAGCGCGTTCCCCCGCCCGGAGGCGCTGTCCGGCCGCGACAGCGCGCTGTGGGAAACCTACTCCTGCCCGGCCGGCTCGGCGGTCATATTCACCGAGGCGCTCTGCCACACCGGCACCCGCTGGACGAACGGCACGCGCGACCGGCTGAGCCTGTTCACCTGCTACAACACCGTGAACGCCAAGTGGGGCAAGGGCTGTCCGCCGCCGGAGGTGATCGCCGCGATGCCGCCGCTCCGCCGCACCCTGTTCCGCGGCGTCTGGCACGGCATGCGCGAGGTCCCCGGCATCAACAAGTACCACGACGAAGCCAACACCGGCCGCTTCGCCGCCGGCTGACTCACCCGCTTCGTCTCTCCGCTCGCTGGTAGACGTGTCGGCGGTGGCAGACCGCGAGAATGGTCACGACCCGATCCTCGATCTTCAGCACGACCCGGTAGTCGCCGACCCGCAGCTTCCGGTAGGGCTTCAGCGTCCTCCGCAGCGGCTCCGAGTACAGCTCCGGATGTTCAAGCAATCGCCGCTCGATCGCTCGGCGAATCCGATCACGAACGTCGCCATTCAGCCCGGGCAGGTCGACGGCTGCGACCTCGGGATGGTAGCGAAGCCGGTAGCGGGCGGTCAGATGTCTCGGGCGATGTACATCGCGAGCTGACGGGTAGCGCCCCAGACCTCTTCGTGCGAGAGCGCCGCGTCCTCCCGGAACGACGCTTCGCGCTCACCCGCCAGCTCTGCCAGCGCCACGTCCTCTTCCATCTCCAGCGCATCCCGGATGAGATCGCGCGCCGCCATCGACAGCGATATTCCCCGCCTCTCTGCAAGCTGCTCGATCTGCGCATAGACTGGGGGATCGACGACGATGTTGATCCTGGGGTTCTTTGAGGGCACCGCTCCGTTTCCTTCAGGTGGTGTAACACTTTTGACGCTCCCGCATCAAGCTCGGTCACGAACGGCCGCCCATGGCTGACCTGCCGGTCGTCGACCTGCGCGGGTCGAGTGCCGAGCGTGGACGCCAGCACGGGCGCGCCCTCCGCCGCCAGATGGAGCAGGCGGTCGAGTTCTACGCCGGGCTGTTCGGCCGGCTGGGGCTGACCGGCGCCGAGGTGCGCCGCCGCGCCGCGCGCTTCGTCGAGCCCACGCACCGGCTGAACCGGCTGCTGGCCGCCGAGTTCGAGGGGATCGCCGAGGGATCCCGCTGCCACCTGCACGACGTCTACGCGCTGTCGGCGCGCTACGAGATCGCCTTCACGGAGGTGGCGCTCGGCGAGTGCTCGAACGTGTTCGTGGGCGCGGAACGGTCCACGACCGGCGCCACGCTGCTCGGCCAGAACTGGGACTGGCGGCCGGAGGTGGCGGCCTTCCGGGTGATCCTGCGCAGCCGGTGCGACGACGGGCCCGACCACGTGATGATCAGCGAGTGCGGGCAGCCCGGGAAGTTCGGACTGAACTCCGCCGGGCTCGGGCTGGTGGCGGCCGGCCTGGACTGCACGGCCAGGCACGCGACCGGCGATCAGCTCTACGTGGGACTCAAGCGCACGGCGCTGCAGTGCACGTCGATCGGGGAGGCCGGCGCCGTTCTCGCCGCGAACCCGCCGCTGGCCACCGTGAACGTGATCGCGGCTCAGGCCGCGGGCGCCGGCTACGAGATCGAGTACACGCCGGCCGGCCCGGTCCAGCGCGACTTGGCGCCGGCCGAGCTCTACTGGCACACCAACCACTGCCGCGAGGCGCACGAGCCGTCCGGGTTCGAGAACAGCCTCAGTCGCGGCCGGCGCTGGAGCGAGCTGACCGGAGGCGCCCGCGACGTGTCGCCAGGGACGCTCGAATCCTGGCTCGCCGACCGGGACGGCGACGACCGCATCTGCCAGACGCCGCGGCCCGGCGACACGCGCATCACCTCCCTGGAGACCCTGTCCTCGCTGGTGCTGGACCTGCGCTCCCGGACCCTGTGGGCCACCGCCGGCCCCTCCCACCAAGCCCCGTACCGCCCCTACCGCCTGCCGTAAGTTCCCCGTGCGGCCGGCTATCGGCTACATTTTCGGGCGGAGCCGCATCCGCGGCTCACGAGGAGGAACGAAGAACATGAAATCGCGCATGGCCATCGCGTTGCTGGCGGCGTGTGTCGCCGGCGGCATCGCCTTTGCCGCTCCGGCGGCGGAAGAGGCCGCCGTCGCCATGGCGCCGGGACCGCTCGGCGCGTACGACCCGCCGATCCAGGCCAACATCGTCGCACAGGTGCTGGTGGACCAGCAGTTCGCCGACGGCGACAGCTTCGAGAACAACCCCTGGACGCGGAGCTGGCTGGAGGAGCTGGGCATCGAGGTGACGCCGCTCTGGATCGCCCGCACCGACGATCAGTACGACCAGAAGATCGCGGTCACCATCGCCTCCGGGGACCTGCCCGACATCATGCTGTTGGAGCAGGACAAGCTGGTGTCGCTGGCGCGGGCCGGCAAGCTGGCGCCGCTCGGCGCGCTCTACGAGGAGTACATCCTGCCCGAGCTGCGCGAGCACCTGGACTGGAGCCCGATCACCCTGGAGGCGGGCTCCGTGGACGGCGAGCTGTACGCGCTCCCGGACTACAACCGGCAGCCGTTCGCCAAGTACCTGTGGATCCGCGACGACTGGCAGGACGCCGTCGGCCTGCCCGATCCCCAGACCATGGACGACGTGATCGAGCTGGCGCGCGCGTTCGCCACGCAGGACCCGGACGGCAACGGCAAGGACGACACTTTCGGCCTGCCGCTGGACAAGGACTTCAAGTTCCTGGGCGAGGGCTTCTTCGCCGGCTACGGCGCCTACCCGGCCAACTTCATCGCCGACATGTGGCTGGAGCGCGACGGCGGGCTGGAGTTCGCCGGCGTGCAGCCGGAGGTGCGCACCGCGCTCGGCAAGCTGCGCGAGATGTTCGACGACGGGCTGCTCGATCCCGAGTTCGTGGTCAAGGACCGCGGCGCCGCCTACGGCGACGTGGCCGCCGGCAAGTACGGCCTGCTGTTCGGCGAGCGCTGGAATCCGGCGTGGCCGCTGCGGCAGTTCCGGGACAACCACCCCGACGAGGACTGGCACTGGGTCAACCTGCCCTCCGAGGACGGATCGGTGGCCCTGTCGCCGTCCAACCTCAAGCCGCCCACGTTCTTCGCCGTGCGCGCCGACTATCCCAACCCGGAAGCGATGATCAAGCTCTACAACCACACCTACGTGCACGGATCGACCCGCGACGCCGACCTCAACGAGTACGACGAGGGCATCGTCATCAACCACGTGCGGCTGTTCCACAACATCCGCATGTTCGCCGGCCACGACCTGTCCGTGCGCATCAACGCCGCGCTCGAGGACGGGGACACCTCGCGGCTGTCGGAGGGCCGCGAGATGAAGGCGTTCAACGAGGTCAAGGCCTATACCGACGGCGACACCGGGGTCACCCAGAACTGGATCTCCTACCGCGTCAACGGTCCCGGCAGCCCCATGATCACGGTGGGCGAGCTCTACGACTCCGACCATTTCGTGTACAACCAGTTCTATGGCCCGCTCGGCCCCGCCTACATTCAGCGCGGCGCCACCCTCAACTCCATGAAGGAGGAGATCTTCGCCAAGATCATCATCGGCGAGGAGCCCCTGGAGGCATTCGACACCTTCGTCGACGACTGGTACCGGCTCGGCGGCCAGGACGTCACCGACGAGGTCAACGAGTGGTGGCAGACCACGAAGTAGGGAGTTCTCGGTAATCGGTTCGACTTCGACGCGGCGGAGCGGGACGTGAGCGCCACCGTGCGCCCCGAGCTCCGCCGCTTCTGGCGCCGCCGGCGCGACCGGCCGCCGGCGGCGCCGCTGCACCTGATGATGGTGCCGGCCGTGGTGGTGGTCGCGATCTTCGCCTACCTGCCGATGTACGGCGCCACCATGGCGTTCCAGTACTTCGACCCGGCGCTGGGCCTGTTCGGCCAGCAGCCATGGGTCGGCTGGGACAACTTCCGCTACGTCTTCTCCCTGCCCAATTTCGGCAACGTCATCTTCAACACGTTCGTGATCTCCGCCTGGAAGATCGTGCTCGGGCTGGCGCTGCCGGTGGGCGTGGCGCTGCTGCTCAACGAGATGGGCAACATGCCGGTCAAGCGCACCATCCAGTCGGTGATCTACATGCCCCACTTCCTGTCGTGGGTCATCCTGGGCGGCATCTTCCTGGTGATCCTGTCGCCCACCGGCGGCCTGGTGAACGGCGTGCTGGAGTGGCTGGGCATCGAGTCGATCTTCTTCCTGGGCAGCAACCGCTGGTTCCGCTTCACGGTCATCACCACCCACCTGTGGAAGGAGGTCGGCTGGGGCACGATCATCTATCTGGCGGCGCTCACCGGCATCGACGAGAACCTGTACGCGGCAGCCTCCATCGACGGCGCCAGCCGCCTGCAGCAGACCCGCTACGTGACCATCCCAGGCATCAGCCACGTCATCGTGCTGCTCGGGGTGCTCAGCCTCGGCCAGGCCCTGCACGCCGGCTTCGACCAGATCTTCAACCTGTACAGCCCGGTGGTGTACGAGACCGGCGACATCATCAGCACGTTCGTGTACCGCGTCGGCATACTGGAGTTTCAGTACAGCGTGGCGGCGGCGGTGGGGCTGTTCCAGTCGGTCGTCTCGCTGGTGCTGATCAGCCTGTCCTACTGGCTGGCGGTGCGTTACGCCGACTACCGGATCTTCTGATGGCGGCGCAGGCAACGGTCGAACCGCGCGCGGATGCTTCGCGCCGGCTGCGCAAGCGCGTGGGGCCGGGCCGGATCGCGTTCCAGGCCGGCAATTACACGCTGATGGCGCTGTACGCGGCGGTCTGCTTCATCCCGCTGCTGCACATCCTGGCCGTGTCGTTCAGCACCGGCGCCGCCGCGGTGGCCAACCTGGTGGGCCTGTGGCCGGTGGGGTTCAACACCAAGGCGTACGAGTTCGTCGCTACCCGCGTGGAGTTCCTGCGCTCGGTGGGCGTCTCCTTCCTGCGGCTCGGCGCGGCCCTGCCGATCTACATGGTGTTCAACTGCATCACCGCCTACGCGCTGTCGAAGCGGGAGAAGCTCTTCCCCTGGCGCAGTGCCTATATGTGGTTCCTGTTCGTCACCATGCTGTTCAACGGCGGGCTGATCCCGACCTATTTCGTGGTGCTGAAGATGGGCATGATCAACCGCTTCTGGTCGCTCCTGATCCCGTTGCTGCCCACACAGGTGTTCAACATCATCCTGCTGCTCAACTTCTTCCGGCGCGTCCCGGTAGAGCTGGAGGAGGCGGCGTTCATCGACGGCGCCGGCCACCTGCAGATCCTGTGGCGGGTCTACCTTCCGGTCTCCACCGCGGCGATCGCCACCATCTCCCTGTTTGTGCTGGTGTTCCACTGGAACGAGTGGTTCTTCGGGCTGATCTACCTGCACGATCCGCGCAAGGTCCCGCTCGCCACCTACCTGCGCACCATCCTGATCGACCTCACTTCCGTGGACCTGGACTACGCCGACGAGGAGTTCTTCAAGTTCATCTCCGACGAGAACTCAAAGGCGGCGCAGATCTTCATCGGCATGGTGCCGATCCTGCTGGTCTATCCGTTCCTGCAGCGCTACTTCACCAAGGGGCTGGTGCTGGGCGCGGTCAAGGGATAGTACGTTTGGTGGGGTACTAGTGGGCGACTGCGTCTTCTGCCGGATCGTGGCCGGCCGCGAGCCGTGCAGCCGCGTGCACGAGGACGACGTTGTCCCTGGGCTTCATGGGCATCCGCCCGGCGCGTCCCGGCGAGTTGATGGTCATTCCCAAGGAGCACATCGACCACTTCTGCGACCTCCCGGACGACCTGGCCGCGCACATCCTGCTGGTCGCGCAGCGGCTGTCGCGTGCGATCCGCCGCACGCTGCGCCCGCGGCGCGTCGGCCTGGTCGTGCACGGGTTCGGCGTCCCGCACGCCCACCTGCTGGTCGTCCCCCAGCGCGAGCCGACCGACATCACCTCCGGCCGGCACATCCACCTGGAGGAGGGCCGCATCGCCTTCGGCACCGGGCACCTGGAGGTACCCCGAGAGGAGCTCGACGCGATGGCGGCCTCGCTGGCCGGGCAACCGCTTTCGTGGGTGCGTCGGACGTGCAGTCCGTTTTGATGTCGACATCCGTCACATACGCCTGACGGTGACCGGCGCGCCTTTAGTACCTACCGGCACGGGGCACACAAGCCGTACACCTCCAACAGATGGCCCGCCACGTGGATCTCATGCTCCTGCGCAATCTTGCTCAACGCGTCGGATACGTGACACTCGTCGATCTCGATCACATTCAGGCACCGGGGGCAGACGATGTGTGCGTGGTGGCCGTCCTCCGACATCAGCACGTACACCGGGGCGCGCCCCGAGAGAAAGGTCGGTCGTACGATCGCCAGCCGGGAAAGAAGGTCGAGCGTGCGGAAGACGCTCGCCCGTCCCACACTCGGCGCCCGCTCCAGCACGCCCGCAACGATCTCCGTCGAGCTCAGGTGCTTCCTGGAGTCAGCCATCACCTCCAAAACAGCGCGCCTGGCACGAGTCACCTTGGCCCCCGACTCGGACAGCCGCTCCACGGCGTTCTGGAGGTCGGCCTCATGGTGAACACCACTCACGAGCACAGGGTAACACCATCGCCTGCCCGATGGAATGATACTCCGTCTCGTTCATTTGACATCTCCGATACCCAGCGCGTATGATACCCAGTATCATTCGAAGGACACGATGCTTCCATCTGATCAACGGCCGACAGCAGCCCTGCCGGCGCTACTCGATGGGCCCCTCTGCCGCGGAGACCCCCGTGAAGCTCGAATCCGCCGGAGCTGTTGATGCTGCTAGGCCGTCCTAGACGCGACCCAGCCTTGATCCGACAGATAAAGGACTGGGCGTACGAGTGCTTGCCGATCTCAGCGGCGGCGACCGTGACCGTCATGGAGCTTGAGTGCCGCGAACCTGGTTGCCCGCCACTCGAAACGGTCGTTGCCGCGATGGAGCAGGACAAGGAGCCGCGTCAGTGGAAGCTTCATAAAGCGATCCCCGATATCACCCTCGCCGATGTTCTTGAACTAGCGGCCAAGAAGCCTCCGGCAGGCGCCTAGACACATCATCTCGTTCCTGAATCAACGAATTACGGAGAATTATCCGATGTCAGATACAACCTCCACCGTTCCGGTGACCGTGCTCACCGGTTTCTTGGGCTCGGGCAAGACCACGCTGCTCAATCGCATCCTGTCCGAGAACCACGGCAAGCGAATCGCCGTGATCGAAAATGAGTTCGGCGAGATTGGTGTCGACAACGATCTGGTGATCGGGGCCGAAGAAGAGATCTTCGAAATGAACAACGGCTGCATCTGTTGCACCGTCCGTGGAGATCTGATTCGCATCCTTGGCAATCTCATGAAACGTCGTGACAAGTTTGATCACATCATGATCGAAACCACCGGGATGGCTGATCCCGGTCCCGTCGCGCAGACATTCTTCATGGATGATGAGCTCCGCGAAGCGCTCAGCCTGGATGGGGTCGTGACGATGATCGATGCCAAGCATGTGTTGCTGCACATCGAGGAAAACGATGAAGTCAAAGAGCAGATCGCGTTCGCCGATGTCATCTTGTTGAACAAGATCGATCTGGTTTCAGCGGAAGAGCTCGATCAACTGGAAGCTCGAATCCACTCGATGAATTCGGCTGCCACGATCTATCGCACACGCGATGCGGCCGTGGATATGGATATGGTGCTCAACCTCGGGGGATTTGACCTTGATCGCGCTCTCGAGGTCGATCCCAAGTTCATGGAACCTGAATATCCATTCGAGTGGAGTGGCCTGTATGAGCTCCGGGCAGGGAACTATCGGCTGGTTTTGAAGCCTGGCCCTGATCCAGCGATGAATCTCAACTTCAGGGCGGCTGCCGACGCCAGCGAGTCCGCCATGCGCGACACGGTCGAAAAAGCGGTCCGAGTCTTCTCGGACAGTGAAGTCGCTCTGGGTCCTGGCGCAGCGATCGCGCCAGGCGACCAGCTGAGTCACCTCAGTCTTGAGGGAGAGCAGCTTGACTACATATTGCGGGTCCCATCGGCAGGTCCCTATGTGCTGTTCACCGAGCATCATCCCGATGAGTTCGAAGCGTTTCTCAGCGATGCCAGGGGAAACCGCATCGATTCCCTCCTGGTACGCGAGTACAAGCCGGACCATGAGCACGACGAGGAAGTGACATCCGTCGGAATCAACACGCCAGGTGATCTCGACCTCCGCAAATTTCAGAAGTGGTTAAGCGATCTGCTTGCCAATCAAGGGCCCGATATCTTCCGGATGAAGGGGGTCTTGTCGTTCCGGGGCGCTGAGGCACGCTACGTGTTCCAAGGCGTTCACATGCTATTCGATGGGCGTATGGATCGGCCGTGGCGCGACGGCGAGCGGGCGAATTCCCTTATCTTCATCGGTCGCAACTTGAATCGCGAGGCACTGAACGCGGGCTTCGAATCCTGCTTGACGTAGGCGCTTCGATGCCGGATAGCGGGCTACTTGCAGAGTCATGGCGTGTAGCCCTGGGCGACTACATCATCGATCTGGCATGGTCCCCGGACGGCTCGAGACTGGCCGCAGTAGCGGTGGAAGGTTCGGTGTTCCTGATCGACGATCACGGCGATTCGGGACACTCCCAGCTCATAGGTCGACATGCCGATGGGGCCAACTCGTTGTCTTGGCGCCGCGATGGGGCGGAGTTCGCAACGGCAGGACATGACGGGCTGGCCAAGGTGTGGGATGGGAGTTCGGGGCAACAGCTCAGCTCGCTCGAAGCGCAGGATTCCTGGGTTGCCAAGGCTGCTTACAGTCCTCGTGGCAACCTGTTGGCAACGGCTGCGGGCCGCCATCTCAGGTTGTGGAACGAACGACGCGAAGGGGTCTACGAGTCCTCCGATCACTCGAGCACCATCGCGGATGCAGGATGGAATCCGGACGGTTCCGCGATAGCGGCGGCTGCCTACAATGGGATTACGCTGCATGTACCTGGCAAGCAGGGTCAGCCGCGGAAGTACACGTGGAAGGGTTCGAGCCTCGTGTTGGCATGGAGTCCCGATGCGAAGTACATGGCAACCGGGGAACAAGATTCGACGGTTCATTTTTGGCATGTCAAGTCGGGTAAAGATGCGCAGATGTGGGGCTTCCCCACCAAGGTGCGTGAGCTGAGTTGGGATCCCAGCGGGCGATGGCTGGCGACCGGCGGCGGCGCATCGGCTTGTTTGTGGGATTGCAGCGGAAAAGGGCCGATGGGGCGGAAGCCTCGTCAATACGACGCGCATTCCAGCAACCTGACTCAATTGGTCTTTCAGCCCGACGGGGAGTTGCTGGCCTCGGCGGATGCTGATGCGAACCTCTTTTTGTGGGACCCTTTGAAGCACGACCGCGTCATTGGACGGGTTGCGCTTTCATCATCTGCGAGCTGCTTGCGGTGGTGCAGAGGCGGCAAGCTTGCAGCTGGGCAGGAAGATGGCAAGGTCGTCATCTTCGAGGTCCTGTCGGCGGCCGCAGGTTGAGGTCGATGCAGGACGAGTTCCTGAGTCACCCGAGCTTCAACGCACAGACACAACGACTGCGCCACGCCATTCAGCAGGGGCAATCCCTGACGACGCGACGTGCCGAGCGGTTGGGGCAGATCTTTCTTTGTGAAGGCTGTTGTTGTGGGCGAGCTGACAAGGGATTTCCGCTATTGCCAAAGGCGATGATGAAGGAGTCCTGGAAGCGTCTCAAACTCAACGGAACGATCCAGCTCACGATCAGTGGCTGCCTTGGCCCATGCGATGTGGCCAACGTTGTCTACGTGCTGGCAAGCGATGGAACCGGGCAATGGTTCGGCGGACTCTCCGAGAATTGGCAATACGAGACATTGATCGAATGGGCGGTCGGGTGCCAGCAGGCGGGTGCGCTGTTGCGGATTCCGGCGCCCCTGGACGGCCACCGGTTTTCGCGTTTCGATTCCGTTTCGACTCCCGGCTCAGACATGATCCCAGGGATTCCCACAAAACCCGACTCGTCACGGTTCCTGCGCCACGTGACCACCCCTACACCGTAGTGGAATAGATACTCGAAACCGGAGTCCCCTGCGTGGATGTGTGAACGGAGCGCGACGGCCAGCTCTTCTACATCCGCATCGCGGGCGTCGAGCGGCGCAAGTGCACGGGCGACCGTGGTTGGCGTCTCTCCAATGACTCGGCGACGTGCCGGCAGGATGCAGGCATCGGCCAACAGGCCCATCTCCCAGAGTACGCCGGCGATGTAGAGGTGCGCGGGAACGGTCGACTCAGTCCATCTGCCGCAGATCTCCTCCACGTGGCGGCGGTGCGGCGGCGAGCCACCCGCGCCAACAACGATCACGAGTGATCGACGCGTGGCAGCGACACACGCGGTGAGTGCGGCCGCGAGGTCGATGGTGCGATACAGCGACCATGCCGCGAGCACGACATCGTGGGGTTCCACGTCCACATGAGGCCACTCGCCTTGCACGGTGGCGATCGTGGCGATGCCGGCTGCGGTCGTTTTTCTTCGCAGTATCCCGAGCATGTCCGGTGAGTGGTCCACCGCGGTGATCCGTTCCACGCTTTCGGACAGCGGGAGCGCGAAACGGCCCGTGCCGGCTCCGACATCAAGAAGCGAATCGGTCGGACGGACGATCTTCTTCAGATACTCGAGCGTAACGCGCTCGCCGCCGGAGCCGGTTCGTTCATCATAGTGCGCGGCGTAGCGTTCCCAGAAGGCCCGGTCCGTCGTGGCGTCGAGCCGCTCGGATCGGGCCGCCCGGACCGCTTGCTCCCATAGGTTCTGAAACGCCCGCAGGTCGTGTGTCATGTTCGTTCCCGCCGCCCGTTCAACCGACTACCGCCGCTCATCGGTCCCTCGTCTGGCGCGGCCGGTTTCAGCAACCTGACATGGATCTCGGAAGAGCGGTTGTTCACGACAGTGTCGACACCGTAGACGGACTTCAGGTTCGCCTCGTTGATAACCTGCTCGACCGGGCCGGACTCGAGAAGACGGCCTTCTTTGAGCATGGCCACGCGGTGGGAGAACATGGAAGCCAGGTTGATGTCGTGCAGGGACAGAATCGCGATCAGACCGTTGTCCTCCACGACACTGCGCAGAAGGCTCATGGTCTCCAACTGGTTCCGGACGTCGAGGCTGGCCGTTGGTTCGTCCATCAGCACGACGGGCGTCTGCTGGGCAAGGGCCCGTGCGATGACCACTCGCTGTCTCTCTCCACCGCTCAACTCGTTGATGGGGCGGAAGGCAAGGCCGTGTAGTCCCATCAGCTCCAGGGCCTCGAACGCCACGTCCCGGTCGGCCTTGCTGATCCTCATCCCGGCGTGTGGGATCCGGCCCATCATGATCGTATCGACCACGGAGATCGGAAACACCGTGCCGTGGTCCTGCGGGACGTAGCTCATGCAGCGGGCCAGCGTCCTCCGCGGCATGCGCCTCACGTCTGTTCCTTCGTAGCTGATCGTGCCTGCCTCCGGGTCGTGGATTCGATTGAGGCATTTGAGCAGCGTCGTCTTGCCCGACCCGTTCGGCCCCATGATCGTCAGAATCTCCCGCCCCTCAGCCTCGAAGCTGATCCCTTTCAACACCTCCCTCCGGCGGTAGGCGTAGTGCACGCCCCGCACGGACAAGCTCATCCGGAGTGCCTCGCCCTGCGTGCGATGATGAGGCTCAGAAAGAGCGGCACACCGAGAAACGAAATGACGATCCCCACGGGAATGACGACCGGGGAGAGGAGCGTGCGGCCGATCGTGTCGGCGAGCACGACCAGGATGGCGCCGATGACCACGGAGAAGGGCAGAAGCCGGGGGTGATCGCCGCCGATCAGAAGCCTCGCGATGTGTGGTCCGACCAGCCCCACGAATCCGATGACGCCGGTGAAACTGATCGTTGAAGCGGTCAGGAGAACCGCTGCCATACCGGTGATGGCCTTGATGCTCGTCGGGTTCGCACCGATGGATTTGGTCAGCTCGTCTCCTCCGGCGGTGAGGGCGTTGAAGCTCAGCGAGAAACGTTGGAGGACCGGCAGCGAAACCACCAGAACCACGGCCAGAAACAGGTTCTGGTCCCACGACGCGTCGTTGAGACTGCCGAACGCCCACTGAACCGCTGCGGCAAGCTGGTGCTCCTCGGCCACGTACTGGACGGTGGACGTCAGGGCAGCGAAGAGGTAGTTCAGGGCGATGCCGGTCAGGATCAGTGTCCGGCGACATCCCGAGCTTCCAGGAGATTGCGTACACCAACAGCGCGCACAGGACCGCAAAGGAGAACGCGTTGATGACAACGCCGCCGACGGTGCCGGGTACGATGGCGAAGCCGAACACGATGGCGACGCTCGCGCCGAACGCGGCGGCGGACGATACGCCGATCGTGAATGGGCTGACCAGCGGGTTGCGCGTAAGCGCCTGCATCACGACACCGGAGACCGAGAGCGCCGCCCCGGCCAGAACAGCCAGAACGACCCGCGGGAGCCGCAGGAGGAGCACGATCTTCTGCTCTACGGTGATGCTTGCCTCGCGCCGCACAAGCTTCAGGAGAGCATCCGCGGTCTCGCCGAGCGAGATGTCCGCGATGCCCATCTGCAACGAGACGAGCGATACCAACGCAAGCACGCCAACCCCGCCGGTCAGAGCCAGAAGGCTCACGACACGCTTCCACTCGTAGCGAGCCTTGAGCTCGGTCGTTCCGGGCGGCGTCTTCACATCCATGGCGGGTATGCAGACAGGGGCGCCGCCCATCGCGCGACGGCGCCCCTGCCTCCGTCAGCCCGGGCTACGGTTCGGGATAGAAGTGTCCGTCCAGGTCATTGAATCCCTGGAAGTCCTCCAGCCACGCTCGGAAGTACTCGGCCGGGTCCAGATCGGGCAACCTCTCCGGGTACATCCACTTCGCAACGTAGAGAGCTCCGACGATCTTTGACGCTCCGCCGTGACCAAACTGGGACATGACGAACACGTTGTCGTTCTTGACCGCGTCGATCTCGTCCCACCCCGGTCTGCTCTTGATCTTCCGGATCTCCTCTTCTCTCTGCTCCAGCGAGGGCGGCGCGTAGACACCGGTGCCGGTGCGTGCCGTGTCCGGTGTGATGTTCTTGACGATGTACTCGGGGTTCATCGTGATGACAGCCTCCGGGTCGATGGCCGACTCCGTGAGGTTGGCCGGCGGATTGGCGAAGATGTTCTGTCCGCCTGCGTATTCGATCATCGTGAAGTAGTACCCGCCGGGGAAGGTCGTCCCCAGCTCCCGGGTCGTCTCGAAGTAGACCGTCTTCTTCGGCACGCCGTCGAGCTGCTCACGGATGTAGTCCAGCGGCTCGGTGAAGGTGTCGAGGAAATGCTGCGCTTCCTCCTCGGTGGCGAACATCTTTCCTATGTTCGTGATCTGGTTCTCGAAGTCGCCGGTGTCATATCCGGAGATCACGAACACCTTGATGCCAAAAGGTGCCAGCTTCTCTTCCGCCTCGTCGACGGCGCCGTTGTGGGGAAGGATCACCACCTGCGGGTCCAGTTCGATGATCTTCTCGTAGTTGAGCTCACGCTGACTCTTCCCGATCACGCTGTCCGGGTCGTAGTGCTTCCAGTATTCCCGGTCCTGAATCGTGTTGAGATCCGCCCCGATCATGTAGTCGATCGCGCCGGACGCCCTGATCAACTCGCTGTTGTACCGGTTGGCGGCGACGGCTCTGCTCACGGGGTGGGGAAGCTCGACGCGGCGTCCGATGTTGTCGGTCAGGACGATCGTCTCCGCTTGGGCTGAAGACTCGACCGTTGCTTCCTGAGTACCCGCGGCGAAGACGGCGGGCACTGCCGCGACGACGGCCAGAACGGCGCAGAGCAACAGGACGCCTGCCCTTGGATGCTTCCTGCCCATGGGAAGCCCCTCTGGGTCGGTTCGAATCCTGTTTGGAATCCCCCGGGATTCTCGGTCGCTGTGGACCGGGTAGCGATTTCTCATCAGCAGCTCCTCAATATGAGACCGTGTCTCATTTAGTACTTAGTGATACTAAGTCTCATATAGCTTGTCAAGTGTTGGCTGAGGAGAGGAGTGAATTGCGAGCGCCGGCACCTTGATCCGGTTGCCCATGCCGGCGTTGCAGAACGGTAATCTCGTTAAATCGTTATTGAAGTGACAATTATGATCAACAGCCGAAGTCCGCGTCTGGCTTCACTTGGACTCATCTTGACGAGGTGCTCGTGCACCGTGGCATCGGCCAAGCCCACGTACTCGCGGGCCAGGACATTGCGGAACCCGCCCAGCCCGCGCCGCGCGCGTCGGCCACCGTTGCCGGCACCAGGAGGTCGACGCACTCACTGGTCGACAAGCCGAAGGGTTTCGTTCCCTTCCACCGCTCGCGTACCGCCATCTCGCTGCGCTCGTGAGCATGGTGCGCCTCTCTCGGCAGCGCAGGCGATCATGGCGTCAATCCCCGGAACACCAGCTCCACCTGTTCGGCCAGCGCTGCCCGACCGAGTGCCGCGTCGCGATCGCCCGGGCGCTCGAGGTCGATCAGCAGCCGGCTCATGACCGCCCCGTAGAGCAGCGTGGCGGCCGTGTCGGGGTCAACGTCGGCGCGGATGTCGCCGGCGTCCCGCAACTCGTCGAGCAGGGCCGCCAAGCGCGCCATGAACGCCTCGTCGATACGCTTGAATCCCGCCAGATCGGCGGGCGGCGCGGCGAAGGCACTGATGAGCATCTCGCGCATCACCGGTGGTTCGAACAGCTCGGCCGCCTCGACGAACGACGCAAGCAGCTCCACGCACTGCGCGGCACCGCCGGGCGCGCCGCGCACCCGCTCGTCTGCCGCCGCGAGCGTCTCGCGCGCCACGTCCCACCACAGCGCGGCGAGCAGCGCATTCTTGGAACCGAAGTAATTGTAGACCGATCCGGCCGCCACCTCCGCGGCGGCGGCGATACCCTCGATGGTCGTCGCCGCGAAGCCCTGCTCCTCGATCACCCGGCGGGCCGCCGTCAGGATCTGCGCGCGGGTTCGCGCCTTCTTGCGCTCACGCAGCCCGGACACGACTGAAACCGTACCGCATCGGCCTCATGCTACGAGGATCCGAATACGTAGCGGGCGAGCAGGGTAGCGGAGACCCCGCCCGGACGCTCCAAGGCGAAGGTGTCCTCGCGTTCGCCAAGCATCACTGCCGTATACAAGCCGAGCGTGAGTCCCTGGTGGATGTTCCAGGAGGCGCCGGCGGCAGCTACCCCGGAGCCGTCGACCGGCGACACAACGCCGCTCAGGGACAGGTTCCACACGTCGGCCGGGCGGTAGCTCAGCTCGGGAAACAGGTACACGCCGTAGTGGTCGAGCGCCGCCTCCGGCGCCGGCGTCGCGTCGTTCCACGCCCGCCAGGGACGCACGCCGGCTTCCAGCAGCACGGTGACGACGCCGGCCTCCGGGCCGAGGTCCAGGAACGCGAGCCCGCCGCCGGTCAGGAACAAGCCTTGCCCGGCGGCGCGGCGCAGGTCGACGCCCGCCGCGCCGGGCAGCGCCGTGCCGCCGCTCAGGTGCCAATCGACGCCGGCGACCGCCCCCTTCAGACTGAGGTAGGCGCGGTGCTCGCGCTCGTGCCGCTCCGCGTCCGACGCCCGCGCCGCGGCATACAGGTAGCCGCCCTCCACGGTCAGCTCGCCCACCCGCACCACGGCACGGCCGCCGGCGTCGGTGCGCTCGATGCCGAGCGGATGAAGCGGAGGCAGCGCGACCAGCTCCAGAAAGGACAAGCGGCCCAACGGCACGTACGCCGCCACCAGCCATTCGGCGGCGGTCAGGAACTCGCCGGCACCGGCCGCGAACGCCGCCGACTGTCCGAAGAGGATGTCGCCGGCGTTGAAGAACCGGCCCTGGCCCCAGGCCAGCCGCGTCTTTCCCGCCGTGAGGCGGAACCCCGGCAGCCGCGCCCGCAGAAAGGCGCGCTCCACCTCGACGCCGGCCACCTTGCCGCCGGCCACCTTGCCGCCGGACATCGCCGCATCGTCATCGCCGGCTTCCTGCCGCAGCTCGGCGCGCAGGCTGAGCTGGCCGCGGACGTTGCGGTTGCCGGTCGCCGCCAGATCGAGCCGGGCACTGCCGCCGGCGCCCAGCAGCATCCCGCCGTCCGGATCGGACAGCCCGGCGAGCAGTGCCTCCACGGTCACGGCGGTGCGCACGTCGGCCGCCGCCGGAGCTGCCGCCAGCAGACCCAGCAGGAGCGCCGTCATCACCGTCTTCGCGCCGCCCAGCCGGCTCAAAAGGTCAGCTCCTCCAGGGAGAACAGGCTCTCGTCCACCTCGATGTCCACCTCGATCGTGTCGATCAGGAACACCGTGCGCGAGTCCTTCTTCATCAGGTCGGACATCTCCATCCGCACCGGGATCAGCTTGTCCCCCACCTCGCGGTAGTCGGAGATGGCCATCTGCTTCAGCGGCCGGCCGCGCAGGGAGAATTGCTCGATGCGGCGGGTGACGAACAGCTCGGCGTCGATCCATGCGACCTGAATCGGATACACCACATCCCGCCTGGTCGCGGTGAGCCGCAGACGATGGCAGTCGTGGCCGTCGATCGGCTCGGTGCCCTCGAGCTCCACCTCGTAGTCGTCGAGCAGGCTGCCCTCCCCGGTCATATCCTCATACGAGAAGTCGGAGCCCAGGACGTTGTCGCGCAGCGCCGCCGCCTGCAGGTGGATGACCTCCTCCGCCTCCGGGAAATAGAGATAGATCTCGTCGTCGAGGCGCAGGATCTTCTGTCCCGCCTCCTCCGGGTTGGTGAACTCCAGCAGCAGACGGTCGTCGCCCACGGCCGTGGAGATGAAGGTCTTGATACGGGTCCCGAAGCGGTCGCTGATCTCGAGCGAGCCGGTAGAGTGCATGGAGGTATGACGTTCGTTGCGCTCCATCTTGCGGATCACCTCCGCGCCGGTCAGGGCGCCGAGCGGAATCGTGCCGGTCAGCAGCAACAGCGGCAGCAGCAAGCCGCCGCGGGCGTATCGCCGGGTCTTCATCATGGACCTCTCCTTGTGTCATCGAGCCTGCTGGTGCCGGCGCGCCCGCTACTCATGGCGCAGACACTCCACGACGTCGAGCTTGAGCGCGCGGCGCGCGGGCAGCAGCGCGATCGCCATGCTGGCCGCGATTCCGAAGATCACGGCCGCCACCATCGTCCCCGGGTTCCAGGCGCCGCGGAAGACGCCGGTCACCCGGTAGCCGATGTTCACGTCGCCGTACAGTCCGCTCAAGTCGATGCCCCGGTTCACCAGCCACCAGGTGGCCGCGGCGCCCACCGCCACCCCCGCCAGCGACCCCAGCAGACCGATCGCCCCCGCCTCCAGCACCATCGCGGCGCTAATCGCGCCGTCGTCCATGCCCAGCGCGCGCAGCGTGCCGAACTCGCGGATCCGTTCGTACACGGCGATCAGCATGGTGTTGGACACGCCCACCGCGGCGATCAGAAAGACCAGGAACAGCAGGATGCTGTTGCCGGCGGTGTCCGACTCCAACAGCGCCAGGTAGTCCCGCGCCAGCTCCGTCCAGCCCACCGCCACCACGTCCGGAAAGGCGGATGCCAGATCCTCGTTCAGGCGCCGGATCTCGCGTTCCAGGGGCGCGCCGGCCGGCACCTGGAGTATACGTCCGAACCGGGTGCGCAGCGCGCCGAGCGAGATCTCCGTCACCCCCTCCAGATCGAGGTCGAGCTGGGCGACGTCGAGGGGCAGGAAGCCCACTCCCCGGTTGATGGTCGGGTTCGGGCTGCTCACGATACCCACCAGCTCCAGCTCCAGGATCTGCACCGCGCCGTGCCGGGTGCGGGTCCGCACCTCGACGAAGTCGCCGACCGCGATCTCCAGGTCGGCGGCCGTCCAGGCGCCCAGCAGCAACCCCGGCACGCCGCGCTCCAGGTAGGCGCCGCCGGGCAGCACGCTCCCGGGCAGCCGGAACACTTCGGGATCGAGCTCCGGGTCGATGCCGATCAGGCCCACCGGCAACGACCCCTCGCCGAAGAACAGCTCGCCGGTGAAGCGGATGCGGGGGGCCGCGGCCACTCCCCGCTCGATGAGCGCGGCGAGCAGCGGGCGATACTCGACCATCTCGTGTTTCAATTCTGGACGCTCCAGGTCCGCGTGCTGCGCGTCTGAGACAAAGCGGCCGGAGCCGGTTTCGTACCACACCAGGTTGCGCTGCGACTCGGAGTCCATCCCGCGCATCATCGAATCCATGAAGATGAACAGCGCGATCCCGGCAGCCAGCGCCGCGGCGGTGATGGCCGTGCGGCGGCGGTGACGGCCGAGGTTGCGCAGGGCCAGCCGCACCAGTGTCGCGATCATCGACTCAGGGCCCCGCGCAACGCCTCCACCGGGTGCAGCCGGGACGCCTTGCGAGCCGGCCAGTAGGAGGCGGCGGCGGTCACCGCGATGGCGTAGCAGAACACCAGCACGGTGGAGCGCGCGTCGAGCCGCGGGTACAACACATCGGACATGTCGAGCTCCACTCCCTCCATGGCGGCGCTGTAGTCGATCCCTGCCTGCGACAGCGGCAGCACGATGGCGCTGCCCAGCGCCACGCCGGCCAGCGCCGCGCCGATGCCGATGAACAGCGACTCCAGGAAGAACAGGCGCGATATCTGGCCTCCCGTCATACCGAGCGCCGCAATCGTGCCGATCTCCTTCGTGCGCTCGAACACCACCATCATCGTGGTGTTGACGATCGCCGTCGTGGCCAGCAGGAAGAAGAACAGGGCGAGGATGTTGAAGACCCAGGTGGTGAGCTGCAGCGTCGAGAACAGCTCGTTGGTGTCCGTCCACGCCTGCACGGCCAGACCGGGATCGCCGTCCGGCAGCGCCTCCGCCAGCGCGGCGGTGAGCGCCGGCACCTCCTCTTCGCTGCCGGTGTACAGCAGGATCTCGGTCACGCCGTCGGCCGCAGTCAACTTCAGGAAGCGCTGCACCGTGTCCAGCGGCGCCATCAGCATGCCGCGCAGACCGCCGGTCGGGGTCCCGATCACGCCGCTCACCGTGAAGGTCCACGCCTGGGTGCTCAGCACCGCGGTGCGGGTGAGGATCGTCAGCTTGTCGCCGACCGCCAGGCCCAGCTCTTCGGCCTGCGCCGCACTTATCAGCACCTCGCGCTCGCCGGCGCGCGGCAGGCTGCCGCCGTGCACGTCGAGCTGCCAGGCGCGGGCGAACTCCTCCAGAGTGGGGCTGCCGGCGGCGCTGCCAGCGGCCTTGCCCATCTGCGGCAACCGAGCGCGCGCCACCTCGATCTCGCGGGCGAAGTCGAGGCCCAGGCCGAAGGCGCCGTGATTGCGATCCTCGCGGTAGATGGCGCCGGCGAAGCGCACCCGCGGCAGCGCGCCCGTCACTTCGGGCAGCTCCTGCAGCCGCGTTGCCAGGGCGCCGGCGCCGGTCACCGCGAGGTGCACGGGGCTGAGGGCCTCGTAGCGGCCGTACTCGGCATGGCGTACCCGCGCGTGACCGCTGTCGTAGGTCAGGGCGGTGGCCACCAGGTCGCCGAGCATGCCTCCGAGCAGCGAGAACCCCAGCACCACGGACAGCGTCGCCACGGTGATGGCGGAGCCGGACAGCAACGAACGGCGCTTGTTGCGCGCCACGTTGCGCAGGGCGATGACCCACAACCTCATGCGCCGCCTCCGTTCACTCGGCCCCGGTCCGGCGTTCGTCGGCGACGATGCGGCCGTCCTGCAGCCGCACCAGCCGGTCCGCGTAGTCCATCACCATGGCGTCGTGCGTGGAGAAGATGAAGGTCGAGCCGAGCTGACGGTTGAGCCGCCGCATCAGCTCCAGCAACCCCTCGCCGATCTCGGAGTCGACGTTGGCGGTGGGCTCGTCCGCCAGCACGATCTGCGGCTGCTTGACCAGCGCCCGGGCGATGGCCACCCGCTGCTGCTGGCCGCCGGAAAGTTCGGCCGGCCGGCGCCCGGTCATGTCCTGCAGGCCGACTTCCGCCAGCATCTCCAGACTCCGCGTACGCACCTCGCCGGCGTCAAGCGGGAGCAGCGACAGCGCCAGCGAGACATTCTCGTACGCGGTCAGCACGGGAATCAGATTGAACGACTGGAATACGAACCCCAGGTGCTGCCGCCGGAACAGGGCAAGCTGCTTACGGTTGAGGCCGGACACCGTCTGACCCTCTATCAGCACCTCGCCGGCGGTGGCCGCGTCGAGGCAGCCGATCAGGTTGAGCAGCGTGGACTTGCCCGATCCCGAGGGTCCCGCGATGGCAAGGAACTCCCCGCGGTTCACCTCCAGGCTGACGCCGCGCAACGCGGCGACTTCCGTCGTGCCGCTCCGGTACACCTTGGTGACGTTGCGAATCGAAATCAATCCGGACACGGCCAATAATGTATATCACTTCATTATTGAAGTCAATTCATCTACCTTCGTGACGCCCGTGCCGGACCGCCCCTTCGGCCTGTTCATCACGCGCGCGGATGCCTCGCCGGACCGTGGCCGTGGGCCAGCGTTCCCGGTGCCTCAGTTGCCCAGAGCGAAGTGCCGCAGCGACCGGATCGCCCAATAGCCGAGCGTGGCCGGCCAGAAGGCACCGGAGATGATGGCCACGACGACCGACTCCCATGCCGCCGAGGCGATGCCCACGCCGATCCCGACCAGAAGATAGGTGCCGCCGCCGATGCCCGTCGTTACGCGTCGATTGCCATCCCTGCCCATGGAGCTTCCCCCTGCTTCAATCATGGTAGGGGGAATACGCGACGTGAAGTCCCTCGTCAGAACCACCATGCCGGTGGCGGAGCGCCGCTGGATGCCGGCGCGTAGTACGCTGCCCGGAATGAAACGGAGGATCCTCGGAAAGACCCGGCTGCGCGCCACGGTGCTCGGCTACGGCGCCATGGAGTTGCGAGACCCCGGGCGAGTGAGCGACCGCGAGGCGGATCGCCTGCTCGGCGCCGTCCTGGACGGCGGCATCAACTTCATCGACACCAGTCCCGACTACGGCGAGTCCGAGGACCGCATCGGCCGATACCTCTGCCATCGGCGCAGCGACTACGTGCTGGCCACCAAGTGCGGCTGCAACGTGGACGACCGCGGCACCGGCCGCGAACCCCGCCACGTCTGGACGCGCGAACATCTCCTCCGCAATATCGAGCAGTCGCTGCGGCGGCTGCGCACCGACCACGTCGACATCTGGCAGCTCCATGGCGCGCGGGTCGAGGACGTAGACGGCGCCGGCCTGCTTGAGGTCATGCACGAGGTGAAGGCCACCGGCAAGGCTCGCCACGTGTCGATCTCGTCCACGCTTCCGGACATCCGCACGTACCTGCTGCGGCGAGCGTTCGCCACCTACCAGATCCCCTATTCCGCGCTGCAGCGGGAGCACGAGCTGGTGATCCGCGAGGTCGCGGCCGCCGGCGCGGGCGTGATCATCCGCGGCGGCGTCGCCAAGGGGGAGCACTCCGCCCGGATGGCGAACCGCTGGAAGTTGTGGGAGACCTGCAACCTCGACGAGTTCGTGGCCGAGGGCGAGTCACGATCCGGGTTCCTGCTGCGGCTCACGATCACCCACCCCGGGATGCACACGACCATCGTCGGAACGAGCAATCCGCAGCACCTCGCCGAAAACCTGGCGGCCGCCGAGCGCGGCACGGTGCGCGAAGACGCCTATGCCGAGATCCAGCGACGGCTCACCGGTGCCGGCGAGCACCCGTAGCGGGAGCGCTGCGACCTGCCAGGCCCGCGCAGCGATCGGCGACGCGCTCAGGGCCGAACGCTGCGGATTGCGATTCACCGAGCCGCCGATGGATGCGCCCCGAGCGTTGCCGCAGCAATGGGATAATCCGGGCAGCACACTTGATTCAAATCTCTTTATTATATAGATTTATCTATGATCGACGCCGCCGGAAGAGAGCTTGCTTCCACCGTCTCCGCCCTGTCCGACGACCGCCTGTTGGAGCAGACCACGAAGCTGGCTCTCCTCGATCACCAGGTTCAGGTCTTCGTCATCGATCACCTGCTCGAAATCCAGGCGCGAGGACTGTACCTGAGCCGCGGCTATGGGAACCTGTTCGCCTACGTGACGCGCGGGCTCGGCTACAGCGACGGCGCCGCGTGGCGCCGGATCGCCGCCATGAAGCTGTGCGCGCGGATCGAGGGGACGCGCGACCGGCTGCGGGACGGCTCGCTCACGCTGGATGCGGCGGCGCAGTTGCAGGCCGCCTTCGAGCGCCGTGATCGGGAACAGGCGCGCCTGGCGCGCGGGGCGAAGGCCGGGACGGCAGGGGCCGCGAAGCCGAACGGAAGGGCGACATCGACCCCGGCACATCCCCCGGAGCGGAAGCCGGCGCCGGTGCTGGACCTGTCGGCGCGGAAGGCGCTGGTCGAGCAGGCTGCCGGCAAGAGCACCCGGCAGGTGATGCAGATGCTGGCCGCGGTCGATCCGGCGTTGGCGGTGCCGGCCGACAGGATGCGGCCTCTGAGCGAGGGGCGCTGGGAGCTGAAGGCGGTCGTCGACGAGGAGTGCCAGCGGGGACTGGAGCAGCTCAAGGGGCTCCTCTCCCACGTCGATCCGCGCATGACACTGGGGCAACTCGTGGGGCGCCTCGTCAGGGATGGGCTCGACCGCTACGACCCGAGCCGACCCCCGCGCCGGCGGGCGAACCGTACTCCGGCCTCGGCCGCCGAGCGAACTTCGGCGCCGAAGGGCGAGGCACCCTCGGACGGCGACGTCCCCGCAGTCGAGCAGACCGCGAAGCGGGACGCCACGGCGTGGGCGACCGGCGACCGGACTGCGTGGCACGACATCGCTACCGCGCCGCCGGATCCGGAACCCATACAGCCGTCACGGGATCACGAGATCCCGGCGGTGGCGCCGGCCGAGGGGCCTCTGACGCGTACGGCAACCCGAAGGGCGACTGTCCCTGCTTCGGCGCCGAAGCCCCCTACGCCGCCGCCAACCCCCGGCAGTTCGCCGTCGAAGGCGCCAGGCAACCCGGATCCCGGAGCCACTTCGGCGTCGAAGCGGCGTGGGCCGACGGAGGGCACCGACTCCTCGCCCTCGAACAGGCCCTGCGAACCTGATCAACCGATCCCGTCGACGCCCAACCCGGCCGCACCGGTGGCGCGCGTCATCACTTCGGCGCCGAAGCGGTGCGCTACGATCGGGCGGGCGATCCCGGCCCGCATCAGGCGACGGGTATGGGAGCGCGACCAGGGCTGCTGCAGTTACGAGGATCCTGTCAGCGGGCGGCGCTGTGCCTCCCGGCACCTGCTCCAGGTGGACCACATCCATCCGTACGCGCTCGGAGGGAGCACGGAGCTTCAGAACCTCAGGCTTCTGTGTTTCGCGCACCACCGCCAACGGCATGCGGCGGGCGGCCAGGGCGAGCGCCCGCCGGTTGAGGGACTGCCCGACGCCCGGAAGGCCACGTGATCGACGCCGTCGTCTTCGACTGGGACGGGACGCTGATGGACCACGATGCGAGCTTGCGGCGCTGCGTAGCGGCGACGACCGAGGCGGTGGCTCGGTGCCATCCGCACGTCGACGCCGAGGAGTTGGCCGCCGCGTACTACGTGACCGCAGAGCGGGTCTGGGACGAGATCAGGGACACCCTGGAGCCGCCGTGGGGGAACATGGACGACCGGCGCATCCTGCAGCAGGTGTGGGGCCGGGCCCTGGGGCCGGACGCGTCCCGCGATGACGCCGCCCTGGCAGCGGAGACCTGGACCGCTCTCAGCAGAACCGACGTGCCCATCTACGACGACGTGATCGAGTGCCTGGACGCGCTGCGCGGCCGATTCCGGCTGGGCGTGCTGACCAACGGATCGGCGGCCACCCATCTCCCCAAGGTGGAGGCGTCCGGTCTGAGCGGGTACTTCGGGTCGGTGACCACCACCGACGTCGGCGCCGGCAAGCCGCTGCGGGCGATCTTCGACCACGCGCTGGCCACCCTGGATGCCGCGCCGTCGCGGTCGGTCTACGTCGGCGATTCGCCGGCCAGGGACGTCGCCGGCGCCAACGGCGCCGGCATGACGTCGGTCTGGATCAACCGCACGGGCGCGGTGCTCGCGGCCGGCGACCCGGTTGCGGACGCGGAGATCGCCTCCCTGCGCGAGCTTCCCGGCCTGCTCGACCGCCTGAGCACGTAGATCGGCGCGGCGGCCACGGCTGCGGCGATGCGATCATGCCGGTTGCGGTCTTCTCCCTGTTCATGCAGCGCCGTTTCGTGTCGGGTCTCACCGCGGGGCGCTGAAGACCTGATACCGGCCCCGCTTGCGCCTACTCCGGCGCCGACAGCGCCACCCGCGCCGCCGGCGCCGAAGAGGGCGGGAGTCGGCCCTCTACTGCGTCGCGCTGTCCCAGAACTCGTCGAATTCCCGGAGCGTCTCCCGCACGTCGGTGACGCTGCCGGCGAGGAACGCCTGGCCGACCCGGTCGTAGATCGCGTTGATACCGCCCGGCGGTGCCTCGCCCACAATCAGGCCGTACAGCCCGGAGGTGGTGGGCGGCACCGAGAGCATGTCCATCATCTCCTGCTGGAGCACCGACATGGGATAGGTCAGCGGCGGATCCAGGGCGGAGAACAAGCCGTCCACCTGCAGCAGCTTGGTGCCGTACACGTCGTCCATGAGGGCGAACTTGAGGAGCTCGAACGCCACCTCGGGATGCTCGGACTCGTTGTAGATGCCGCCCGAGCCGTAGCTCAGGCTCTGCAGCAGGTGCGGAACGCCGTCCGAGGACGGCGCGTAGAAGACCCCTACCTCGAAGTCCTTGTCGGCGGCGGCCTCCGCGGCCGTGAACCAGCTCCCCATCGGGTAGATCGCAGCCTTGCCGGCCAGGAACTGCTGCTCAAGGTCGGCGTAGCCGACGCTGAGGGCGCCCTTGTTGAAACACCCGCTGTCCACGAGCTGCTTGTAGTACTCCGCTGCCTCGGCGAAGCCCTCCTCGAACGACACCTCACCGGCCCAGCGGTCGGCATACCACCGCGGGTTGTGATGGAACACCTCGGCGGAGGTGAAGATCGAGAACGCGTAGCCGGCAACCCACTCGCCGCCGGTGATGATCGGCGTGATCCCCGCTGCCTTCAGCGTTTCGCAGGCGGCCGCGAACTCGTCCCAGGTCGCAGGCGGATCGCCCAGGCCGGCCTGCGCCCACAGCGACTTGTTGTAGTACAGCAATCCCTGTGGCTGGATCGCCGTGGGGAGGCCGTACAGCACCCCCTTGTAGCGCGCGGTATCCACGTTGCGGATGCGCTGGAGGTCGGGATCATCGTCGGGCAGTGGCCACAGGATGCCGGCGTCGGCGAACACGTTGATGGTGATGTTGGTCATCAGGTCGGGAACGTCACCGGCGGCGATCCGCGTCTTGATGAAGTCGTCCGCGGCCGGGGTGACGGCCGCGTTGGCCTCGATCAGCTCGATGGTCACGTCCGGGGTCCCGGCCACGAAGGCGTCCGCGATCTCCTGCCAGAACTCCAGGCTCAGGTTGGGCGTCACCCACACCTGCCACGAGATCTCCTTGGACGCGTCCGCGTCTTCCTGGCCCGCGGCGAAGCCGGAGGCGGCTCCGATCACGCACGCGCACAGGACCAGTGCCAGTCGTTTCGTCATGAGGTCTCTCCTCGGGGTTGGTCAGCGCAGGCGGGGGCCGCCCGGCACGGCGCCGAAGCGGCCGCTGCCTGTCGCGACACAGCGTATCACGGGCCGGCACTCGGCCATCCCGGCGCCTGCGCCACCGCTCGCGTATTTTCGATAGAATCGCCGACCGAACCCCAACAATCCGATAATCCTTTATAGAGCGATGAGCACCGCAACAGCACCCTTGTCCGTCTTCCAGCCGGTGGAGAGCCAAGTCGACTTCCCGGCCATGGAAGAAGAGATCCTGGCCTTCTGGAGCGATGGCGGCCTGTACCGGAAGTCGGTCGAGGGCCGCCCCGCCGACAGGCCGTTCCGGTTTTATGACGGGCCGCCGTTCGCCACCGGCCTGCCGCACTACGGGCACTTGCTCGCCTCCATCTCCAAGGACGTGGTGCCACGCTACTGGACCATGCGCGGCTACCGCGTGGAGCGCCGCTGGGGCTGGGACTGCCATGGCCTGCCGGTGGAGAACGAGGCGGAGAGCCAGCTCGGCCTGAAGACCCGCGGCGACATCATCGACTACGGCATCGGCCCCTTCAACGAATACTGCCGGCAGGTGGTGCTGCGCTACACCGCCGAGTGGCAGACGCTGATCCAGCGCCTGGGCCGCTGGGTCGACTGGGACCACCAGTACCGGACCATGGACACCGACTTCATGGAGTCGGTCTGGTGGGTGTTCAAGTCGCTGTGGGACAAGGGCCTGATCTACGAGGGCTTCAAGTCGCTGGCCTACTGCCCGCGCTGCGCGACGCCGCTGTCCAACTTCGAGGTCAACCTGGGCTACCAGGACACGCAGGACCCGTCGATCACCGCGCGCTTCCGCGTGCGCGGCGCGCCCGGCCTGTCCATCCTGGCCTGGACCACCACGCCCTGGACGCTGCCGTCGAACATGGCGCTGGCCGTGGGCTCCGACATCGACTACGTGCGCGTCGCCACCACGGACGGCGAGTCGCTGATCCTGGCGCGCTCCCGCCTGGACGCCGTATTCGGCAAGCGCACGGCGGAGATCGCCGCGGTCGCCGAGCAGCCGGTCGACGAGCTCCTGGCCATGACCTACGAGCCGCTGTTCGACGACTTCGCCGAGCTCCGCGACGAGGGCGCGTTCCGGGTGGTGGCCGCCGACTTCGTGTCCACCGAAGACGGCACCGGCATCGTCCACATCGCCCCCGGCTTCGGCGAGGACGACCACCTGCTCGGCCAGCGCGCGGGCATTCCCGTGGTCTGCCCGATCGACGCCGACTGCCGCTTCACGGACGAGGTGGCCGACTACGCCGGCCAGTTCGTCAAGGACGCCGACACGCCCATCGTCCGCGCCCTGCGCGCGGCCGGCACGTTGTTCTCCGAGGGCACCATCGTCCACAACTACCCGTTCTGCTGGCGCTGCGACGCGCCGCTGATCTACCGCACCGTCTCCACCTGGTTCGTCCGCGTCGAGGGCGAGCTCAAGGAGCGGATGCTCGCCGCCAACCAACGCATCCGCTGGGTACCGGAGCACATCCGCGACGGCCGCTTCGGCCGCTGGCTGGAAGGCGCCCGTGACTGGGCGATCAGCCGCAACCGCTACTGGGGCACGCCGCTGCCGATCTGGCGCGACGAGGATACCGGCGAGGCGGTCTGCGTGGGCAGCATCAACGAGCTCCAGGAGCTGACCGGCGAGCCGGTCGACGACCTGCACAAGCACCGCATCGACGACCTGGAGATCCCCTCGCCGTCGGGCGCGGGCACCCTGCGCCGCATTCCGGAGGTGCTGGACTGCTGGTTCGAGTCGGGATCGATGCCGTACGCGCAGAGCCACTACCCGTTCGGGCGGGCGGAGGACTTCGAGGCGAGCTTTCCCGCCGACTTCATCTCCGAGAATCTGGACCAGACGCGCGGCTGGTTCTACACCCTCACGGTGCTGGCGGCGGCGCTGTTCGACGGGCCGGCGTTCCACAACTGCATCGTCGGCGGCATGCTGCTGGCAGAGGACGGCCGCAAGCTGAGCAAGCGCCTGCGCAACTACCCCGACCCGGCAAAGATGCTTGCCACCTACGGCGCCGACGCGATGAGGCTCTACCTGCTGAACTCGTCGGCCATGAAGGCGGAGGAGCTGCGCCTTAGCGAGTCCGGGATGAGTCAGAGCCTGCGCGACGTGATCATCCCGCTCTGGAACGCTTACAGCTTCTTCGTAACCTACGCCCGCATCGACGGCTGGAAGCCGGCCGCGGGACCGGACGCGGCCGGAACCCGCTCCGCGAACCGCCTGGACCGCTGGATCGTCTCCTCGCTGCAGACCCTGCTGGACGACGTCAACCGGGAGATGGAGGCCTACCGCCTCTACCGCACCGTGCCGG
Organism: Spirochaetaceae bacterium; assembly: GCA_028820215.1. The sequence goes on along the minus strand of JAPPKD010000160.1, from coordinate 48,682 downwards.
CCATGGTCGCGTTCGTGGAGCGGCTCACCAACTGGTACATCCGGCGCAGCCGCCGCCGCTTCTGGAAGTCCGAGGACGACGCCGACAAGGCGGCCGCCTACGCGACGCTCTACGAGGTGCTGACCGCCTTCGTGAAAGCGCTGGCGCCCGTGCTCCCATTCGTGACCGAGCGCATCTACCAGAACCTCGCGCGCGCCGCCGACCCCGGCGCCCCGGAGAGCATTCACCTCTGCGACATGCCGCAGGCGCGCGAAGATCTGCGCGACCGGGCGCTGGAGCGCAGCATGGAGTTGGCGACGCGGGCGGTCGTGCTCGGCCGCTCGCTGCGCAGCAAGCACGACCTCAAGGTCCGCCAGCCGCTGCGCCGCCTGTACCTGCTGCCGGCCGACGAGGAGAGCCGCCACGAGCTCGAGCCGATGCGGGACCTGATCGCCGAGGAGCTCAACGTAAAGGAGGTCGTCCTGGTGGAGGACGAGACCGAGCTCAGCGAGGTCTCCTACAAGCCCGACTTCCGCCGCCTGGGCCCCCGCTTCCGCACCGGCATGAAGGAGGTCGCCGCGCGCGTGCGCTCGCTCAGCCCGGCCGACATCGCCGAGCTCAAGGGCGGCGGCGGCATCGAGGTCGCCGGCGGCCGCATCACCCTCGACGACCTGGATGTGCAGCGCACGGAACGGGAAGGCATCGTCGCGGCGCTTGCGAACAACCTGGGCGTCGGTCTGGACACCCAGCTCGACCCGGAACTGGAAGCCGAGGGGCTGGCGCGCGAGCTGGTCAACCGCATCCAGAACCTGCGCAAGTCAGCCGGCCTGGAGGTCTCGGACCGCATCGAGCTCGGCGTGCAGGGCACGGATCAGGTGGAGGCGGCGGTCGCCGGCCACCGCGACTACGTGAGCGGCGAGACCCTGGCCGTCGACCTCCGCATCGGCTCGCTCCCGGACGGCGCCGCCGAATCGCAGGACCTCACCGTCAACGGCCACGACGCCACCGTCGCGCTCCGCAAGGCGGAACGGTAGCACCGGCCGGCAACGGCGGAGCAGCGACTGCTCTGTACAGATATCGTTGACCAACATTACATGAACCTGTACGGTTGACGCGGAGTCGGAAGTCTTATGGCAAGAGAGCTGCCCATTACCGAAGCGCGAGCCAGGCTCACGCAGATCGCCAACGACCTCGTCGACTCTCAGGACACGGTGACCGTCACGAACCGCGGGAAGCCGATGATGACGCTGATCGGCTACGAGATGTACGAGTCGATCATGGAGTCCCTGGAGATCATGAGCGATCCCGAGCTGATGGCGCAGCTCCGGCAGAGCCTGCGGGAGGCTCGAAGCGGCGACGTGATCGGCCTCGACGAGGTCGAACGCGAACTCGCCTGAGGTGCCGTACCGGGTCGTCCTGACCCCCACGGCCAGAGACATGCTGGCCGGCATCCGGGACCGGCGTCTCCGTCGGCAGATCCTCACCCGGATGCATGCTCTCCAGCAGCACCCGAAGTCGATCGGGAAGCCGCTGATCGGTGAACTTGCGAGGTGTTACAGCCTGCGTGTCGCGGCGCAGCGGTACCGGGTGATCTACACGGTCGCGGACGACACGCTGGTCGTGCTCGTGATCGCGATCGGCATCCGGCAAGCTGGCCAGCGAAGGGACATCTACGAGGTTGCCCGGCGTCTGATCCGCAATAGGTTGCTGGAGTGAATGTGTGCGCAGGTCGACCTGGAGGTCAGCGATGCACCGCACGGCGTGCTGTGGCCGGGGTCGAACTGCACGAGGTGCTGCTGGCTCGATTGGCATAACATCATTCCATGGAAGACGACAGCGGCCTGACGATCGGCACCGACAATCAACTCCTGTTCGACGACGCGCTGGTCGCCGACAAGAGCGGCTTCACGCTGACCCTGAATACTCCCGCGCGCGCCGAGACGCCAGCGCTCCGGCCCGAGCGGCCCTGGGAGGCGGGCGGCGTCCACCACGCGAGCGTCGTCGCCGTCCCGGACGGGCATCGGCTGTACTACTCGGCAACGGGAGACGACGGCTCGACCTCGCTGTGCGTCGCCCTGTCGGCGGACGGCACCGAGTGGCATCGGCCCGACTTGGGCGTGGTCGAGCATGCCGGCGGCGGCGCCACCAACATCGTGATGCGCGGGGCTACCGGCAGCGTCTTCGTCGATCCGGCCGGGCCGGCGGGGGAACGGTTCAAGTTCATCGGCGAAGACCGCACCCCCTGGGGCGTCACCAGCGTCAATTGCGGCGGCGCACGGTTCCGGTACTTCAAGGAGAAGCTGGAAACCTGGGTCTACCCGGCCGTGATCGGCGCCATCTCGCCCGACGGCATCGCCTGGACGAAGTACCCGGCGCCGATCATGCCGTGGTACACGGACACCCAGAACGTCGCCTTCCGGGACGAGCGCCTGCAACGCTACGTCGCCTTCGTGCGGTGGAACGAGCATCTCCATCTCGATGCGGACGGAAGGCAGGTCGGATCGTTCGACTATCGGGCCGTGGCGCGCGCGGAGTCGTCCGACTTCTCGCGGTTTCCGGAGCCGAGCAAGGTCCTGGAGCCGGACTTCAGCCAGGCCGCCGACGATGACCTGGCCGGCGGCGGCCTCTACAACAGCGCCGCCATCAAGTACCCGTGGGCCGCGGACAGCTACTTCATCTTCACCTCGGCGTACCACCACACCAGCGACACGCTGGACGTCCAGCTCGCGACCAGCCGCGACGGGATCGCCTTCACGCGCTGGCAGACGCCGTTCGTGCGCTTGGGACCCGCGGGCGCCTTCGATGCCAAGGGGCTGTACGTGGCCAGCGGCATCGCCGCCGGCGACAACGAAGTGTACCTCTACTACACCGGCGTCAGCACCCGCCACGACATCGACGTCGACGCCAAGCGCAGCGGCGACGCCCAACCCTCGGCGATCGGCAGGTTGCGGCTGCGCCGCGACGGCTTCGTGTCGCAGGACGCCGAAGGCGAGCGCGCCGGCCTCACCACGGTGCCGTTCGAGCTGGCCGGCGACCGCCTGCAGGTGAACATGGACGCCAGCTCACGCGGCTGGCTGCAGGTCGAGGTGCTCGATGCCAGCGGCCACGCGCTGTGGGGGTACGCGGCCGCCGAGGCCGACAGGCTCACGGCCAACGACCTGCGCCGGACCGTCACCTGGAACGGCCGCGCCGACCTGTCCGCCCTGCGCGGCCGGCGCGTTCGGCTGCGCTTCCTGGGAAGCTGGGTCAAGCTCTACGGATTTCGGTTCCGCTGACGCTCGTTGCCGCCCGCGCGGCGGCGCTCGGGGTGGGCACGTCGTTCGCGGCAAGCCGTTCGGGGGTGACCAGGTGACAGGCGGCGCGATGGCCCGGCGCGACCTCCGTCAGCGGCGGTTCACGTTGGCGGCACACCTCCTCCGCGAACGGGCAACGGGTGTGGAAGCGGCAGCCTGACGGCGGGTCGATCGGCGTTGGCACGTCGCCCTGCAGGATGATGCGCTCGCGCGCGGCTTCCGGATCCGGGATCGGGATCGCCGAGAACAGCGCCTGCGTGTAGGGGTGCAGCGGGCGGGCGAACAGCGCCGGCTTGGCGGCCATCTCCACCACCTTGCCCAGGTACATCACCGCCACCCGGTCGGCGATGTGGCGCACGACCCCCAGGTCGTGGGCGATGAACAGGTAGGTGAGGCGAAACTCCCGCTGGAGCGCGCGCAGCAAGTTGATCACCTGCGCCTGGATCGACACGTCGAGCGCCGACACTGGCTCGTCGCAGACCAGCAGCTTGGGGTTGACCGCCAGCGCGCGGGCGATGCCGATGCGCTGCCGCTGGCCGCCGGAGAACTCGTGAGGGTAACGGCGTGCGTGCTCGGCTGTGAGGCCGACCACGTCCAGCAGCTCCGCGACGCGACGCCCCCGCTCGCTCCCCTGCGCCAGGCGATGGATGGCCAGCGGCTCGCGGACCATCTGCTCCACCGTCATGCGCGGGTTCAGCGAGGAGTACGGATCCTGGAAGATCATCTGCATCTGGCGCCGCAGCGCCCGCAACTCCTCGCCATCGGCGCGAGCCACGTCCCTGCCCTCGAACAGGACCCGGCCCCCGGTCGGCTCCAGCAGCCGCAGCAGCAGGCGGCCGACGGTGGTCTTGCCGGAGCCGCTCTCCCCGACCAGGCCCATGCACTCGCCGCGCCGCAGGGTGAAGCTCACCCCGTCGACCGCGTGCACGGCGCCCGTGCGTCGCGACAGCAGGCCTCCACGCACGGGGAAGTGCTTGTACAGATCGCGCACCTCCACCAGCGGTGCCGTGGGTGTCGCGGCCGGCGTCGCCGTCACGACCCCGCCTCGTCGCCGACCGCGGCGGCTTCGCGCATCGGCCGGAAGTCCGAGTAGCGGTAACACGCCGCCTCGTGTCCGGGCCAGAACGCGTGCAGCGGTGGCTCCTCGGTCCCGCAGATCTCCTGCGCGTACGGACAGCGCGGATGGAAACGGCACCCCTCCGGCATGGCGTGCGGGCTCGGCACCACGCCCTCGATCGCCACCAGCTCATCGCGCTCTTCGGCGGGGTTCGGCAGCGATCCCAGGAGGCCCTCCGTGTACGGGTGGCGGCCCTCGCGGAACAGGGTGACCACGTCGGCGCGCTCCACGATCTTGCCGGCGTACATCACCACCACCTGCTGGACCATCTCGGCGACCACGCCCAGATCGTGAGTGATCAGGACGATCGCCATGCCGAGCTCCGCACGGAGCTGGCGCATCAGGTCCAGGATCTGCGCCTGGATCGTGGTGTCCAGCGCCGTGGACGGCTCGTCCGCGATCAGTATCTTCGGGTGGCACGACAGCGCCATGGCGATCATCACCCGCTGCCGCATGCCGCCGCTCATCTCGTGCGGGTAGTCGCGCACCCGCTTCTCCGGGGCCGGTATGCCGACCAGCTCCAGCATCTCCACGGCGCGGCTGTACGCCTCGCGCTTGCGCAGCCGCTGGTGCTGGATGATGTTCTCGGCGATCTGGAAGCCGACGCTGAACACCGGGTTCAGGCTCGACATCGGCTCCTGGAAGATCATCGAGATCTCGTTGCCGCGGATCTCGCGCATGCGCGCCTCCGGGAAGCGCAGCAGGTCCTCCCCCTCGAACAGGATGCGGCCGCTCTCGATGCGGCCGGGCGGCGAGGCCACCAGCCGCAGCACCGTCAGCGCCGTGACGGACTTGCCGCAGCCGGACTCGCCGACGATGCCGAGCGTTCCGCCGGCCGGCAGGTCGAAGCTCACCCCGTCCACCGCCGGCACGACTCCGTCCTCGGTGTGGAAGTACGTGCGCAGGCCGCGCACCGACAGCAGCGGCGCATCGGGCGCGCCGGGTTCCCGCCCCACCTCAGCACGCCACCGAGAACAGTTCGGCACGCGACATGCGGATGCGGATCGCGATCCGCTCGTCGCGCAGCGCTGCCAGGTCGCTGCGGCCGTTCCAGGCCACCGGCGCGGACAGGCTGTCGCCGCGCAACGGCGCGCATTCCGCAAACGAGTGCCCGGCCAGCGGCGCCAGGTGCTCGGCCGGCCACAGCGTCGGCGGGATGAGTTCGGCCTTGATCCAGCCGTTGGGCTCCGTGCGGTAGTTCAGGCGCAGCTCCCGGCCCGCGCACTCCCGCGGCCCCAGCGTCAGCTCGCCGTCAGTGTCCGCCTGCAGCGCCACCAGCCGGTCGGGCTGCCACGTCGCCCAGCGGAGCACCCCGTCGCGGTCGGTTTCCAGCCCCGCGTAGCCTTCGTTGTGGCGGCCGCGGATGCCCAGGCACAGCACCCCCCACAGGCCGTCGGCAAGCGGGATCACGCCGGGGCTGGCGTACATGCCGGAGTCCTCCGGCCCTCCCGCCGGCCCCATCGGGATGATCGTCCTCCGTTCGGGACGGTGCCAGAGGACCCCGTCGCGGCTCACCGCCAGGTGGACGTCCAGCACGTCGCGGGTCCGGTAGTAGACGGCCGGGAACATCAGGTGGAACGGCCCGCCCCCCGGATAGCGGCTGTAGCCGTTGGTGTACAGGTCGTCGGTCGGAGGATCCTGCGGATCCGCCTCCAGCACCACCTGCGGCTCCGGCCACTCGGTGGCGAACTCCGGCGACTCCGAGCGGCCGACCGCCCGGCGAAACCCACGGCTCATCCGCACGTAGGCGACGTAGCGGTGGCGCTCCTCGTCGTACAGCGCGACGTTCTGGGTATCGCAGAACCGGTCCATGAGCGTCGCATCCAGCCGTGTCCAATGGATGCCGTCCGGCGACGAGGCGCCGCGCAGCTCGCCGGTCAGGCGCAGGATCTCGCGCAGCTCCCGGTCGGGCATCCCCTGCTCGCGCAGCCGCGTGCGTAGCGGCAGCGCTTCGGCGTCACCCGACAGCACCTGGTCGCCGTAGCGCCAGCGGGACTCCATGGTGACCAGCTTGAAATCCCCGTCCCGCGAATCGCGGAACACCGATCCTTCCAGTCGGTTCGGATAGACGATGTTGGTCTTCCGGTGATCGCCGTACGGAAAGAGGTCGAGCTCGGGCCGGTGCCAGGCGAGCCCGTCGTCGCTGTGCGCGTAGCAGATAGCACCGTGCGGGTACTGCTCCGACGTACCGATCCCGTACCAGAGGTGGTAGGTCCCGTCGTGCCTGACGACGCACGGATAGGTCGGCCGCCGCTGTTCCCACGGGCGGTCGAACGCGATAAGTCGCGCGGACCGGCCGGCCTGTTGCACCGCCAGGCGCACACCGCGCGGCGCGCCTGCCAGGTAGGCGCGACCGTCCGGCTCGTAGCCGCTGGTCCCCGGCCACACGGCCTGCCAGTCCAGAAAGGGCTCGGGCCGCATGCCGGCAGCCGCGGAGCCTGGCTGCCACGTGCCGGCGGTGGCGTCGGTGCTCGTCGGACTCATCGCGTTCCCTCCCTGCCTCTATATCTTCTGCCGCGGATCCTGAGCGTCGCGCAGCGCGTCGCCGATGAAGTTGATGCACAGCACGGCCACGGTGATGGCCACCCCTGGCGGCACCCACTGCCACCAGTAGTTGACCAGGGCGGTCAGGTTCTGCGCGGCCGTCAGCATGTTGCCCCACGACGGGGTGGGTACCTGCACGCCCACGCCCAGAAAGCTCAGGCCGGCCTCGGTCAGGATCATCCCCGCCGTGCCCAGCGTCGCCGAGACGATCACCGGCGCCAGCGCGTTTGGCAGCAGGTGCCGGAAGGCCAGGGCGGCCCAGTGCGCGCCCAGCGACCGGGCCGCCAGCACGAACTCCTGCTCGCGCAGCGCCAGGAGCTGGTTGCGCACGATGCGGTAGATGTCCGTCCACTGGATGAACCCCAGCACCGCCATCACCGTGAACAGGTTCGGACCGAGCAGGCTCACCAGCGTCAGGATGATGATGAAACCGGGAAAGCTGATCACGATCTCCGAGAACTTCAGCAGCGCGGCGTCGACCTTGCCGCCGACGAACCCGGAGATCGTGCCCACCACCACGCCGATGCTCACCGCGATGGTGATCCCGGCGAGCCCGACCGACAGCGACACCCGTCCGCCGTAGAGCACGCGGGCGAACACGTCGCGGCCGAGGTGGTCGGTGCCCAGCCAGTGGGTGGCGCTCGGCGGCTGGTTGCGCTGCTTGAGGACCACGTCGTTGGGATCGTGTCGGGCGACAACCGGCGCGGCGATCACGGCCAGCACCAGCATCACGAAGACCGCGAACGCCACCGCTCCCAGCCGGTGTCTGGCCAACCGGCGCAGCACGCCCCTGCCCTGCCGTCGCTCGCCTGCGGCCGGCTCCCGGACCGGGGCGGCGGCGACGCTCACCGCCCGGCCTCGCCACGGCTGTGCAGCCGCACGCGCGGGTCTGCCAGCGCGGTGAGCAGGTCCACCAGGACGCTGGCCGCCAGCACGGCGAGCGCGGAGAACAGCGTCACGGCCATGATGATCGGATAGTCGCGGCCGCGCACCGAGCCGATGTAGAACGCGCCCATGCCGGGCCAGTTGAAGACGGTCTCGATGACCACCGAGCCGCCGATCAGGATCGGCAGCCGCAGCCCCAAGACGACGATGATCGGGATCAGTGCGTTGCGGAACGCGTGCACGAGGATGACGCGCCAGGCGGGCAGCCCCTTGCTGCGCGCCGTGGTGACGAAGTCGCGGCGCAGCACCTCCAGCACGCTGGAGCGCGTGTAGCGCATGAGCGCCGCGGTCAGGTCGAGTCCCAGGATGAACGCCGGCAGCACCAGGTGGTGCAGCCGTGCGGCGGTGTCGGTCGCGCCGGGAGAGACGCGGCCGCCGAGCGGGAACAGGTCCAACTGGACGCTCAGCAGGAACAGGGCGAGCAGGCCGACGTAGAAGGTGGGGGTGGATATGCCCATCATGCCGGCGACCGTCAGCGCGTGGTCGATGGGGCTGTAGCGCTTCAGGGCGGACACGACGCCCAGGGACAGGCCCAGCACCGACGACATCAGGAACGCCGCCCCCATCAACTCCAGCGTCGGGCCCAGGCGAAAGCTGACCAGCTCGGCGACCGGGCGCCGGGTCGACAGGCTCACGCCGAGATCGGCGCGCACCAGGTTGCCCAGCCACTCCAGGTAGCGGATCGGCGCCGGCCGGTCCAGCCCCATCTCGCGCCGGATCTTGGCGAGCTCTTCCTCGGTGAAGGCGATCTCTTCCTCTTCCACCCGCCCGGCGAGGATCGCCATGGCGGCGTCACCCGGCGCCAGTTCGATGAAGACGAAGACGATGATGGTGATGCCGAGCAGGGTCGGGATCATCGACACGACGCGCCTGACCAGGTAGGTGCCCATGGAGGACGGCGACCCTCAGCGTGAACGCGATTCAGCACCGCGCGCGACGGCGCGCCGCCGGGCGAGCGCCGTCAACGCGGTCGGCACCAACGGGTGCGACGGAGCACACCCGCCGCACCCGTGCCATCGATCTCCCTCCGCCGCCGTTACTCGACGACCTCCCACTCGTGCCAGGAGATGTCGATGGGGAAGTTGAGGATGTCGGGAATGACCCCCGGCGTGCTCAACCGGCTGGATCGCGCCTTGAGCCCCATCGTGTTGATCACCGGCATGTAGACCATGTCGTTCCACGCATGCACCTGCAGCTCGTCGTAGAGCGCGCGCAACTCGTCCATGTCGTACGTCGTGGTGATCTGTTCGGCGATCCGGTCCACCTCCGGATTCGAGTAGCCCCTGCCGATCGGCGCCGGGCTGTCGGAGCGCAGCCGCAGCAGCGCCTCCGGGGTCACGGCGGACCAGCCGCCCATGTAGAAGTCGAAGTCCCGTTCGTTCAGCCTAGTGCCGATCACCGCCACCTCGACCAGCTCGACCTCGGCGGCGATGCCGATCTCCTTCCAGTAGTCCTGCACGATCGTGGCCAGCTCCAGCCGGATGCCGCCCGCGTCGATGTCGCGCAGCAGGATGGTGACGGTCGTCCCGAAGTCCCAGCCCGCCTCCGCCAGGAGCGCCTTGGCGCCGTCCGGATCGTAGTTCACGGGCGTCAGGTTCGGGTTGCGCCAGCCGATCGCCGGCAGGATCCCCTGCGGCACGATCGGGTCGCCGTAGTCGCCGTACAGGCTGTCGGCGATCGTCTGCCGGTCGATCGCCATCATCAACGCGCGCCGCACGCGCGGATCGTTGAGCTCGGGCCGGCTGATGTTGACGCTCATCGCCGTCAGGTGATTGAGCACCTGCGCGAAGACCTCCATGTGCTCGAGCTTGGCGACCTCCTTGGCGCTGGTGGGCGTGATCTGGAAGAACGCGAAGTCGGCTTCGTGGTTGGCCGCGGCGAGCGCCGGATCCTTGGCGTGGATGATGATCTCGTCGATCTTCGGCGTGCCCCGGTGGTAGGCATCGTGCTTCTCCAGCCGGATGAACTGGAACGGCTCGGTCTCCACCACTTTGAACGGGCCGGTGCCGTTGGGAACGCTCCAGGTGGGGTGGCCTTCGACCTTGCTGCCCTCGCCCACCAGCTCCACCTGCGCCTTCGACATGATCGAGGTGATGGAGACGTTGCGGAGGAATCCGGGCGTCCGCTGGGTCAGATGGAACCGCACGGTGTGGTCGTCGACCGCCTCGATCCCGGACACGCCGTCGGCGCCACCCGACCGGTGGGCGTCCACGCCGTCCAGGTTCAACAGATTGCCGATCCAGGTCGGGCTGGTGACGTGGCCGTCCAGAATGATCTCGAAGGTGGCCTTCACGTCATGCGCCGTGAACGGCGTGCCGTCGTGAAAGACCACGTCGTCGCGCAGATGGAACGTGTACTGCAGGCCGTCCTCGGAGATGTCCCAGCTCGTCGCCAGGCTCGGAATCTCCGGTATGTGCTGGCCGTTGTTCTCCAGCAGCCGGTCGAAGACCAGCCACCACTGCGGCCAGTGGCCGTCGTTGCGATGCGACCATGGCGCGGGAGTCCACACCTCGTAGACCAGCCGCCCCGGCATCTGAATCGTGGCCTTTTCCGCGGCGGCCGTCTCTGCGGCGCTCGCGGCGTACAGCACGGTGGCGGAGAGAAACAGCGAACCGGCGGCGAGCAGTCCCACCGCCGCCATTCTCCTGGCGTTCATGACGCACCTCCTGAGAATTGGGGACCGCCTCGGGGCATCCCCGACGTTTCGACCGGCTTGCAGCGTATCCTCGACCGCGCGCGCTGCCAAGCAAGGCCGCCTCGGTCTAAACTTCCGGGCGGGACGTCCAGGGGACAGCGCCTATGAAATACCTGTTCGTCGACGATCACCACGTCGAGCGCATCGACAATCTCGCCAGGAAGCTCCACCAGCCACGCAAGTTCGAGGGCAACGCCGTGCTGCGGCCCGAGCACCGCTGGGAGAACATGTACATCCGCACGTGGGGGGCGCCGGTCTGGGACGCGGGGGCAGAGATCTTCAAGATGATCTACCTGGGCACCGCGGCACCCGACGTCGCGACCATCGGCACCGGTGCCGCCCTCAAGCTCGACGCCGGAGGCGATGCCGGCGCCAGTGGCAACTACTCCTGCTACGCCACGTCCAGCGACGGCGTGAACTGGGAGAAGCCGTTTCTCCACCTGTACGACTATCCGGGACTGACGTGGAAGGGCACCCCGATCGGCGGGGAGAACAACATCCTGCCGTCGATCCGCGGCCAGATCCGAGGACCGGTGTACCACGCGCGGGAAGCGGATCCGGCACGGCGCTTCAAGGCGCTGACGTACCGGGACGGCCACCTGTACACGCTGGTCTCCGCGGACTGCATCCAGTGGCAGGAACTGGACGTGCCTCCGCAGCCCAGCGCCGACGTTTCGGAGCTGTACCTCGACGAGGACCGCGACTTGCTCATCTCCACGGTCAAGCACCGCGGTCCGTACGGCCGCTCCTTCTACCTGTCGACCAGCGAGGATTTCCGGACCTGGAGCGAGCAGGAGCTGATCTTCCACGCCGACCAGACCGACCAGGAGAACGGTTTCGAGCGCCTGCGCCGCTTTTTCGAGGATCCGGCGCTGCTAGCCCCCGTGCACAACCGTCCCGAGGAGTGGCGGACCGACGTGTACCACTTCCCGGTCTTCCGCTACGAGGACCTCTACCTGGGCCTGCCGGTCATGCACCACTGGGCAGGCAAGCGCCCGCCGCTGTTCGAGAACGTGGACAGCCGCAAGACGATGGAGCTGGCCTGCAGCCGGGACCTCCATCAGTGGGAGCGGGTAGCGAATCGCGCTCCGTTCCTGGAGCTGTCTCCGGCGGGGGACGGCAGCCGCTACGACACCGGGCAGATCGGTTCCACGAACGGCGTGCTGCGGCGCAACGGCGAGCTGTGGATCTACTACACGGCGGCCCGGCGCCGGGGGGTGCCGATCGCGGAGGCCGCGTTCCACGGCTTCCTGGACTCCGCCGCGATCTGCATGGCCCGCCTGCGGCTGGACGGCTTCGTGTCGCTGAAAGGCGGCGTCGAGCGGGGCTCGGTGCTCACGGTGCCGCTGGAGGTCACCGGACCCGAGCTCCACCTCAACGTGGACGCGTGGCGCGGGCGGGTGCTCGCGGAGGTCACAGACGAGCACGGCTCGGCGCTACCCGGTTACGCGGCCGAGGAGTGCATCCCCGTCGTCGTCGACAGCACCGACCAGGTCGTGCGCTGGCGCGACCGCGGCAGCCTGGCCGAGCTGCAGGGCAGGCGCGTACGTCTCCGCCTCTCGCTCTGGCAAGCCGAGCTGTACGCCGTCTGGTTCGGGCCGGACGGGCAGAGCGCGCTCAGTTCATCGTAATCATTGCTGCGGAAAGGACTTGAACCTTCACGGGATTTAACTCCCACTAGCCCCTCAAGCTAGCGTGTCTACCAATTCCACCACCGCAGCGTTCGGGCTCGGGTGGGCCCGCACTATAGGAAACCGGGTTTCCCGGCGTCAATCTTCCGCGCGTCCGGGGTTGCCGGGGGAGTGCGTCTTTCGGTAGGTTACGCGCTTCTCCGCGCTCCGCCGGGAGCATTCCACCGGGATTTGGAGGCAGACATGAGACTGCTCGGACGTTCCTTGCTCACCTTGCACGACCTTTCCCCCGACGAGCTCAGGGGGCTCCTGGACCTGTCCGCCGTCGTCAAGCGGCAGCGCCGCTCGGGAGAGCGGCACCAGCGATTCGCCGGACTGGCGCTGGCGATGCTGTACGAGAAGCCGTCCACCCGAACCCGCTCCGCCTTCGCGACCGCGTTCGGGGAAGAGGGCGGCTTTCCGGTCGTGATGAACCGGGACGAGCTGCAGCTCGGCGCCAAGGAGTCGATCGAGGACACCGCGCGCGTGTTCGGCCGCATGTACGACGCCATCCAGTACCGCGGCTACGCCCAGGAGACGGTCGAGACCCTGGCCCGGTACGCCGCCATCCCCGTGTACAACGGGCTCACCGACAGCCGGCACCCCACCCAGGTGCTGGCCGACCTGCTCACCATCCGCGAGCACTACGGCGCTCTCGACGGCGTGTCGCTGGCCTACGTGGGAGACGCGCGCAACAACGTCGCCACCTCGCTCATGGTGGGCTGTTCCATGGCCGGCGTCGGCTGCACGCTGGTGGCGCCGAGCGAGCTGCAGCCGGCTCCGGAGCTGGTAGCGGCCTGCCGCAACGGATCGGGCGCGTCCCTCACGGTAAGCGCCGACCTGGAGGCCGTGGACGGGGTCGACGTCGTTTACACCGACGTGTGGGCGTCCATGGGCGAGGAGGACCGCGAGGCGGAGCGCCTGCAGCTCCTGGCCGGCTACCAGGTCAACGACGCGCTGATGGGGCGGGCGGCCGACACCGCGATCTTCATGCACGACCTGCCGGCGGTGAAGGGCAACGAGGTCACCCACGGCGTCTTCGAGTCCTCCCGCTCGATGGTCTGGGAGCAGGCGGAGAACCGCAAGCACACGGCCAAGGCGCTGATGCTGGCGACGCTGGTCGGCGAAGAGTGAGCGAAGCGAACCTCACTCGAAGAGTGAGCGGCCGGCTCGACCAGGCGCGCGCCGCGGTGCGCCGCTCCGGCTGCGCCGGCTGGCTGTTCTACAACGTCTACCACCGCGACCAGATCGCCGACGCGGTGCTCGGAATCGGCGCCGGTGCCAGCAACAGCCGGCCGTGGCTGGCGATGGTGCCGGCCGACGGCCCCGTGATCAAGCTCGTCCACGAGATCGAGGCCGGCGTCCTGGACCACGTGGACGGCACAACGCACCGCTACGCGTCGCGCTCCCGCTTCGCGGAGCTGCTCGGCGGAATCGCTCCGCCGGGCAGCGTTCTGGCCGCGCAGTGCTCGCCCACCCTGCCGCGCCTGTCCACGCTCGACCACGGCACCGCGCGCCTGCTGGAGCGGGCCGGCTTCACCCTGCAACCCTCCGAGGACCTGGTGCAGTGGACGATGGGCGGCCTGAGCGGCGCCCAGCTCGCCAGCCACGACCGCGCCGCGGAGGCGCTGCACGACATTGTCGCCGATTCCTGGCAGCGCATCGCGCGGGCCTGCGCCGCCGGGCGGGCCGTCACCGAAGGGGCCGTCCGCGACGGCATTCTGGCCGCGTTCGAGGAGCGCGGCCTGGTTACCGATCACGAGCCGATCACCGCCTTCGGAGCGCATTCGGCCGATCCCCACTACAGCGCGTCCGGCGCCGGAGCGGCGCTCGCCCCGGGCCAAGTGGTGCAACTCGACCTGTGGTGCAAGGAGCCCGCGCCGGAAGCGGTCTACGCCGACATCTCCTGGGTCGGCGTGGCCGCGAGGCAGCCGACCGCACGACAAGGGGATGCCTTCGCCGCGGTGCTCGCCGCCCGCGAACGCGCGGTGACGTTCCTGGCCGACGCCGCGGAGGCGGGCCGCACGGTGTCGGGCAGCGACGTCGACCGCGCCTGCCGCCAGGAGTTGGCCGAGCGCGATCTGCTGTCCGCGGTGCGGCACCGCACCGGCCACAGCATCGACACCGACCTGCACGGCTCCGGGGTGAACCTCGACTCGTTCGAGTTTCCCGACGAGCGCCCGGTCACCGAGGGCGCCTGCTTCTCGGTCGAGCCCGGCGTCTATTTCCCCGGCGAGTTCGGCATGCGCACCGAGATCGACGTATCGATACGGTGCGGCCGGCCGGTGGCATCCGGTGGCCCGGCCCAGGAGGCCCTGCTATCGTTGCCGTAGCGTCCGCGGCCCTCTGGTTGCACTGCGCCCCGCCGCCGGCGTACTTCTTGCGCCCGTGACCGACCGCTATCCGTTCGAGGTCCCGCCGGCCATCGAACGCTTTCTCTCCGCGCACGACACCTACCTCCTGCTCGGCCACCAGGATCCCGACGGCGACTGCCTGGCCTCGCCGCTGGCGCTCGCCAGCTTCCTGCGGCGCCGCGGCAAGCAGGCGCGCACCTTCTGCGAAGGCCCGTTCACCCGGCCGGAGATCGCCTCGTTCGCGCCGCGGTTCGCCCCCGGCGTGACCCCGCAGGACCGCGTCGGCGACGCGGCCGCCATCGTCCTGGACTGCTCGACCGCCGACCGCACGGGCGAGCCCGGAAAGGGCATCGCGGGTCTGCCGACGCTGGTGATCGACCATCACGCGGCCGGCGATCCGTTCGGCGACGAGCGCCTGATCGTGCCGACGGTTCCCGCCACCGCGTTGCTCGTGCAGGGCCTGATCGAGCTGCTGGGCGACCGGCCGACGAAGGAGGAGGCCGACCTGCTGCTGTTCGCGACCTGCACCGACACCGGCTTCTTCCGTCACCTGCGCAACGACACCGGCTACGTGTTCCGCGCCGTCGCGCGCCTGGTGGATGCCGGCGCCAGCACCGAGGCCGCCTACTCGGGCATGTTCGGCGCGCGCCCGTTCGAACGTCGCGTGATGCTCGGCCGCATGCTGGCCCGCTCCCAGCGTCTCTACGGCGGGCTGCTCCTGTACACGGCGAAGTACGCGAGCGACCGGGCGGAGATCGGCGAGGCCGGGCGAGGCGACGACGACCTGTATTCGCTGCTGCAGACGGTCGCCGGCGCCGAAGCGCTGCTGGTCGTGCGCGAGGAGAGTCCGGGCGAATGCTCGGTGAGCATGCGGTCGACCACCGCCGTCGACGTCGGCTCGTGCGCGCACGAGCTGGGCGGCGGCGGTCATCCACAGGCGGCCGGATGCTCCTTCCGCGGCACCGTCGAGCAGGCCAGGCAGGCCGCGCTGGCGGTGCTGGCTCCCCAGATCGAACGGCTCCTCAGGCAGCGATAGCGACGTTCCCGAGGGCTCGGACGCTGGAGGAGCGGCCGTCGCCCATTGAGTAAGCACGGGTAAGGGGCGCGCCGAGGCGGCCCATCTACGGCCTCTCCGGCAGCCCGATCCTGGCACGCTTCCTGTTCTTCCTGGTCTTCATGACGAACTCAGTGACCAGGACCCTCGATGACCCGATGAAGCCGGCGGTGCTGCGCTACCAGCGCACCGGCGCCGGGCGGCGCGAACTGCTCAACCGGATCGGCGCATACGTCTACCGCTTTCCCCTCTGGCAGGGCGGACCGGTGGACGACGACGATTGCGGCGATTTCTATCTGTACTGCCGGCCGCGCCTGCAGGATCTGATCGACCGCTTCCAGGACCAGGGGCGGCCGTTCGAGGCGTACCTCAAGTCGGTCCTGACCTGGCAACTCCGCAGCTACTACCGCGCGAAGAGACGCCGGGACGCCGCGTGGCGGCTCGCCGGTACCCCGCCGTTCTGGGATCCGGATGCGGCCGAGCTCAGTTCCGGCGCAGCCGACGTGCGCGCGCGCAGGGCGCCCGCTGCTGCGACGGCCACGCTGCCGGCCACGCTGGCTGCCGCACAGGCCACGACGGCGGCGGCCGGCAACCCGGCCGTGCGCAGGCGGTTGCTGTTCGCGGTGCTCAAGAACTGCCTGCGGATGCACGACACGCACGTGCCTGCCTGGGCCGGCCTGTGCGGCCGTGACGATCTGCAGGCGCTGATCGGGGTGGCGCGCCGGGCGAGCGGGGCGTCGCAGCGCCGCTGGACCAGGCTCAGCCAGCGGACCAATCACGCCTTCGCCATGGCGCGGATGATCGAGGGACAGCTCCGCGACGAGACCGACACGGACCGGCGGCGGCTCCTGGAGCATCGGCTGCAGCGCGCGCGCCGGACGGCAACCAACGCCAGGGCGGAGCTCGGGGCGGTGCGGCTGGGGCCGAGCAACCGGCAGATCGCCCAGCTCCTCGGGATCCCCAAGGGAACGGTGGACACCGGGCTGTTCTGGTTGAAGCACCGTTTCCCCCCGCGGTAGCCTGCACGTCACTTGACGCTGCTACTGGCCAGCACCAATGCCGGAAAGGTCCGCGAGTTTCGCCGCGTGTTGCCGGAGGTGCAGGTGCTGACCCCCGCCGACCGCGGGCTGCCCTTCGTCTACGACGAACGGGGCGCCACCTTCCTCGACAACGCGCTCGGCAAGGCGCGCCATCTGTTCGCGATGACAGGCGCGGCCGCGGTGGCCGACGACTCCGGGCTGGTCGTCCCGGCGCTCGGCGGCGCGCCGGGCGTGCGTTCCGCGCGCTACGGCGGCGACCTCACCCAGGAGCGGCGCAACCTCCTGTTGCTGGACGCTCTTGCCGGCGCGGCCGACCGTTCCGCGAGGTTCGTGTGCTGCGTTGCGGTGATGCTGGCCGATCACCGGCTTCTGGTCGCCCAGGAAACGGTGGAGGGCAGCATCATCTCCGCCCCGCGGGGCGCGGGCGGGTTCGGCTACGATCCGATCTTCCTGCCTCTCGGCGCCGGGAAGACCTTTGCCGAGATGGACGGCGCCGCCAAGGACGCGATCTCGCACCGCGGCCGGGCCCTGCGCCGGCTGCGCGGGGTGCTGCTGGATTCGATGAGCCATGCGGAACGGGCCGGGCGCCAGGGATAGGCAGGGCGGGCGCGATCAGCGCCTGTTCGTCTGCACCTCGTGCGAGAGGCGTGAGCCCAAGTGGCTGGGGCGCTGCCCCAACTGCGGTGAGTGGAACAGCTTCCGCGAGATCGATGGCGGTTCTGCCGCCTCCGCCTCGGCTGCCGGCGAGGCACCGCTGGCGGTACCGCTGGCCTCGATCGAAGCCGATCCCGGGCTCCGCGTCGCCTCCGGCAACGGCGAGCTGGACCGCGTGCTCGGAGGCGGGTTCATGCGCGGCTCGACCACGCTGATCGGCGGCGAGCCCGGGGTCGGCAAGTCCACCCTGCTCCTGCAGGTCGCCGCGAAGCTGCAGACCGCCGGACGGGTGCTCTACGTGAGCGCCGAGGAATCGGCCGAGCACCTGCGGCTGCGCGCCGACCGGCTGCGGCTGCAGGCGCCGAGGCTGGAGGTCTGGGCGGGAGCGGAGCTGGGCGAGCTCTTGCGGCTGCTGGACACCGCCCGGCCGGCGGCGGTCATCGTCGACTCGCTGCAGGCCCTGACGGCCGCGGGCTCTTCCGCCCAGCCGGGCGCCGTGAACCAGATCAAGGAGATCTGCGACGCGCTGACCGGCTGGACGCACGCGCGCAACGCGATCACGGTGCTGGTCGCGCACGTCACCAAGGAAGGCGGCATCGCCGGCCCCAAGGCGATCGAGCACATGGTGGACGTCGTCCTCTCCTTCGAGACCGGCAGCGCGGAGCTGCGCTTTCTGCGCGCGTCCAAGAACCGTTTCGGCCCGGTCGAAGAGGTGGCGCTCTTCGAGATGACCGGCCGCGGCCTGCGGCAGCTTGCCGATCCGGAGTCACGGTTCGTCGAGCATGCGGGCGCAGGCCGGCCGCCGCCCGGCGTGGCGATCGCCGCGATCTACGAAGGCTCACGCGTGCTGTGCGTCGAGGTACAGGCGCTCGCCGTGCCCGCGCAGCGCGCGAGCCCGCGCATCGTCTCCGACCGCATCGACGGTGGGCGGGTCGCTCGCATCGCCGCCGTGCTGCAGCGCTCGGTGCAGGTGCCGTTCCTTGACCGCGACATCTACATGAACGTCGCCGGCGGTCTGCGGCTGCGCGACGTGGCGGCCGACCTGCCGATCGCGCTGGCGCTGTACGGAGCGCGCACCGAGCTTACCCCGGCCGCGACCCTGGCGGCCTTCGGCGAGATCACTCTGGCGGGGCAGATCCGGCGCGCGGTGGGCACCGAACGGCGCCTGCGGGCGGCCGCCGGCCTCGGCATCACCACCGTGCTCGCACCGGGGCCGCTCCCCGCCGATCACGCATCCGGCTCGCGGGCGGTCGCCGACGTGCGCCAGGCCGTGCGGGCGGCCATGGTTCCGGCGGGCGCGGCCGCGGGAGGCGCGTAGGCGGCCTCAGCGGAACAGGAGCGTTCCCAGCAACGGAAAGCCGATGAATGGTTCCCGTTGGGGTGGCTCAGCGGAACAGTAACGTGCCCAGCAAAGGGAGCCCGATAAACGTGCCCGCCGCGCTCCCCAGGGTGGCGCCCAGGAATACCACCAGCGCGTGGCTGATGCGGTTGCGGAAGAAGCCGCGGACGCTCATCAGGTCGTCCTGCAGCGACTCGAAATCGCTGACGCGCGGTTTGCGGACCAAGGCCTCCACCGCGCCGCTGACGAACCCCACGCCGATGGTCGGGTTCATCGACGTGATGGGCGCCGCCAGGAACGAGACGATCACCGTGACCGGGTGCGCCAGGGCGACCAGCGCCCCCAGGGAAGCGAGCGATCCGTTGATCAGGACCCACCGGCCGAGCATCGTCAGCGTCAGATCGATGCCCGACCGCGCGAAGCCGACACCGATCACCGCGGCGACGATGGCCGGCACCAGCCACGGCAGGATCCGGCCGACCGTCGAGCGCGGCGGCGGCGCGCCGAGCTCATCGGTGTCGGGCAGTTCGCCGCCGGCGTCGATCTCCTGCAACGCGCGTACGACCCCGGCCTTGTGGCCGGCGCCCAGCACGGCGACGACCGGCCCGCCGCCCGGACCGGCGGCGCGGGCCGCCTGCGAGATGCGGGCAGCCAGGTAGCGGTCGCGCTCGTCGATCAGCACCGCCTTGGCCTTCGGCAGGTACTCGGCAAGCTCGGAGATCATGCTGGTGAGCGCGCCGTCGGTCTTCAGCCGCTCGATCTCCTGCGGGTCGGGCTTCTCGGAGCTGAACCCGGTGACCAGGAGCGCCGACAGCAGCTTCGAGCGGCCCCACAGCCCGCTCTGCGACCACGCTCGCCGCAGGGTCACCTGGACATCCCGATCGCAGAGCTCCACACGCGCTCCGGCCGCCTCGGCCTCCTCCACCGCCGCCAGCATCTCCGCGCCCGGCCGCACCTGGGCGTCCATGCCCATGCGCCGCTGGAACGCCGCCAGCACCATGTTGGCCAGCAGCAGGAACCCGCGCCGGCTGCGCAGCACGGAGCGGATGTCCAGATCCCGCCACGCATCCGGCTTGGTGAGCGTCTGGTAGCGCGCCTGGTCCAGCTCTACGCAGACCACCTCCGGCCTCTCGCGTTCGAGGAGCCCGCGCACGTCCTCGACGCTCCGTTGCGAGACGTGCGCGGTTCCCAGGATGACGATCTGCCGCCCGCCGAACGCCACGCGCTCAAGCGGCGGCGCCACGCCGGCGGGGGGCGCATCGGCGCGCGCCGACTCGGCGCCGTCCTCCGGCCGCTGCTCGTCGGCGGCCTCCGGCGCCGCGTCAGCGATGCTGATACGCGCTCCCGGTATAGGTGACGCGGACCTGCTTGTACGGCCCGTCGCCTTCGCTCTCCGTGCTCACGTCGTCCACTCCGCTGATGGTGGTATGCACCAACCTGCGCTCGAACGGGTTCATCGGCTCGAGCAGTTGCGACCGCCCCGAGCGCTGCACGTCGCGCGCCACGCGCATCGCCATGCGGGTCAGGCTCTGCTCGCGGCGGTAGCGGTAGTCTTCGGTATCCAGGATCACCCGCGGCCCGTCCTCATGCCGGCGACCGCACGCGATGTTGGTCAGGAGCTGCATGGCCTCCAGCGTGGCGCCATGCCGGCCGATGAGAATGCCGGCGTCATCGGAGATCATCTCGAGGACGACGCGGTCGTCCTCCCGGTTGGCGATGCGCAGATCGGCCTCGATCCCCATGTGGCGCAGCAGGTCGGAGACGAACCCCACGGCCTCCGATTCCTGCTCGGTGTGCGGCTCCAGGTCCTCCACCGGCTGCTCTTCCCCGACGTGCACACGGATGGTGACCTTGCCGCCGCCGAACAGGCCGGATCGGGCCTTGACCACCTCGACGTCGATTTCGTCCTCATCGAGACCCATCGCCTCGATCGCGTTGGCGATCGCCTCCTTCTCGGTGCGACCTTCGAACTCGTGTACCTCCATCGTCACTCCTCACGCGCCGTTCGAGGACGGCGCCGTCACGTCAGTTCACTGCCCGCTTTGCGGGGCTCGCTACGCGGGCCGCTTCTTCCTCGGGGCTGTCGCTCCGCCCGACCGAGGCTTGCCGGGGGTATCGCCGCGGCTGTTGATGTAGAGCTGCTGCACGACCGTCAGGATGTTCTGCACCGTCCAGTACAGGACCAATCCCGACGGCATGTCGTAGAGGATGAAGAAGAAAAAGATGGGCATCGCGTACTGCAGCATCTTCATCTGGCTGGCGTTGGCGCCCTGCGCCGTCGGCATGATCTTGGTCTGCAGGAAGGTGGAGCCCAGCATGAAGAACGGAAGCAGCCGCAGTTCGTCCCAGCCGAGCAGCGGGAGCTGGAAGCCCAACGGCAGGAAACTCTCCGGCGCGGACAGATCGGCGATCCACCCCGTGATGAAGGAGGCGCCGCGCAGGTCGAAGTGTTCGATCAGCACCGTGTACAGCGCGAAGAAAATCGGCATCTGCAGCAGCATGGGCAGGCAGCCGCCGACCGGATTCACCTTCTCGCGGCGATACAGGTCCATGGTCGCCTGGTTCAGGCGCTCGGGCTTGCCCTTGAACTTCTCGCGCAGCTCCTGGATCTGCGGCTGAAGCTGCGCCATCCGCTTGGTCGACTCCGAGCTCTTGCGCGTGAGCGGGAAGAACACCACCTTGATGAAGACGGTGAGCAGGATGATCGCCACGCCGTAGTTGGGGATCACCCGATAGAACGCGTCCAGCAGGAAGCGCACGACGTTGGCCAGCCAGCCGATGATCGCCGCCGTGCTGACGGTCTCCTCCAGGTGGAGCTGGTCGACGGCCGGCAGAGCCGGGTCGTTGTAGCGGGCGAGCGTGCTGCGGTCCTTGGGCCCGGCGTAGATGCGGAAGACATCCGTTTCCCCGACGCTGGCGATCGCCGGCCGGCCCAGGTACAGGGCAGTGCGCCGGTCGATATCGGGATCGGGGCGGCCGTCGTAGGTGATCCGGTAGTCGGTCTGGTCCGGGATCACCACCAGCGTGAAGTACTTGCCGACGATGCTGGTCCAGCGGACGCGGCGTTCTTCCAGGGTCAGATCGTTGCGCAGCCGCTGCCGCTTGCGCTTGCCCTCCGGGTAATAGCGCATGTATTCCCGGTATTCGTTGCGCCGGTCGAGCTTTTCATAGTCCGGTCCGAGCTGCGGCGCGATGCCGAGCGTGTAGCTGACACCGCCGAAGTCGAGCGCCGGCACCGCGTTCACGGAGTTCTCGATACGGATGCGCAGCTCGAACAGGTACTCCAGGTCGAACCGGTAGGTCTTGATCAGCCGGAACGGCGTGCCGTCGGTGGCCACGAAATCGCGGCTGAACTCCCAGGTCGTCGCGTCGACTTGCTGGAACGCGAACGGATCGTCGCTCGGCGCCGTATCCACGCCCCCGAACGCGACGGTCAGGTACTCCGTACCGTCTTCCGGGCGATGGACCAGCTCGACCGGCTCGCCGTTGACGTCCAGGTGATCCTTGAGCTGGAGCGACGCGATGGTGCCACCTGTCCGCGAGAACGCGATCCTGAAGACATCGGTCTCCCGGTGGATCAGGTCTTCCGCGAACGCGCCGCCGCCGGTGCCGGCCGCCTCGGAGTCGGCTGCCGTCACCGCGCTTGGCGCCAGGTCGGCGAGCGGTGCGGCCGGCTGTGACCGGCCGCCGAACAGCGACGGCATCTGCGGCTGGGTCTGCTCCTGGGTTTCCGCTCCCTCTTCAAGCGGCAGCGGATCCGGCGCGAACAGCAGGGTGTAGGCCAGAATCACGCCGACCGAAAGGACGACGGCAATGATGGTCTTTACGTCCATGATCGGTGTCTGGTCCTGCTACGGGACCGGGTCGTAGCCTCCGGATCCGAGCGGATGGCAGCGCGACAGGCGCCGCAGCGACATCCAGGTGCCGCGCAGGATGCCATGCCGGATCAGCGCCTGCCTGGTGTATTCGGAGCAGGTCGGGGTGAATCGGCACGACGGCGGCAGCCACGGTGACACGACGAGCTGGTAGATCCGTACGGCGCCGGCGGCGGCCAACCGCAGCGCGTTGCGCACGGAGGACATGGGGAGGTCGCTTCGCGCATCGTGTTCCTTGCTGCCGGGACCGGCCGGCACGTTGCCGGCGGCCGGGCGCGATCTGTTGCCGTTCAAGGGTGGCAGCTATTCCGTCCGGCGCTGGAGCAGCCGCGCGGTGCCCAGCACGGTCGCCATGTCGCTGCGCCGTTCGCGGGTCGTGGTGGTCGCGTCACCGTAAATCACGAACACCAGGTCATAGGAGCCGGCAATGCGGCCGACGAGCTGGCGGTATGCTTCCCGGCTGATGCGCTTCTGCCGGTTACGATCCACGGCCCGGCGGAGGCTGCGGGTGGGCGCGAAGGCAACCCGGTGATGGCCCAGTCCGTTCGCGGCATACCCGAGCTTGAGGCCACGCGTCCGGCTGAACCGTCCGGCCCGGAACAGCCGCTGGATGTCCTGGGACCGGGACAACCGATCGAATCCGCCGCGCCCTGGTCGGACATGCCCTGGTCGGATATGTCGGGGTCGGACATGCCCGATATGACCCTCGTGCTGTCGGCGTCTGGGTTCCACTCGTCCACCTGTCAGCGGTCGTCTGAAGCCGGACAACCACCTAGTACGGCTTGCGTTCATCGGAAACGGTCAGCCGGTGCCGACCCTTGCGCCGTCGCCGTTTGAGTACCTGGCGACCCCCGCGTGTCTTCATGCGCGCACGGAATCCGAAGGTACGACGTCGGCGAACGCGGCTGGGCTGGTAGGTCCGTTTCATAAGGGAATCCGATCAGGGAGCCGGCTCAATGTAGGTTCAGCGTTCGCCGGTGTCAAACCGCCGGTCGCCCGACCGATCGCCAAGTACGGTAGCGATCCGCGATATGCGGAGGGACGCGTGCGAGCGGCCGAGCCGCCGGACGATCGCCGCTTCCCGAGCTCGCAGGAGCTGTACCCATCCCGGGTGATCGGCGGCAACGATCAGCCGGCCCCGCTCGACTTCGACCGGGCGCGTATGCGCGGCCAACTCGCGCCCGACGATCTCCGGCCAGCCCTGGAACAGGGAGGCGGAACCGGCCGCGTCGCCGGATTCGGCAAGCCACCGTCGCAAGGTCTCTCCCAGCCGTTCCATCGGTCGTCCGTCCTAGTACCCCATCAAACTGTAGTTTGGCGGTGCGTGCTACGGGAACTCGGGCTTGTGCGCGCTGTTCCAGCGCGCTTGAAGCCCGTGTAGCGACCTGTGTCACCCGTCGACATCAGTTTGATGGGGTACTACGGCTTCCACGGTGTGAGCGAGCCGTCCCGCACGGTGATCCGCAGAGTCGGCCCGGTTTCGTAGCGATCGAACGGCTCGTCGGGAAGGAACGTGAAGAACCGCTGGTCGGCCGTCGGCAGGGCTGCCAGAAACCGCTCCCGCTTGCGGGCATCGAGCTCCAGCAGCACATCGTCGAGCAACAGCAACGGAGCCGGCCGGGATCGTTCGGCAACCCGCGCGGCCTGCGCGGCGCGCAGTGCCAGCGACGCCAGTCGCTTTTGCCCCGTGGACGCGTACCGGCGGAACGAGAGCCCGTCGATCCGCAACGGAAAGCGGTCACGGTGGGGCCCGGTGGTGGTGGTCTGCAAGGCATGATCGCGCTGGCGGGCCGAACGCATCTGCGCGGCAACCTCCTCGGGGGCAGCGCTCGACCAGGACGGCTGGTAGCCGATGGATACCGCCACGTCCGACTCCGTCACGCGGTGGAAGATCGCCGCGAAGCGGCCGGCGTAGTCGCCGATCAGATCGCTTCGTTGAGATCCGATCACCAAGCCGGCTTCTATCAACTGCCGGTCGTAGACGTCGAGCAGGTCGTCCGACGGCCCTCGTCGAAGCAGGGCGTTGCGCTCCATCAGCACGCGGCGGTAGCGGCGCAGCGCCGGCAGCGCATCCGGATCCGAGAGCGCGGCGGTCTGATCAAAGAAACGCCGCAACTCCGCCGGCGGCCCGTCGACCGCGCGAAGATCGTCGTGGGAGAACAGGATGCACGGCACCGCGCCCACCACCTCGGCGCGGTCCGCTACGCGAGAGCCGTCGACCCGGATCTCTCTGGGGCCGTCCTTGCGCAGGTGGACGGCAACCTCGCGATGCCAGGCCCCCGGCGACGCAGTGTCGGCGTCGAGCACGAACGAGCCGCCGACTACGCCCTGGTCCATGCCCGATCGGATCAGATCCGCGTCCTGTCGGGTTCGAAACGAGCCGCCGAAACACAGCAGATAGATGGCTTCAAGGAGATTCGTCTTCCCCTGTCCGTTCTCTCCGATCAGAAACACGCAGTCCTGTCCCTCCAGGCTGTCCAGGCGCAACGGTTGAAGGTTGCGAAAGCGCTCGAGACGCAGGGCCGACAGTCGTGCCCGCTCGGCCGACGGTCGCAAGACGTCGCTAGCCGACCTGCATCGGCATGATGATATGGAAGTAGTGGCGTTCCGGCTCCGCCGACAGCGTGATCGCCTTGTTCGGAGCGGTGAAGGCCAGAACCACCTGATCCGTGTCCATCTCGCGCAGCGGGTCCAGCAAGTACTGATAGTTGAGTGCCAGCGAAGAAGCCGGGCCCTGGTACTCGCACGGGAGCTCCTCGCGGGCCGTTCCGACATCGCCCTCGCTGCACTGTACGGTGAGCTGACCCGCTTCGACCTCCAACCGGACGCGCCGCGATTTCTGTTCCACCAAGACCGATACCCGTCGCAAGGCCTCCGTCAAGGCGGAGCGATCGACCACCAGCCGGTGTTCCTGGCTCTCCGGAATCACGCTCTTCACATTCGGGAACTGCGCGTCGATCAGTCCCGAGTTGATGCGCCGATGCTCCACCTGCGCATGCAGGTTGCGGTCGGCGATCGCCAACTGCAGCGATCCCTCCCCGGTGCAGAACTTGCGTATCAGCGTGAGTATCTTCGGAGGGACGATCACCCCTGCGCCATCAAGCGCCGGCTCAATCTCCTTCTTGCAGTATGCCAGCCGATGCGAATCGGTAGCGACCATCATCAACTCACCGTCGCCCTGGTCCAGAAAGGTGCCGTTCATGAAGTACCGGGTCTCATCGTCAGAGACCGCGAATATCGTCTGCGCGATCATCTCGACGAAGTCGCTTTGCGGTACTTCCACGAATTCGCTGTCGTGGGTCGCGGGAAACTCGGGAAACCGGTCCGGAGGCAGCGTCTTCAGGGTGAAGTCGATCCTCCTGCCCTGCGGGCGAACCGCAAGCATGCCTTCGGCGCTGGTCTCGAACTCGATGTCCCCGGCCGGAGAAGAACGCAGGATGCCCGCGAGCTTGTCGCACGGCACCGTCGTGACGCCATCCCGCTGCATGTCCACCGGCACCCGTGCCTGGTAGTTCACCTTCAGATCGGATGCGCGCAGGGTGAGCGTACCTTCATCGACGGAGAGGAAGACGTTTGACAGGACGGTGATGGCGTTTCTGGTGGAGATGATCTCCAGGGCGTGAGCGGTCTCTCGCAGGATCACGTCCTTGTCGATGGTGAACTTCATGGTGTCGGCGCCTCCTTGACGGTGCCCTGCGGACCGATCATGCAACGGATGGGTCTTTCCGTAACTACCATGAGTAGATCGTTGGTGGTAGGAACGGTGCTGTGGATGATGGTGATATCGTTGTAAATCATTACAGTAATGTACTTTATTTTATTAATAAACGGGTGGTCTCAATCCCCGTCGTCAGCGGATGGTCCATGACCGGACAACGGTCCGCGGCGTCGGGGCGACTTGTCCCGTATACGTCCACGGTCTTTACGGTCGTTGTCCACACCTATCCGGAGGTCACCGGGATCGCTGGGTGATCGTGCGGGTCAGGTGGGAGATGACCGGATCGAGGGTCGGATCGGTGCGCTTGCGCTCGGCTACGCGTTGGCAGGCGTGCATGACAGTGGTGTGATCGCGCCCGCCGAACTCCAGTCCGATCTCGGTCGTGGAGAGTTCGGTGACGTCGCGGGCGATGTACATCGCAAGCTGGCGGGGGAACGCGATGGCACGGGTGCGCTTCTTGCCTTTCAGTTCGTTCTGGCTGAGGCCGAAGTACTCGGCGGTGACCCGCTGGATGGTGTCGAGAGAGACGTTCGTGGGGGCGGAGAAGAACTCTCTGAGCTCTCGGGAAGCGACATCGAGCGTGATCGTGCGGTTGACCAGGTTGGAGTACGCGGTGAGCTTGATGAGGGCCTTCTCCAGGTCGCGCACGTTGCTCTGGATGTTCTGGCAGATGAGCTCGATCACGTCGGTCGGAACGGAAACGCCGTTCTCGTCGATCTTTTGAGTCAGGATGGCGATGCGAGTCTCGTAATCCGGCGGCTGCAGGTCGATGTTGAGGCCGCGCTCGAACCGGTTGATGAGGCGGTCGGGGAGGCTTTTCAACTCGGACACGGGGCGATCGCTGGAGAAC
Source organism: Spirochaetaceae bacterium (assembly GCA_028820215.1). The sequence goes on along the minus strand of JAPPKD010000160.1, from coordinate 21,555 downwards.
ACCATCTCCTTGTTGGCGTCGTAGAGCGCGTTGAAGGTGTGGAACAGTTCCTGCTGCGTTTCGGTCTTGCCCTGCAGGAACTGGATGTCGTCGATCAGCAGAACGTCGGCTGACCGGTAGCGATTCTTGAAGCGGTGCCCGGTCTTGTCCTTGATCGACTGGATGAACTCGTTGGTGAAGGTCTCGACCGTGACGTAGACGACTTTCAGGTCGCGGTACTCCTGGTAGACGTCGTTGCCGATGGCCTGCAGCAGGTGGGTCTTTCCAAGCCCGACCCCACCGTAGATCAGGCAGGGGTTGTAGGTCCGTCCGGGGTTCTTGGCGATTGCCACCGCGGCGTTGAGGGCGAACGAGTTGCCGTCACCTTCCACGAAGCGGGAGAAGCGGTACTCGGGGTTGAGTTGGGCATGGCGGGGGCGTTCGGCCCGGATGTAGGAACTCTCGGCGTTGGGTGGCGTGGTCGCGTTGGGTGGCGTGGTCGCGTTGGGTGGCGTGGTCGCGTTGGGTGGCATGGTCTCCTGCTCGACCGGGACGGGAGTCGCGCTGCCGTTGGTGCGGCGGATCTCGAAGGTGATGCGGAGGTTCTGTCCGGAGAGATCCAACAGCGACTCCTCGAGTTTCGTCCGATACCGTTGGTCCACCTGATCGCGGTAGAACGAGGAGGGGACGTTCAGCCGGACCTGAGAATCGTCGGCGCCGGCGTAGCTCATTCCGGAGAACCACGTCTGGTACTCCTGCTCGCTGATCTCGGATCGGAGGTGGGTGACGGCTTCGTTCCAGAAGACCTCGTAATCCCATACAGAGCCGTTATTACTCATGTTATCCACATGTGCTCCACATTCCCTTGGGAGCGGTCGGCGAATGACCTTCGCGGAAGGGACGCTCCGAGGGCCACCGGAGGCGAGCCGATAGAACGGTACTAAGCAAGCAGATCATTTATAGGTAAGAAATTATATTGACAGATCCGAACGGAAGAAAAAAGCTCGAACGCGATGGTTTCGATACATGTTGAGAACCCCCTTTGGCCACTCCTTATTCAGGAGTTATAAACAAGTTATCAACGACCGGACCAATTTCAGTGTAGCGCACGGGACAAGGAGGTGCAAGCGTTCGCGGCGCGAGCGCCGTTCGCGGCGGGAGTGCGCTGTACGAGGAGGAGCCAGCTCGGCCCCGCTTGAGCTGACGGGCGCCTGCCTACGGCTGGATGTCCGAGGTCGGCATCCCGGTGATGCGCTCGCAGATTCGTTCGAGGTCGTCGGGGGAGTAGTAGGTGACGGAGATCCGGCCTCGCCGCGCCGACCCGCGGACATCCACCTTGGTACCGAGCGCTTCGATCAGCCGTTGCTGGAGGGCCGCCAGGTCGGGATCGGCGGGCGGCCGCGATGGAGGGTCGGCGGGGCCGGCGGTCTCGGGCGTCACCGGCCCCGGGAGCTGCTGGGCCGCGTTCTCGGTGGCTCGCACGGAGAGCTGCTCGGCCAGGATGCGGTCGAACAGCTCTCGGCGCGACGCATCGTCGGTGACTGCCAGGAGCGCCCGCGCATGGCCGGCCGAGAGCTCCCCGCGCTCGACCGATGCCAGGATGTCGTCGGGGAGCTTCAGCAGGCGCAGGGCATTGGTGACCGTGACGCGGCTCTTGCCGACGCGCTGTGCGACCTGGTCCTGCGTGCGGCCGCCGGCCTCCATGAGCCGTCGGTAGCCACGCGCCTCGTCGACCGGATTGAGGTCGGCGCGCTGCAGATTCTCGACGAGGGCCAGCTCCAGGTGCTCGAGCCCCTGGGTCGCGCGTACCACGGCGGGAACGGTCGAGAGTCCGGCAAGGCGCGCTGCTCGAAAGCGCCGCTCGCCGGCGATGATGCGGTAGCCGGCGCCGTCGGATTGAACCACGAGCGGCTGCAGCACTCCGTGCGTGGCGATGGAGTCTGCGAGATCCCGAAGGTCGCGTTCATCGAAGGTGGTGCGCGGCTGGTCGAGGTTGGGTGAAATCTCGTCCAACGGCAATTCGCTCGGCGACTCGGCCGGGGGGCTGTCGCCCAACAGTGCCTCGATTCCGCGACCGAGGGCAGGGCGTTTGGCGCGGGAACGCTTAGACACGGGACACGAACTCCGCGGCAAGCTGGCGATAACTCCTGGCGCCGATGCTCGACGGGGCGTACTCGCAAATCGGCTGTGCGTGGGACGGGGCTTCGGCCAGGCGGACGTTACGCGGAATAACTGTTCTGAAAACTTGGTCCTGGAAGTATCCTGTCACTTCTCTCACCACCTCATGGGTCAGGCGGGTGCGGCCATCGTACATCGTGAAGACGATGCCGCCGACCCGCAGCTTCTTGTTGTGGCGGCGCTGTACCCCTTCGATCGTGCGAAGGAGCATCGCCAGCCCCTCCAGCGCGAGGTATTCGCACTGGAGGGGAATGACCACGTGCGTGGCTGCCACCAGGGCGTTGATCGTCAGGAGTCCGAGCGACGGGGGGCAGTCGATGAGAACGTCGTCGAACGGAGCGGTAGCTCCCTTGAGCACGCGCTTCAGGTACCCCTCGCGGCCGTGCGCGTCGGCCAACTCGACCGACGCGCCGCTCAACTCGATGCCGCCGGGCGCGATCGACAATCCGGGAATGCTGGTGGTGACGATGACCTCGGAAACATCTACGGCGCCGATCACGGCCTGGTAGATCGACGGTGAAGCCTCCGCGCCCACGCTGCTGGTGGCGTTCCCCTGCGGATCGAAGTCGATGACCAGGACCTTCCGTCCGGAAAGAGCCAGATAGGCCGCCAGGTTGACGGTGGTGGTGGTCTTGCCGACGCCGCCCTTCTGGTTGGCAAAGGCGAATCGGCGGCCCATAACGCGCGCACAGGATAGCGAGTGCGTGGCGTGCGGGCAAACCGCGGACGCCTCATGTTCCACGTGAAACATGCCACTGGGGACCATGCCACTCCGGGACATGGCGCCCCGGAGCCTACTCGCCGGGTGCGCCGATCGTGAGAGTCGGACCCTCGGGCTCGTCTTCCTGCGCCGCGCGGGCGATGCCCGCCACCGGATGTTCCGGGTCGATGCGGACCACGCGGACGCCGGAGCTGTTCCGGCCCTGCACTGGTACCTCGTTGGAGGTCGCCTTGAGCACCTTTCCCTGCTCGGTGATGCACACCACGTCGTCATCGGCGTGGGTCGAGGTGATGCCCGCCACCAGACCGGTCTTGTCGTGGGTTTTGTAGCAAATCTGACCCATCGTGCCTCTCCCGTGCGGTGTGAAAGAGCTGTACGCTATCCGCTTTCCGTAACCGTTCGCGGAGATGACGAACAAGCGCTGGTGGTGGTCGACCGCAACCGCGCCGACCACGGCATCGTCGGGCCGCAGCCGCATGCCGCGAACGCCGCGGGTCGCGCGGCCCATGGAGCGGATCCCGTTCTCGGAGAATCGCAGTGCGTAGCCCCTTCGGGTGGCAAGCACCACGTCGCTGTTGCCGTCGGTGAGCATTGCGGACACCAGGCGGTCGTCGGGATCCAGGTTGATCGCGACGATCCCGCGAGTGCGGGCATTGGCGAAGTCGGTGGTCCTGACCTTCTTGACGACCCCCTGGGCGGTCGCCATGAACAGGTACGTTTCGCGGTCGAATTCGGTCAGCGAGGCCACCGCCGTGACCTGCTCGTCTTCGGTCATGCCCAGCAGGGAGCGTAGATCCTGGCCGATGGCCGATCGGGTCCGGTCCGGCAATTCGTGGACCCGCACCCAGTACGACTTGCCGGTGTCCGTTACGAACAGGATGTACGTATGGGTGGAGGCGATGAACAGGTGGCGCACGAAGTCGTTGCCGGCCACGGCCACGGAGCTGCCCTTGCCGCCGCGGGACTGCCGGCGAAAGGCCGCCACCGGCAGCCGCTTGACGATCCCGCGGTTGGTGATCTGCACCACGACGTCCTCTTCGGGAATCAGGTCCTCAAGGTCGATGTCCGTGATCGGCGTCGCTATCACCTCCGTGCGGCGGTCGTCGCCGTACTTGCGGGCGATGTCGGCGAGCTCGCGCTTTACCACCGCGAGGATCTTGCTCCGGTCGCCGAGCAGCTCCCTGAGCGACTCGATCAACTCGCGGATCTGGACGATCTCGGCCTCGACTTTCTCCACCTCCAGGCTGGTCAGGCGCTGCAGGCGCATGTCCAGGATCGCGTCGGCCTGCTTCTTGCTCAGCTCGAAGCGCTCCCGCAGGCCGATGCGAGCCTCGGTGGTGCCGCGCGACCCGCGGATGATCCTTATCACCTCGTCGATGTGGTCCAGCGCCAGCTTCAGGCCGTCCAGGATGTGCAGGCGTTCCTCGGCCTTGCGCAGGTCGAAGCGGGCGCGCCGCGTCACCACCTCGCGGCGGTGGTCGACGTACAGCTCGATCTGACTCTTCAGGTCCAGCACGCGCGGCTGGCCCTTGACCAGGGCCAGGGCGTTGACACTCATCGTGATCTGCAACTGCGTGTGCGCGAAGAGCTGATTGACCGTAACGTCGCGGTTCGCGCCGCGCTTCAGCTCGATCACGACGCGCATGCCGCGCCGGTCGGATTCGTCTCGCAAATCGGCGATGCCCTCGATACGCCGGTTCCGGTGGAGGTCGGCGATCCGCACGACCATGTTGGCCTTGTTGACCTGGTACGGGATTTCCGTGACGACGATCGCCTCCCGGCCGGACTTGAGGGTCTCGAACACGATGCGGCCGCGGATGGGGATCCGCCCCCGCCCCGTGTGGTACGCCTCGGCGATGGCGTCGCGGCCGTAGATGATTCCGCCGGTCGGGAAGTCCGGACCCGTGATCGAGCGCATGAGCTCGTCGATCGTGATCCTGGGATTGTCGATGTAGGCGGCGACCGCGCGCGCCACCTCGCGCAGGTTGTGCGGCGGCAGATTCGTGGCCATGCCCACGGCGATGCCTGAGGCACCGTTGGCAATCAGGAACGGGAACGCGCCCGGCAGCACCACGGGCTCTTCCAGCGAATCGTCGTAATTGAGCTGAAAGTCGACCGTCTCCTTGCCGATGTCGGCCAGCATCTCCTGCGCGATCGGTGCCAGCCGCGCCTCCGTATAGCGCATCGCCGCCGGCGGATCGCCGTCGATCGAGCCGAAGTTGCCCTGGCCGTCGACCACGGGGTAGCGCAGCGAGAAATCCTGCGCCATGCGCACGAGGGCGTCGTAGACCGCCTGCTCACCGTGCGGGTGGAACTTTCCCAGGACCTCACCCGCGACGCGCGCGGTCTTGCGGTAGGGCCGGTCCGCCCGCAGCCCCATCTCGTTCATCGCGTGCAGGAGCCGCCGGTGCACGGGCTTCAGGCCGTCGCGGGCATCGGGCAGCGCGCGGCTGACGATGACCGACATGGCATAGGTCAGGTAGGACGTTCGAACCTCGTCCTCCACCTGCCGCGGTATGACGCGGCTGCTCAACTCCTCAGCCATGTACCCTCCTCGCCATGTGAGATGCCCCTCCCGAATCGGTTATGTGTGCCGGCGCGCCGCACGGCGCACGGTTCGGAGCCCGCCCACGGCCGCCGGCGGCCGGTCAGATGTCGAGCGTCCCGACCGAAAGCGCGAAGTCCTCGATGAACTTCCGCCGCGGCTCGACCGCCTCGCCCATGAGCGTGGTGACGGCGCTCTCCGCCTCCACGTCGTCGTCCAGGGAGACGTGCATGATGCTGCGGGTGTCCGGGTTCATCGTGGTCTCCCACAACTGGTCCGGATTCATCTCGCCCAGTCCCTTGTAGCGCTGGATGTTCGCCCTGGCACCGTTGCCCGCCAGAATCCGGTCGCGCTGCGCGTCATCGTGGGCGTAGGCGACCTCGCCAGAATGCTCGATCTTGTAAAGTGGCGGCATGGCGATGTAGACGTGCCGGTTGGCGATCAACGGTTTCATGTGGCGGTAGAAGAAGGTGAGCAGCAGCGTGCGGATGTGCGATCCGTCCACGTCGGCGTCCGCCATCAGGATCACCTTGTGGTAACGCAGGCGCGACATGTCGAGGTCGGAGCCCATGCCCACGCCGAGGCTGGTGATGATCGGCAGCAGCTTCTCATTGGTCAGCACCTTTTCGGGGCGCGCCTTCTCCACGTTGAGCATCTTTCCCCACAGCGGCAGGATGGCCTGGAACTGCCGGTCCCGCCCCTGCTTGGCGCTGCCCCCGGCCGAGTCGCCCTCGACGATGTACAGCTCGCACTTGGACGGATCCGTCTCCGAGCAGTCGGCCAGCTTGCCGGGAAGGCCGGTGCTCTCGAGCAGCCCCTTGCGGCGGGTGATCTCCCGGGCGCGGCGCGCCGCGCTGCGTGCCTTGGCGGCCAGCATACACTTCTCCAGGATGGCGCGCGCCGCCGGCGGCCACTCCTGCAGGAAGCGGGCAAGCTCTTCGTTGACGAACGACTCGACCAGGCCGCGCACCTCGCTGTTGCCCAGCTTCTGCTTGGTCTGGCCCTCGAACTGGGGCTCCGGCACCTTGACCGACACGACCGCCGTGAGACCTTCGCGCACGTCCTCGCCGGTGAGCGCCTCATCGTCCTTCTTGGCGAGTTTCATGCGCCGCATCGCGTCGTTCAGGGTGCGCGTCAGCGCGCCGCGGAAGCCGCTCAGGTGGCTGCCTCCCTCCCGCGTGTTGACGTTGTTGGCGAAGCTGAAGACCTGGTCGGCATAGCCGTCGTTCCAGGCCAGTGCGATGTCCAGCAGGACGTCGTCACGTTCACCCTGGAACGCGATCACCGGCTCGTGAATGGTCTTCTTGTTCTGGTGGAGGTACTCGACGAACGACCGCACGCCGCCGTCGAACTTGAAGGTGCTCGACCGTCGCTCCTCACCGCGCGTGTCGATGAGCTCGATGCTGACCCCGCTGTTCAGGAACGCCAACTCGCGCAGCCGCGACGACAGCATGTCGAAGCTGAACTCGATCTTCGCGAACATCTCCGGGTCCGGTTCGAACCGGGTGATGGTGCCGTGGTGGTCGGTGCTGCCGACCTCCCGGACCGGGGCGTCCGGTGCGCCGCGCTGGTAGCGCTGCTGATAGATCACGCCGTCGCGGTGCACGGTCACTTCGCACCAGAGCGACAGCGCGTTGACCATGGATACGCCGACGCCGTGCAGGCCGCTGGAGACCTTGTAGCTCTTTTTGTCGAATTTGCCGCCGGCGTTGAGCCGGGTCATCACCACCTCGAGGGCGCTGATGCCTTCGGTCGGATGGATATCGGTGGGAATGCCGCGCCCGTCGTCGGCAACGCGGATCACCTCGCCCGGTTCGATGGTGACCTGGACCTGGGAGCAGTGCCCGATCAGCGCTTCGTCGACGCTGTTGTCCACCACCTCGTACACGAGGTGGTGGAGTCCTTCCGGGCCCGTGGTGCCGATGTACATGCCGGGCCGCTTGCGGACGTGCTCCAGGCCTTCGAGCACCTGGATGTTTTGCGCGGTATAGTCTTGCGCCACGAGCTCTGATCCCCTCCCCAGTGGTTTAAGCGCGCCGGTTGTTTACTGTTTCGGCTGCTAAACCCCCATATCTTAAGGGGTCGCCGAAGAAAAGTAAACCGAAACCGAACATGGAGTTGTGCGTTTCGCGACGGGTTCTCGGCGGGACGGCGGCCGCACGTCCGGCGGCGCCGCTACGACCGCGCAGCCGGCGGCAGGAACTCCCGAAACTCGTACTCCACGCGGCCGTCTTCGGCGACCGCGACCGTGGCGTGCCCGCCTCGCGCCATCCGGTCGAGCACCTGCTCGGCCTCGGCGAGCGACAGCAAGGATTCGACGGCGACCACCGACGGCGTCACCCTGCCGCCCTGAGCGCGGGCGATCCGCAGCACCTCGTGCTCGGGATCGGTCGTGGAAGGGAGCTGGCGCGCGTCCGCTGCCCTTGCCTGTCTCAGGGCGAGCAGTCCGCTGATGCTCGGCGCCAGGCCGGCGAACGCGAGCGGGAAGATCCAGAACCAGGCGCCTGTAATGATCCAGAGCGCCCCGAACACGAACGTGCACGCCAAGCCGCTGGCAAGCGCGCCTTCGGATTTCTTGCGGGACTTGCTGTTCTTTTTTTTGGCCGATCGCGCGTCGTCGTCCCGTTCGCCCACGACGACCAAGAGTACCACATACGGCTACGCCATGCCGTCACTCGGATCGCGAGGCCCCGCCACCAACTGCACCAGCACGCGTTTGACAGAAACGGCGCGGCGTCCCTATAGTCGGGTCTTCGGTTCCCGAGAATCGGAGAGGTGTCCGAGTGGTCGAAGGAGACGGTCTTGAAAACCGTTGAGCCCTTGCGGCTCCGTGGGTTCGAATCCCACCCTCTCCGCACAGCGGCTGACGGGCAGCCGCCGGGAGAGGTGCGAGAGTGGCCGAATCGGGCTCCCTGCTAAGGAGTTGTACCCCTGGGGTACCGTGGGTTCGAATCCCACCCTCTCCGGACAGACTGAGTGCCCATAGCTCAGCTGGATAGAGCGCTAGATTGCGGATCTAGAGGTCGGAGGTTCGAGTCCTCTTGGGCACGGAACGGAGAGATGCGAGAGCGGTTGAATCGGGCGGACTCGAAATCCGTTGAGCCGCTGCGGTGGCTCCGTGGGTTCGAATCCCACTCTCTCCGCACGGGCGGCGGGCGCTGCACGGGTGGCGCCCGCCGCTCTGGCCGTACGTGACCGATGGCCGGGAGAGATGACCGAGAGGCCGAAGGTGCACGCTTGGAAAGCGTGTGTGCCCTTACCCGGGCACCGTGGGTTCGAATCCCACTCTCTCCGTTCGCCGATGGCGGCCCCTCGGGTACGCAGGTCGGGCACTGTGCTACGGGTCGCCGCCCAACCCCGTCAGGACCGGAAGGTAGCAGCGGTAAGCGAACGACTCGGGAGCCGCAGGACGCTTGGTCTCGCCCGAGGGGCCTTTCTTCACCACGGGTCCCCGACCGGTAAATGGACTTGGCGTTCTGACGATGGCCTATGAAGTCACCGCCGCCCGGCGCCGGCCGCAGATATTCACCGAGCTGGTGGGGCAGGAGTACGTCGTGCAGACGCTGCAGAACGAGCTGCGCTCGGGCAACGTCGCGCAGGCATTTCTGTTCTCCGGCCCGCGGGGTGTCGGGAAGACCTCCGCGGCCCGCATCCTGGCCAAGGCGCTGAATTGCGAACAGGGGCCGACCGATACGCCGTGCGGAACCTGCGGCCCGTGCACGGAGATCGCGCGGGCGCAGTCCCTGGACGTGGTGGAGATCGACGGGGCCTCCCACACGGGGGTGGACGACGTCCGTGAGCTGCGCGATCAGGTCGTGTTTCCGCCGAGCTCGGCCCGCACCAGGGTGTACATCATCGACGAGGTGCACATGTTGTCGACCTCGGCCTTCAACGCCTTGTTGAAGACGATCGAGGAGCCTCCCCCCTATGTCACCTTCGTGTTCGCCACCACCGAGCCGCACAAGGTGCCCGCCACGGTTCGTTCGCGCTGCCAGCACTTCGCGTTCAGCCTGATCGGGCACGAACGCATCGCCGGCTGCCTGCGCGACGCCGCGGCCGAGCTGGGCGCGCAGGTGGCCGATGACGCCCTGCACTGGATCGCGCGCCAGTCGGCGGGGTCCTTGCGCGACGCGTTCATGATCCTGGACCAGGTGATCGCCGGCGCCCGCGGCGACGGTCAGGCCACCGTGACCCTGGAAGGGTTGCGCGACAGCATCGGGCTGTTGGGGCTCGACGATCTGAACGGCGTCGCGCAGGCGGTCGCCGCGCGCGACGTACCGGGGACGCTCACCGCCTTCGACCGGGCCCTGGGCAGGGGCGTGGCGGTGGACCATTTCCTGGCGGAGCTGGTCGAGTACTTCCGCAGCGTGCTGTTCCTCAAGCACGGCCTGAACCGCGATGCCTGGCTGTCCGCGCCCGCCGACGCGTTTCCGCGCGGCGTTCTGGATGCGATCCACGTCGAGCAGGCCGAGAAGGCGGTCGAGCTGCTGCTCGCCGCACAGCGCAACCTCAAGGGCGCGCTGAACGAGCGCTGCGAGGTGGAGCTGGCGCTCAGCCGCCTGGCCGAGCTCGACCGCCTGATCACGCCGGCCGAGGTCCTGGAGCGTCTGCGCGAGCTGCAGGCGGCCGTCGGCGCGCCGGCGCCGTCACCGGGGGGGCCGACACCGCTCGCCCCGGCGCGGTCACCCGCCTCCGCACCTGCTGCGCCGGCCGGGGAACCGGCTCCGGCAGCCGATGCCGCGACCGGCTCGGACGCATCGGGCGAGCCGGCCGCGGCGGCTCGGCAGCCGATCGCCGCCCTGCGCCAACGCAGGCCGCCGGTCGCGTCCGCGCTGGAGCGGGCGGAATCGGTCGAGCTCCACGGAGAGGAGTTGCGCGTACGCTTCGCGAAGGGAGACCGCTACCCGGCGGACACGGTCCGGGAGCACGCCGCGGAGGTCGCGGCGGCATACGGACTCGCCGGGCCGGGGACAATCAGCGTACAACTGGGTTCAGGCGAGGACGCCCCTGACGATCACGAAGGGGCGGCAGCGCCGGGCGTGGAGATGATCAGAAGCATCTTTCGGGGCGAGATCGTGCAGGGCGGAGGCTGAGGCGCGCATGGCGAACAACCCGTTCGACTTGTTCAAGATGATCCAGGGCATGCAGAAGCAGATGGCGGAGGTGCAGGGCAAGCTGGCCGACGTCCGCGTCACCGGTACGGCCGGCGGCGACATGGTGCAGGTGGAGGTCACCGGCAACCTTGAGGTGGTGAAGGTGACGCTGGACCCGATCGTGGTCGATCCCGAGGAGCGTTCGGTGCTGGAGGACCTGATCACGGCGGCGATGGGCGATGCCCTGCGCAAGGTTCGCGAGGAGCTCAAGCAGCAGGTCGGCGGCGGTCTGAACCTTCCACCCGGGTTTCCCGGCGCCTGACCGCACTCGAATGCAGACCCTGGACCGACTCGTACACGGGTTCTCCCGCCTGCCCGGACTGGGCCGCAAGAGCGCCGAGCGGCTGGTCTACTTCCTCCTCGGAGCCAAGGACGAGTTCGTGGAGTCGCTGGCCCGCGACCTGATCGCCCTCAAGCGCAACACCCGCCCCTGTACCCGCTGCGGCGTGTATGCGGAAGCCGACCTGTGCGCCTACTGCTCGGATCCCACGCGGGAGACCGACACGCTCTGCGTGGTGGAAGAGTCACGGGACGTCATCACCATCGAGTCCACGCAGATCTTCCGCGGGCTGTACCACGTGCTGGGCGGGGCGATATCACCCGTGGACGGCATCAGGCCGGCGGACCTGACCATCGACGCCCTGATCGGCCGGGTGCGCGACTCCCCCGTGCGCGAGGTGATCCTGGCCACCAACCCCACGGTCGAGGGGGAGACCACCGCGCTGTACCTGCGCGACCGCCTCCTGCAGCGGGCCGGCGGGCCTGGCGCCGAGCTGACCGTCACCCAGCTCGCCCTGGGCCTGCCGGTCGGCGGCGACCTGGAGTACGCGGACCGCCTCACCCTGGCGCGCGCCCTGAACGGCCGCACGGCGGTGTGACGTGGAGGTGAGGATCTCCGGCGTGGATCTCCCGTAGTCAGATCTTGTCGACCAGGATGGCGCACTTGCCCGAGGGAATGGGCAAGGTCTTGCGGCGGCGCCCCAGCACGTGGATCGCCAGGTAGTAGAGCTTCTCGGACTCCAGGCGCACCTCCCAGCCGCGGTCCGAGTCGTGGGTCCGGATGGAGACCAGGTTGCGCTTCAGGGTCAGGTTCTCGATCCCCATGCCCTCCAGCGCCGGCAGCGTCCAGTCCACGGTCTTGCGGGGGAGGGAGATCGAGAGCCCCAGCACGTTCTCGATCACCAGCGCCACCGTGGAAAGGGCGACGAACGGCAGGTAGGACTTGCGGGGAAAACCGCCCTTGCCGTGCCACTTGGCCGCCGACTCGTGCTCCGGGGCGTAGGCGTCCCACAAGTCGCCCACGCCCCGTTCCGGGACCAGAACGTCGTGCATGGCGAACAGGTGGCGCAACGCGAACTCCCTCGCCATGCCGATTTGCCCGTAGCGCTCCAGTCCCTTGATGATCGCGTAGTTCACGTACGGCAGCACCGACCCCCGGTAGCCGCCGCCGTACGGATCGTACAGCGCTTCCTCGGCAGCCAGGCTCGGGAACGGGTGGCTGCGGCCGAAGGTCCGCGGGTTGGTCAGGTGGCCGATCAGCCGGCGCGCCTTGTCCTCGCTCGGAATCTCGGCCAACAGCGTCCAGAAGGCCGCGATCGTCTTGACCTTGAGCTGCTGGCCGTAGCGGTCGAGGTCGTAGTAGATCGAGTCCTCGTCGCTCCACATGAGCGACTGCATGCGCGTCTTCAGGGCGAAGTACTCGCGCTTGTAGCGAAAGGCGACTTCCTTGTCGTTGAGGGCGTCGGCGATCGTCGAGATGAACGACGCGCTGGCCGCCTGCTGGGCGTTGAAGTCCACCGGATAGGCGATGCGGTCGCGGGGGCTGTTGCCCATGCCCAGCGCCTGGCGCGGAACCGCCAGCAGGCCGTTGTCCCGCCGGAAACTGGCCTGGATCCATTGGTAATAGCGTTCCAGAATCGGCAGCACCTCGCGCAGGCGTCGCTTGGAGCCCAGGCGGTGGTACAGGTTGTACTCCGCCCACGCGAACAGCGGCGCCTGCACGCCGTGCGGGTTCGCCTTGATCAGGAATGGCTGCCCGTTCAGCAGGCTGTATTCGCCGTGAATCGCCCCGCACGGTTGCTGCTTGGCGTAGAAGGCGTCGAGCTGCGCCTCCACCGGAAACTCCCGGTTCGAGTACACGAGCGAGAAGGTGGAGCAGCAGGCGGCCACCTGGTTCACGCGATCCTGCGCAGGATCGCAGAATACCCGATCGAAACCGCTTCCCGGCTCGCCCCGGCGCCAATAGCCGGGCATCAACTCCCAGGTGGCGTCGAACAGGTCGACGAGCGCCTGGTGGTCGTGGACGAGGCGGGGAAGCTCCTCCCGCGTGGTGTTCACGACCGGTGCCTGCTGCGGAACTGCTACGTTGGAGATGACTGGTGCCTGCAAGAGAAGAAGTGCGGGAAGCGTGAACCGCAATCATAGCACGGGCCGCCGTTTCGATGTCAAAGCGGAGCAGGCCCGTGGCCACGTACGCAACTATTGACAGGGGCAGGGAATGGTGCTTGACTCGATCGGTGGGTCAGACAGCGCCCGGTACTCTCGAAGCGACTGCCGCCATGGCCAGACTGCGGCTCGGCGCTCACGAGAGTGCCCGGCTCGAGGCGGAGTTGGCCCGCATCGTCGACTACTTCGCGCTGCTTGCGGAGGCCGACGTCGACGACCTGCGGCCGACGACCCATCCGCTGCTGACCGGATCCCGATTGCGCGACGATGAAGTCTCCGACCTGCCCACCTCATACGACCCGGTACGGGCAGCGCCGGACCGCGACGACCGGTTCATCGTCGTTCCGAACGTCCTGTAACATTCGAAGTGAGGGACGAATGGCGGAGGTTTCGCGCTGGCGCGCGATGTTCACGGATGAGAGCGAACGGAGCCGCTGGCTGGCATACGCCCGCGGCTGGAACGAGCGGATCAACGCCTTCGTGTCCTTCGCGGACGCCGACGGCGACGCGGACGGCGTACCCGACGGACCCCTTGTCGGCATGCCGTGCGCGATCAAGGACAACATCGCGGTAGCCGGCCAGCCGCTCCGCTGCGGCTCGGCGCTGCTCGGCGCGCACGTGGCCCCGTTCAGCGCCACCTGTGTTCGGCGGCTGCAGCGCGCCGGCGCGATCGTGGTCGGCAAGACCAATCTGGACGAGTTCGGCATGGGCTCCGACACGCAGGCGTCCGTGCATGGCGGCTGCGCCAACCCCTGGGACGCCGAACTGGTGCCCGGCGGGTCCAGCGGCGGATCGGCGGCCGCGGTTGCGGCCGGCATCGTGCCGTTCGCCCTGGGATCGGATACCGGCGGTTCGGTCCGGCAGCCGGCCTCCTTCTGTGGCGTGTTCGGGCTCAAGCCCACCTACGGCGTGGTTTCGCGGTTCGGGCTGGTCTCGTACGCCTCGTCACTGGAGGTGATCGGCATCATCGCCGAGACGCCTGCGCTGTGCGGCGAGGTGCTGGAGGTGATCGCCGGCGTGGACGAGCACGACCAGTCAACGGTCGCGGGCTCGCCCGACCGCGACGAGGTGCGTACCATCGGCGTGCCGCGCGCGTGCCGGGAGGAGCTGCGCGATCCGCAGGTGCGCACGGCGCTCGACGCCACCGTCGAACAGCTCGGCGAGTTGGGGTACCGCGTCGTGGATGTCGACCTCACCACGCTGCGCTACGCGGCCGCCGCCTACTACGTGATCTCGTGCGCGGAGGCCAGCGCCAACCTGGCCCGCTTCGACGGCGTTCGCTATGGGGCGCGCGCCGCCGCCGAGTCGGCGGACGAGACGATCATCGCCTCCCGTTCCGAGGGATTCGGGGACGAGGTCAAGCTCCGCGTCCTGGCCGGCACCTACGTGCTGCGCTCCGGCTTCCACGACCGCTACTACCTGCGCGCGCAGCGCGTGCGCACGGCGCTGCGCGACGAGTTGGCCGGCCTGTTCGGTCAGGTCGACCTGCTGCTCATGCCGGTCTACCCGGTGCCGCCGTTCGCGCGCGGCAGCGCCCGCCTGGATCCGTTCGAGCAGAAGGTCGCCGACCTGTACACGACCGTCGCCAACCTGGCCGGCGCTCCGGCGGTGAGCTTCCCGACGCCGCAGCCGCGGGTGCCGATCGGGATGCAGTTGATCGGACCCAATTTCGGGGAGCGGCTGCTGCTGGACGTGGCGGCCCGGTATGCGGCGGCGCATGCGCCCGCCCGGCCGCAGGGATACTCGGAGGACTGGCGATGAGCGGCGCCCACACCGAACGGGGCGCGTTCGATACGTTCGTGGGGCTGGAGATCCACATCCAGCTCGACACCCGCACGAAGGTGTTCTGCGGCTGCCCGGTCGCGTTCGGCGGCGACCCCAACACGCGGGTCTGTCCGATCTGCCTTGGCTTCCCCGGCGTACTGCCGGCCCTGAATCGGGAGGCGGCGCGCATGGCCTACGTGGTCGCGCAGGCGGTCGGCTGCACGCTGTCGGCCGAGGCGGTGTTCGAGCGCAAGAACTACTTCTACCCCGACCTTCCCAAGAACTACCAGATCTCCCAGTACGGCGCGCCGATCGGCGCCGGCGGCTCGCTGACCGCGCCGCTCTCCCCCACCCGGCCGGTGGCGATCCGGGAAGTGCACCTGGAAGAGGACGCCGGCAAGATGATCCACGCGGGCGACGTCTCCCTGCTGGACTTCAACCGCACGGGCACACCCCTGGTGGAGATCGTCACCGAGCCGGACCTGCGCTCGGGTGACGAGGCGATCGCCTTCCTGCAGTATTTCCGGCGCGTGGTCCGCCACCTCGGGGTGTGCGACGGGAACATGGAGGAGGGGTCGCTGCGCTGCGACGCCAACGTCTCGATCAATCACGCGGGCGCCGGCCTGGGCAGCAAGGTGGAGATCAAGAACCTCAATTCCTTCAAGTTCGTCGGCCGCGCCATCGAGTTCGAGCTCGACCGCCAACGCCAGGAGCTCGAGGCCGGACGGAGCGTGCGGGTCGAGACCCGCCAGTGGAACGAGAACCGCGACGTCACCACGCCAATGCGGGTGAAGGAGTCCGACTCCGACTACCGCTACTTCCCGGAGCCCGATCTGCCGCCGCTGCGGCCGGACGCGTCGTTCCTGGAATCGGTGGACGCCGCGCAGGTGGAGCTGCCGATGGCACTCCGCGACCGGTTGGCAACCGATCACGGCCTGTCCGGCGCACAGGCGGAGTTCCTGAGCGAGGAGCGGGCGACCGCCGAGCTGTTCGAGCGGGCGGTCGCCGCCGGCGCCGATGCCCAGCAGGCAGCCCGCTGGTTGGCGGGCGACGTGCGCCGGCTGCTGAACCGGACCGGCATGGCGATTGCGGACTCGCCGCTGAGCGCCGGCCGCCTCAGCGAGCTGCTGGAGCTCATCGACTCCGGCGCCATCTCCGGCAAGATCGCCAAGGGAGTGCTGGAGTCCGTGCTGGCCGACGACCTGGACCCGGCCGACGTGGTCGAGCGGCAGGGCTTGCGGCTGATCGCCGACGAAGCGGAGCTCAATGGGTACGTCGATGCCGCGATCGCAGCGTTCCCGGAGGCGGCCGCGCAGTTGCGGCAGGGCGACGGGCGGCCTGTCGGCTTCCTGATCGGCGAGGTGATGAAGCGAACCGGCGGACGCGCGGCCCCGGAGCCCCTGCGGCGGATGCTGCAGGCCCGCATAGGAGGACAGTGATGGCGGACGCCGGCTCGTGGTCCGAACGGACCCTGGTGGCCGATATCGGAGATCGACGCGGACGCGAGGTCGCGGTGGCCGGCTGGGTGCACCGGGTGCGCTCGCTCGGGCGAGTGGCATTCGTGCTGCTGCGCGACCGCTCGGGCATCGCGCAGCTTGTGTTCCCGGGCTCGGTGGACCTGTCCTCCGAGTCGGTGATCACGGCGACCGGCACGGTGGAGGCCAACGACCGTGCGCCCGGCGGCTTCGAGGTGCAGGTCACCGGGCACCGCGTGTTGTCGACGGCTGCGGCGGACCTGCCGCTGGCGGTCAACGGCCGGCCGGAGAACCTGTCGCTGGACGCGCAACTCGACCACCGCATGCTGGCGCTGCGCATTCCCAAGCTGCTGGACGTGTTCAAGGTGCAGGCGACCATCGTCGAGGGCTTCGCCCGCCATCTGCGCGGTGAGGGTTTCACGGAGATCAAGACCGCCAAGCTGATCGGCAGTGGCACCGAGGGCGGCACCGGCCTGTTCGCGGTGCGTTACTTCGACCGCGACGTGTTCCTGGCGCAGTCGCCGCAGCTCTACAAACAGGCGATGGTCGCATCCGGCCTGGAGCGGGTGTTCGAGATCGGCCACGCCTACCGGGCGGAGAAGCACGACACTCCCCGCCACCTGAACGAGTACGTGTCGCTCGACGTGGAGATGGCCTTCATCGACAGCGAGCACGACCTGATGGACCTGGAGCAGCGCATCCTGAAGACCATCTTCGCCGCGATCGCCGAGCGCAACGGCCGCGAGCTCGACGCCTGGGGCGCCTCGGTGCCGGCGCCGGAGGCGGTCGACGCGCTGCCGAGACTGAACCACGACCAGGCGCTCGAACTGGCCTCCGAGCTGCTCGGCCGGCGGGTCTACGAGGTCTCGCCGGAGGTGGAGCGCGAGCTCTGCTCCTGGGCGGAGCGCGAGCACGGCACCGACGGCTGCTTCGTGTACGGCGACCCGCGCCGTAAGCGGCCCTTCTACACGCACCCGGCGCCGGACGGCAAGACCATGTCGTTCGACCTGCTGTTCCGCGGCGTGGAGATCACCACCGGCGGCCGGCGCATCGAGCAGCACGACCTGCTGGCCGAGAGCATCGAGGCCGCAGGTCTGCCGGTCGAGTCGCTGGCCGACTACCTGTCGGTATTCCGCTACGGCTGCCCGCCGCACGGCGGCTTCGCGATCGGCCTTGAGCGCCTTACCCAGAAGGTGCTGGGCCTGGAGAGCGTCAAGGAAGCCGCCCTCTTCCCCCGCGACCGCAAGCGCACCCGCCCCTGACAAGGGCGGCCGCCCCTGACGACGCGGCGGGTTCTCCGATCAGCCGATGGTGAGGACGAGCTGGCCGCCCTTGAAGATGCGGATCTCGCCCGAGGACTCCGATACGGCGATGCCGAGGGCGTCGGTAGCGGCGGTGATCGCCGCCGCCGCCGCATGACGGGCGCCCAGGCCGGGGGTCTGCGCGGGTGAGGCCGGGGCGCTCAGGAACGCGCCGGCCGACTCCACCACGCCGTCCCGGCGAACGACGAAGGCGCCGTCCATCAGCGCGTACTCCTTGATCGTCTCGTCCAGCGCCGGGTCGAGCAGGTTGCGCTCGTCGTCCGGGTAGCCGCGGAACGGGTTCATCACGAGCTGGCTGGTGTGGCCGAGCACGCGCTCGTGGTCGCCGACCACGAACAGCGCGCCCACCGGCCGGCCTTCCCGTCCCTGGGTAGCGAGCTCGCGGCCGATCTGCAGCACCCGCTCCAGCACCCCGCGCCGCGCCATCGCCGCGAGCGGCTGCCGGCGGACCGACGCGAAGGTCTCGAACTCCACGCCCACGTCCGTGACCACCACCGTGTCGAGCACGCCGGTGTCCGGGAGGCCGAAGACGCTGACGACGCGGTCGGCGTGGTCGATCACGCCGCGGGACAACGCCAGCAGGATGGCGACCTCCACCTGGCTGGACCGCGAAGGCACCGAGAACGGAATCAGCACCTGGTCCGAGAATCCCGCCGGAAGCGACGCCTCCGAAGCCGGATGCGAGCTGGCCAGGACCGCGCGGCGCTCAATGCCGAAGCCGCCCGCGGCGCCGAACTCCCGCACCATGGGCCGCGAGACCTCGTCCACGTGCAGGATGACCGTGCTGGCCTCCACCTCCGCGGCCAGCGCCCCGGCGTGCACCAGCACCCGCGCCGAGATCCGGTCGGCGCCGGCGCGGCTCGGCGCCCCGTCCGGACCTATGAGCAGCCGGCACACCGACTCCGGGCGGTCGGCCTGAAGCAGCCGCTCGACCAGGCCCTTGTCCCGCAGCGTGGCGGCGATGTCGGCCAGCAGCGCCACGTGCCCGTCGGGGTCCAGCGAATCGCCAAGGATCAGGAAGATCAGCGCGACGTGGCCGTCTTCGCCGGCGTCGTAGCTCACGCCGTCGAAAGAGCGGCCGATCACCACCACCGTCCGCCCGAAGCCGGGGATCTGCAGATGCGGGAACGCGATGCGGTCGGAAATGCGCGAGCTGAGCGCAAGCTCGCGCTGCCACAGGCCGTCCATCACCGCCTCCACGTCCAGCGGACCACCTGAGCGGGCGGCCGCATGCACCAGCTCGGCCAGCGCGGCACGCTTGTCGCGGTTGCGCAGGAACACCACCCGCTCGACCGCCACCAGCTCGCGCAATTTCATACCGGGATTATGGCACCGCCGCGCGAGCGAGTGATCCCCTTGCGGGATCGTGCCGGTAACCGTAGCGTGCGCCGATGCAGAACTATCGCGGCATGGCGCTCGATGCGGTCTCCGCCGCTCTCGGCGTGTTGGCGCCCGGCGCCGACGCCGGCGCGCTGAGCGCCGCCACGCCCCCCGATCCGTCGCTCGGCGATCTGTCCGTACCCTGTTTCCCGCTGGCCAGGGTGCTGCGGCGCGCTCCTGCGCAGATCGCCGCCGAGCTGGCCGTAGCCGTCGAGTTGCCGGCCGCCTTCCGGAGCGTGTCCGCCGACGGCGCGTACCTGAACTTCTTCGTCGATCCGGGCGACCTGATCGCCGGCGCCGTCGGCGCCGTGCGCGCCGCCGGCGCGTCCTACGGGTCGAACGGCACCGGCATCGGCCGCACGGCGCTCCTGGAGCACACCTCGATCAACCCGAATGCCTCCCCGCACGTGGGGCGCGCGCGCAACGCGCTGATCGGCGACGTGCTGGCGCGGCTGCTGCGCTTCGAGGGCTATGGCCTGGAGGTGCGCTACTTCGTCAACGACGTCGGCAAGCAGATCGCGCTGCTGGTGCTGGCCGCCGGCGACCGGCAGGTGCCGTTCGCGGAGATCCTGGACCTCTACGTGCAGGCCAACGCCCGCCTGGAGCGGGACCCGGACCTGGAGCGGCAGACGTTCGACCTGCTGCGCAAGCTCGAACAGGGCGATGCCGGCACGCGGCGCCGCTTCGACGCCATCGTCGACGTCTGCGTCGCCGGCCAGCGCGCCATCCTGGAGGCGCTGGACATCCGCCACGACCGCTTCGACAAGGAGTCGGAGTACCTGTGGAGCGGCCGCACCCGGGAGGTGATCGAGCGCCTTCGCCACACCGGCCGGCTATCGACCGACGAGGAGGGCCGCTCCGTGCTGGACCTTGACGGCTACGACCTGCCGTCACGCAATCCGGTGGTGGTGCTGGAACGCTCCGACGGCACCTCCATGTACCAGCTCCGCGACATCGCCTACACCCTGGACAAGATCGACAGCGGCGCCGGCCGCAACCTGATCGTGCTGGGCGAGGACCAGCGGCTGCACCACCGGCAGCTCACCGCCGCGATCGACCTGCTGGGCGCCACGGCGCCCGAGGTCGTGCATTACGCCTTCCTCAGCCTCGACGACGCCAGCATGTCGACCCGGTCCGGCAACGTGGTGCTCCTGGAGGAGTTCATGGCGGAAGCGGTGAAACGCGCGGGCCGGGCGCTGACCGAGCGGGGCGTCGCCTTCGACCGCGACCGCGCCGAGGCGGTCGCCCACGGCGCGGTCCGCTACAGCATCTTGCGCGTCGCCAACGAGAAAATGGTGCGCTTCGACTTCGAGGAGGCGCTCGCATTCGAGGGCGACACCGGCCCGTACCTGCTGTACGGACACGCACGCATGTGCGCGTTGCTGCGCCGCCACGGGCAGGAGCTCCCGGAGAGCGCCGACTTCAGCCTGCTGGCCGACGCCGCCGAGCTGGAGCTGGCCAAGGCGGTCGCCGGCTTCCCCGACGCCGTGGCCCGCACGCTCAGGGAGGCCAGCCCGCACGTGGTGGCCGACTACCTGTACGGGCTGACCCGCGCCTTCACGGCGTTCTACCACGCCTGCCCGGTGCTGGACGCGCCCCCGCCCCTGCGCGACGGCCGGTTGCTCCTGGTCGACGCCGCGCGTCAGACGCTCCGCAACGGCATGCTCGTCCTCGGCATGCGGCCCCTGGAACGCATGTAGTTCAAGACTGCTTCCTACCCTCCGCGGCTGTTACCACAGTCGCCTGTCGGTTCGCGCATCGAATGCCGCGTCGACCGAAACCAGATGCAGGTCTTCCAGCGTTGCCTGCGCCAAGAGAATTCTGTCCCATGGATCGCCGTGAGACCAGTCGAGACGCGCCGCGTGGACGAGATGCAGCGTTGTCAGGGCGAGCTCTTCGAAGCCCGACGCCAGCGCCGTTTCGGGCACATGCCTGGCCGCCTCCGGCATCCGGCCACGATGTGCCTTGAACGTGATCTCGTACAGGTTCACCGGGCTGTAGAAGACGTCGTTTTCCTCGTCGAGAATGAGCCGTTGCGCCGTGCCGGAGAGCTTCCGATCTTCGGAGATCGCCCAGAAGAGGGTGTGACTATCGAGAAGAAGCCTCATGGAGAGCTGCGCGCCTGTCGCCGGGCGATTCCGAGGGCGTCGGTATGCTCCCCTTCCAGGGCGGCCTGATCGGCCGGTGACAAGGGTGCTTCGACCGCTTCCGTGAGCGCCTCCAGGTCTTCCGTACTCAGCAGTTGCTTGAGCAGTCCCAGGCGGCGTCGAGGTTTCATCCGCAAGGGCACGAGCTTCGCCACCGGTTGCCGGCCACGGGCGATCACGACTTCCTGACCCCGTTCGGCGCGACCGACCATTTCCGCGAGCCGGGCGCGGAACTCGCTGATCGTAACGGGTGCGGCGGTCGTCTCGGTGTCGCCTTCCCCCAGAGAATCTGCCACTTCGCCACCTCCACGATGTTCGTTCGCCCGCGACCCTGGCACACAACCCGCATACGTACAACACATGTACATAGTCCGGAGGAATTCAGAGACGGAGGGGTGCATTCCATTCCTGTGACGACTGGGGAAGAGAAGCCCTCCCAGAGACTG